>NZ_CP107913.1:4006666-4308333 GCF_036014115.1 Streptomyces sp. NBC_00448
CATCAGCGCCCGGATCAGTGCGAAGATGCCCAGGCCGAAGACGGCGCCGACCAGGCACGCGAAGACGATGGTGTTCACAGGTTGCCGGCCCCCTGTCCCGGCACGGCCGGACGGCCCTGCGCTCCGTAACCCGGGACGGCCTGTGCCGCTCCGGGCGCCTGCTGGGCCGCACCACCGTAGGGTCCGCCCTGCCGGCCGGCCGCGCCCTGCGGACCGCCGGCCGGGAACTGCCCGACCGTGGGCGGCTGTTGGGCGGTGCGCTCGGGGCCGTGCACGAGGAAGCGGTCCGGCGTCTCGATCTTCGACAGCTTGCGCAGCCACCAGAACCCGGCCGCGAACAGCAGGCACACGATGGCGAGCACGAGTTGGCCCACCGCGCTGCTGTACGGCTGGACGAAGCCGCGGTTGAAGATGGCCAGGCCCAGTACGAACACCACGGAGACCACGACCACGATCTGCACGCTGCGCCGGGTGCTGGCCCGCTGCGCCATCACGCGCTGCCGCATGTCCACTTCCTCGCGGGCGGACTTGGCCAGTGCGCCGAGCACGTCCCGCAGACCGGGGCCGCGCAGCCGGGCGTTGAGGATGAGGGCGGCGATGATGATGTCGGCCGAGGCGTCGTCGATCTCGTCGGCGAGCATCTGGAGCGCGTCCGGCAGCGGCCAGCGGGCCCGCAACCGGTCGACGAGGGCGTCGAGATGGACCCGCAGCGCGGGCGCGGCGGCCCGGGCGGAGGCCGGTATGGCCTGCTCCAGGCCGACGGCGCCGGCGATGGTGTCGCGCAGCGACTCGGTCCAGCCGGCCAGCGCCTCGACCCGTTTCATCGCGGCGCGTTCGTCGGAGGCTCCGCCGAACAGCCGGTCCCAGGCGAAGACGAGCAGTGCGGTGGCCGCGCCGAGCACCAGCCACCGGGTCAGGCCGAGTACCGCGAGGCCGACCACGATGGCGATCGAACCGCGCTGGGTGAGGAACCGGCTGATCTCCGAGGCGCGTTCGGCGCCGGACTGCCCGGGGGCCACCGGCTTGGGCGTCCAGCCGCGCATCGCGACGACGAACAGCGCGATGCCGCCGCCGCCCACCGCCCCGGCGAGCAGACCGTAGAGCGTGGTCATCGAGAAGAAGCCGGACATTACCGCCACACCCCCGTGGGCTGGTAGCCGTTGGCGAGCAGTTCGTCGAGGCAGGAGATGGGCGCGTGGGGCAGGGCCACCGCCGCGTCCGGGTGCTCGGCGAAGATCTCGCTGGAAAGGACGCGGCCGTCCACGCCGTTCACCTCGCGGATGGAGGTGACGACGCGGCGCAGGGTGCCGCCGCGCTGGAAGTCGTTGCGACGCTGGATGAAGACCACGAAGTCGATGGCGCCGGCCACCAGCATCTGCGACGCCTCCACCGGCAGCCGCTCCTTTGCCTGCAGCGCGTAGGTGGAGATGCGGTTGAAGACCTCGGCGGAGCCGTTGGCGTGGATCGTCGACAGCGAGCCGTCGTTGCCCTGCGACATGGCGTTGAGCATGGTGACGATCTCGTCGCCGAGCACCTCGCCGACGATGACGCGGGAGGGGTTCATACGCAGCGAGCGGCGGACGAGTTCGGCCATGGAGATGGCGCCCAGGCCCTCGGAGTTGGGCAGCCGCTCCTCGAACGCCACGACGTTGGGGTGGAGTTCGGGGAACTGGTCGAGGCCGAGTTCCAGGGCTCGCTCGACGGTGATGAGGCGCTCGTGCGTCGGGATCACGTTGGCCATCGCACGCAGCAGCGTGGTCTTCCCGGCGTTGGTGGCCCCGGCGATCATCAGGTTCTTGCGGGCGAGCACCGCCGAGGACAGGAACGACCCGACCTCGGGGGTGATCGTGTGGTTGCCGACCAGGTCGGCGAGGAAGACCTTGCCCAGGCGGGCGCGCCGGATGGACAGCGCGGGGCGGCGGGTGACGTCCATGACCGCCGAGAGCCGGGAGCCGTCGGGCAGCCGCAGGTCGAGTTGCGGGTTGGCGGTGTCGAACGGGCGCGAGGACAGGCCGGAGTAGGCGCCGAGCACCTGGATCAGCTCGATCAGTTCCTCGTCGGTCTCGGCGACCGGCTCGGCCTGCAGTTCACGGCCGTCGGAGTAGCCGACGAAGACCTGGTCGCAGCCGTTGATGTCGATGTTCTCGACCTCGGGGTCGTCCAGCAGCGGCTGGAGCCGGCCGACGCCGAACAGCGCGGCGTGCACCGCGGCGGCGTACGCCTCCTCGCCGTGGGCGTCCGGCGGGGTGCGGCCGACGGCGATCTCGGCGCGCGCGTAGTCCTCGAGTATCTGGGCGATGATCGCGCGGGCGAAGTGCCGTTCGTCCTCCGGCGACATCGCGGTGCGGGCCGCGACCTGGTCCAGCCGCCGCTGCTCGGCGATGCGGTCACCCGCCTCCTGCCGGAAGCGTTTGACGAGCGAGTGGTCCACCTCGCTCATCGCAGGACCCCGTACCGCTGCGGTACGTCGGCGGTGACCTGGCGGGCGGAGCGGATCAGCAGGGACTTGTCGAGGCGGCCGCGGCGCCGGCCGCTGAGCATCTCGGCGCCGGCCGCGTCGTCGGCGAGGGTGCCGACCACCCGGGCGGAGATCTGCGAGGCCACCAGCATCTCGTTGACCTGGGCGGCGAGCCGGGCGCTGCGCCCGGTGTCGGCGATCAGCAGCACGCCGATCGGCGGGTAGCCGAGCGCGGCGGCACCGCGCTGCGAGCCGTGCAGCTTCGCGGACAGCGCGCCGGCCCGGTCCCTGACCCGGGCCAGGTTCTCCGGCTCGGTACGGGCGACCAGCAGCACCAGGGCGGCGTGCGGGAGCAGTTCGAGGCTCGGCGAGTCGGGACCGATCCGGCCGCAGTCGGCGATCACGTCGGCGGCGCCGTTGGGTGACTCGGCGAGCGTGGCGAACGCCTGCCCGAGCATCGGCCACAACCCGGAGAGCCCCGCGGCCTGTTCGGCAGCGGCGAGGCCCACCAGCACGTCAAGGCCGCCGACCAGCGGCTGCGCGTGGTCCCACAACTGCTCGGCGGCCAGGCCGTGCCGGGCGGTCGCGGCCAGCGACAGCAGGCCGGAGTTGGGGTTGAGCACCCCGCCGTGGGCGCCCGTCGAGCGGTAGACGAGGTCACCGCCGGCCGGGTCGGCCTCGGCGAGCAGGACGCGGCGCGGCCATACGGCGGCGAGCGCCACCGCGGTCGTGGTGACGCCGGGGGAGCCCTTGTCCGCTGCGATTGCGATCAGTGCCATCTCGTCTGCCTCGTCCGCGCCGCTCGATCAGTGCTTGCTGGGGACGAGCACGAGGGAGACGTTGCCCGCCGCGGAGGCGATCGCCAGTGGACCCGCGTCCTCGGCGTCCGCGACGACCGTGGCGGTCGCGCCGCCGTCACCGAAGTTGCTGTTGGACATTTTGAAGTCCTTGATGATCAGGTTGTCGCTGATCGGTGTACTGCCGCCGCCGGTACCGCCGGTCGCACCGGACGAGTCGCCGGAGGACTTGGCGTCGTTGCCGACCAGATATGCCGCCACGGTGAGGCCGTTGGCCAGACCGCTGGGGAACTGGCCCGCCTTCAGCGACAGGCCCACCAGGGTCTTGCCGGGCGCGAGCACGTTGGAGTTCTGGCTGATCATCGAGCGGACCAGGACGGACCCCTTGGTCAGGTTGGTGGCCGCGCGCCACTGCGAGATCACCTGCTCACGCTGGTCCCACCGGATGTAGTCGACGCCGGTGCCGTCGGCGACCATCACTTCCTGCATCGCGGAGGCCGGGATCTTGTCGCCGACCGCGACGTCATCCATGACCTCGACGACGGACACCTTGTTGCCCGCGCGCAGCACCATCACGGTGGCGCCGAGCGCGCCCACCAGGATCAGCAGCACGGCGAGCGCGGCCAGCGCGGGCTTGCGTTCGCGCGGCGCGACCGGCAACCGCCCGGCGCCCGGTCCGTTCAAGTGCGGTGCGGGAACGGACTGGCGGCCACTGCCGCCGCCCGCGGCGGAACGTTCCCTGGTCTTCACTTCACTGCCCCCGAGCCGGCGCATCGCATCAGCTTTTTCGGCCCCGTGCGGCGAGTCCGTCGCTCTCCTGTCCGGCGACGACCCCACAGGCCGATGTCAAGTCACCGCACGCTATCAGCGCCAAACAAACGCCCTCAAGGCGTGGCCGGTGACAACCCGCACACATCATTGCAACAGAACGAAACGACGTCCGCCCGCACCGGTCAACCACCCCGATCCCGCCATGAACCCCCGCACCTACGGCAATTGCCCGGAAATCCGGGCCACCGCACGGATACGGCCATGCTGCGATACGGCGATCAGTGCCGGATTGCGGGGCGGTACGGGCCGGGCCAGGCCCGCGCGGCGCCCTCCGCTCCGCTAGTACGGCATGTGGTACATCTTGGCCTCGCCCGGGGTGACCTTCTCCGGGAGCTTGCCGATCTCCGCGTCGATCACCGGCACGAGTTTGCCGAGCAGCGTCTGGATGGTGCCGTGGCGGCCCTTCACATCGGCGCCCCAGGAGTCCGCTGTCTTGCCGACCCACACCTTGCCGCCGCCCATGTCCGAAACGGTCGTCTTCAACGGCTCCTTGAGCGCGCCGAGATCCTGCATCAGTCTGCGCTTGAGAGCCTGCAGATCCTCGATCGCCGGATTCGGCACTGTCGCCTGTGGCGCGAGGTTGCTGGTGCTGCTGTCACCCATCGAGTTGTCCCCCGTAGCCGAACACGATCACAACGAGAATATCCGCGCTTGCGCGAAGCGCCGACTGCACGGGAACGGGAGCAGGCGCCGGAGCTGAAAGCTCCGGGCCGGATGCCCCGGCTTCCGCTTTCGGCCCGCTGTCCCCGTGTGCGCGCGGCGCACCTGCCCCTATGGTATCTGCTAGCCCCCGCAGGAGGACGAGGACCACGTGACGAACAACGCCGCCGACAACGACAACGCCATCGCGCTCACCCCGATCTCCGTGCCCGACCCCACCGACCGCGACCGCGCCAAACGCCGCAGGAAGGTCATCGCGCTCGTGGGAGCGGTGGTCGTGGTGGCCGGCGGCATCAGCTGGTGGGCCGTGGCCGCGAACAGCGGTGGCTCCAAGCCGACCAAGCACACCGCGGCGATCCCGAAGGCGTTCGGGGCGTACACGGAGGCGAAGGACGGGACCGAGTGGGCCGGGCTCACTCCCCACAACACGGACATCACCAAGGGCGACGTCGACCTCATCTACCTGGGGTCAGCCGGCCGCGCCGCACTGGTCGACGTGTCCCTCGACCCTCCGGATTACAAGAGTGACCAGACCGACTACGGACCCGGGTCGGCCGCGATGACTTCGCAACTCCTGGGGACCGACGGGAAAGAGAAGATCACCAGCTCTCCGGCCGGCAAGCAAGGCGGCACGATCCAGTGCGCCGATGTCTCGGCGGCGGGGCGCACCATCTCGCGGTGCGCCTGGCAGAGCAAGGCCGCCACGGTCACGCTCTCACCCGGTCTGGACCAGCACACGATCGTGGACCACAACGCCGCAGATGTCCTGCGTTCCTTCCTCGACGCCCTGAAGATCGAGCCGAAGGCCCAGGACAGCTGACCGCGGTCCGGTCCGGCAGGCGGCCACCCGCGTCCGGGTAGCCGCCTGGTGAACCGCTTTCCTCACTCCGCCAGGTGCTGGAGCTGCTGCCCCTGCGTGAAGCCGCGGGAGTCCACGTGGTTGACGATCGCGGGGTCCATGAGCCAGCTGTTGTAGGCGGTGCGCTGGCGGGGGCTCATCTTGTCGATGTCCATGACGGTGCCGTCGGACGTGATGAAGTTGTCGGCCGGCGCCTTGATGTAGTCCTTGGGGTTGCCGGTGTACGTCTTCGGCGAGCCGTTCCTGGGGTGGATCGTGACCGGCGCCGTCACGTCGGACGAGAAACCGCCGCCGCTGAGCTGCGAGTTGGCCTCGCTCTGATACTCGTGCTGCCAACTCACGTCGAGTTCGGAGTCGTTGATCTGCTTGTACTTGGCGGCGAGGCCGGGGGCGTCCTCCGGGGACACCGACACCTTGCTGGCGATGTAGTCCGTGAGCAGGTCGGTCGCGGACCCACCCAGCTCCGTGGCCTTCTCCGTGCCGAGTTCGGTGATCGCGGCCGTACCACCGGTGGCGGCCCCCACCGCCAGGTCCTTCGCGGTCGAGATCAGTGCGGTTCGCGCACTGTTGACGCCCTCCGCCCAATCGTCGGCGTCCGTCTCGATCGAGCCCTTGGCGTACTCGAAGGCAGTGCTGTACGCCTTCATCATCATCCCGCGCTGCATGGCCCGGTAGTCCTGCGCGTGCTCCGTGGTGTCCTTCTTCGCGCTGCCGACCTCGTTGGTGATCTGGGTGCGGAAGGAGTCGAAGAGCGCGCTCTCCTGGCCGGCGACGGTCGGGTTCCGGGCCGACTCGTTGAGCAGTGCCTGCCACAGCGGCGCGCCCACCTCCAGGCCGGGGCGGTTCGGGTCCTGGCCGGCCAGGAACGCCTTCTGGTCCCACTGCGACATCTTCTCGGTGAAGCCGCCCGAGGTGGCGTCGGCGCCCCACAGCGTGTTGCCGGTCGGCGACGTGATCCCGTAGACCATGTCGCTCCAGTTGGCCGTGATCAGCTTGCCGTAGTAGACGTCGATCGGGTCGTAGGGGTGGATCTTGCTCGAATCACCGTTCTGATGGCGGTAGTTGTCCATCATGATGCGGCCGGTGAGCTTCTCGGCGAGCGGCCGGTTGGTCGTCTTCAGGTCGATCGTGCCGGCCGACATCATGTCCGCGAACGCCTTCGCCCGGGCGGGCGGCTGGCCGAGGTCCCAGGGGCCGTGCGGGTAGATGATGGTCTGCATGGTGTCGTAGTTGTGGTCCATCCACTCACCCGACGCCTCGGGGTTCTTGCTGATCGCGTTGAAGAGCTGGGTGTAGTGGTCGTCACCGAAGACGCCCTTCTCCATGCCCGAGCTGTTCATGAACTCGCTGCCGTTCTTCGAACTGTCCTTGTCGAAGACGCGGTTGCCCAGCGCGACCAGGTAGTCCTTGTCCTGCGAGCCGCCCGGCAGCAGCCCGGTGAGGTAGTCGGCGCGGAAGACGCCCCGGGGGTCCTTGAACTTGTCGAACCACTTGTCCCAGCTCGCCTGCTTCTGGGCGGCGGTCTGCCCCTCGTAGGCGACCTTGGTGAAGGTGCCGAAGGTCTTGGCGATGACATCACGGTCGTGCTTGGCCTGGTCCGGGTGGTCGCCGTACCGGCTGTACATGTTGTCGTCGGCCATGTCGTTGGTCAGAACCATCAGGTTCTGCGGACCCAACTCGTTGTAGAACGACTTGAGATAGTCCGGGTCGTCCCCGTGGGCGCTCAGGTCCGAGAAGAGGTCCTCGGACGGGTCGTCGCCGTTCTTGATCGCGTCCTTGTACTTGTCCGCGAGGGCCTTGCCGTCCTTCTGCGACTGGGCCGTGGTGTTCACCATGCTGTCGTCGATGGTGACCATGCCCTTGTGCCCCGGATACGGCTTCTCGGTGGCGATCGCCAGGTGGTAGCGACGGGTGAGCATCGGCATCTGATCGTCCAACCAGCCGCATATGCCGACCAGTTGGGAGAGAGACGAGGTATCCAGCCCCTTTTCGGCGAACTGCGACTTGTACGACGTCGCGGTGGTCCGCAACTGGTCCTTGTCGCCCTTGAACGAACTCGTCATCTTCTGCAGGCCGTCCGGATCTATCCCGGAAAACTCACCCATCCGCTTCTCCTCCCGTTGCCGTTTGTGCCTTTTGCCGAGCTTCCGCTTCGTGAGGACGTCGTCTTCCCCGCGACAAGGCGCACCCGGCCGGGCCCCGTGTTGTAGACGAGGATCGCATAGCCGCGAGAAACGGTTCCGCCCTCGACGGCGGTTCCGGTGGCGGACGCCGGAGCCGTCGGCCCCGCCGGGCCCGTGACGGGGCTTACCGGCGGATTCCGCGGGCCTATAGCCTCGTGGGAACTCTGGGATGGTTAATGGACCCAGGCAGAGTGGATGCGGGGCCCGGTGCGGGCCCACGGGGAGGGACACAGCCATGCGCGTGACCGTGACGGTCGTACAGCAGGGCGTCGACGCGCAGGACGTACTGGTGACCGCCGACGACTCCGCGAGCGCGGAAGACGTGGCGCTGGCACTGGGGCGGGCGGTCGGCGCGGTGGCGCAGGAGCCGGCCGGGCAGGTCGGGGGCGTGGTCGTGCAGTTCCCCGGGCAGCACCAGGGCGGCGCCCGGGCGGGCGGACAATCGGGCGGAATACCGGGCGGGCAATCGGCCCGGCAACCGCTCGGCCAGCCGGGCGGATCGAGGGTATGGCCCGCCCAACCGGTCATCACCGCACCGGTGTTGTGGGCCGACGGCGTGCCCTGCGACCCGCAGGCGCAGGCGTCGACGGTGCTGCGCGACGGGATGCGGGTCACCGTCGACGACTCGATCGGGCCGTTCATGCGCACCGGCGAGCCGTCCGGGCGCTACGAACTGCGGGTGTGCGCGGGGCCGGGCGCCGGCCGGGTGGCCCGGCTCGGTGTCGGCACCGCGACCATCGGCTCCGCGGTGGGCTGCACCGTCACCGTGCAGGACCCGGCGATGGCGCCGACCGCCGCGCGCGTCTCGGTGGCCATGGACGGCACCGTGACGCTGATCGGCGCGCCGGGTTCCGGTCTGACGCTGGAGAACGAACCGGTGGAGTCGGAGCGGCAGTGGCCGCTGCGCGCGCAGGTGAAGGCGGGTGAGTCGGTGCTCGTGCTGGACGAGCCGAGCACGCCGGACGCCCACCTGTCCCCGATGGGCGAGGGCGGCCTCGCCTACAACCGGCCGCCCCGGCTGAACGCGCTGTCGCCGCGGCCGCGGCTGTACGTCCCGCAGAAGGGCGAGAAGAACGACCGCGCCCGGTTCCAGGTGCTCACCCTGGTCGTCCCGCTGCTCTTCGGCGTGATGATGTACTTCATGGTCCACCAGGTCTACATGCTGCTGTTCTGCGTGATGAGCCCGGTGATGATGGTCGGCCAGTGGGTCAGCGAGAACCGCCAGGGCAAGCGCAAGAACCAGGACGCCGCGAAGAGCTTCAAGGCCGCGATGGCCGAGCACGAAGAGGACCTGGAGGCCGCCCGGCTCTTCGACCAGCGGGAGCGGCGCTCCAACTACCCTGACGCCGCCGAGATCCTGCTCTTCGCGACCGGCCCGCGCCGCCGGCTGTGGGAGCGGCGGCTGACCGACCCGGACGCGATGCGGCTGCGGATCGGCGTCGCCGACCTGCCCGCCGACATCGAGTTGCAGCCCAAGGGCAACATGCCCGAGGGCGCGCCCCCGCTGGAACTCCCGCTGGTCTACGACGTGCCGCTGCCGCTGCCGTTCCCGGAGATCGGCGTGATCGGTGTCGCGGGCGAACGGGCCAGGGCGCTGGCCACCACCCGCTGGCTGGTCTCGCAGGCCGCGGTGCTGCACAGCCCGCGCGACCTGTCGATCGTGGTGCTCTCCTCCGCCCATGACGCCGAGCAGTCGTGGAGCTGGGCGCACTGGCTGCCGCATCTGGCTCCTCAACAGGGCCAGGACTGCGTCTCATTGATCGGCACCGACCAGGAGGCGGCCGGCCGCCGGATCAACGAGCTCCTCCAGGAACTGGCCCGGCGCAAGGCGGACTCCGCCGCCAACCAGAGCGGCCGGCTGCGCCCGGACCCGTACGTCCTGGTGGTGCTGGACGGTGCGCGGCTGCTGCGCCGGATGCCCGGCCTGCCGCAACTCCTCCAGGAAGGGCCGCAGTTCGGGATGTTCGCGCTGTGCGTCGACGAGGACGAGCGGCTGCTGCCCGAGGAGGTGCGGCTCGCGGTGTGCTGGTCCCAGCACGCGGCCAGCCGGCTGCACCTGCGCGGCGCGGGCCTGGAACGGCTCGGCGAAGTACTCGCCGACCAGGTCGGCCCCGACTGGTGCGAGTTGGTGGCCCGCTCCTTGGCGCCGGTGCGCGACGTCAGCCGCGACGACGCGGACAGCGCGCTGCCCACCTCCGCACGGCTGCTGGACCTGCTGGGCATGCCCGACCCGGTGGGCGAGCAGGTCGCCGGGATCTGGCAGCGCGGCGGTTCGACGACCGCTGCGCCGATCGGCGTCGGCGCGGACGGCACCTTCGTCCTGGACATCCGCAAGGACGGCCCGCACGCGCTGGTCGCGGGCACCACCGGCGCGGGCAAGTCCGAGCTGCTGCAGACGATCATCGCCTCGCTGGCGGTGGCCAACCGCCCCGACGCGCTCAACTTCGTCCTCATCGACTACAAGGGCGGCAGCGCCTTCCAGGACTGTGCGCGGCTGCCGCACACCGTCGGCATGGTCAGCGACCTGGACGCGCACCTGACCGAGCGCGCACTCGCCTCGCTCGCCGCGGAGTTGCACCACCGCGAGACGATCCTGTTCAACGCGGGCACCAAGGACATCGAGGACTACAACGACGCACGGCGGATGCGGCCGGAGTTGGAGCCGATGCCCCGACTCGTGCTGATCATCGACGAGTTCGCCTCCCTGGTGGCCGAACTGCCGGACTTCATCGCCGGTCTGGTCGACATCGCCCGCCGCGGCCGTTCGCTGGGCGTGCACCTGGTGCTGGCGACGCAGCGGCCCGCCGGTGTGGTCAGCGCCGACATCCGCGCCAACACCAACCTGCGGATCGCGCTGCGCGTCACCGACGCGGACGAGTCGCGGGACGTCATCGACGCGCCCGACTCGGGGGCGATCGCCAAGTCCACGCCAGGCCGCGCCTATGTCCGCTCCGGCGCCCAGTCGCTGGTCGGCGTGCAGTCCGCGCGTATCGGTGGCCGCCGCCCGGCGGTCGGCCAGGAGCGCACCAAGGCCGAGGTGGCACCGCTGGGTTGGCGGTCGCTGGGCCGGCCGATACCGCGCGGCGCGCAGGGCGACGGCGACGACGGCACCATGGTGACCGACCTCGCGGTGCTGGTGGACGCGATCAGGGAAGCCTCCGACCTGCTCGGCTTCCCGGCGCCGCGCAAGCCGTGGCTGGACCCGCTGCCCGAGCACATCGTCGCGGAGGACCTGCCGGCGGATGCCGGCGCGACCCCGACCGGCGACGTCTCGCCGATCGGCTACGGTCTGACCGACCTGCCCGCGCAGCAGGCCCGCGCCCGGCTCTCGGTCGACCTGGTGCACGGCGAGCACGTCCTGATCGCCGGTGGCCCGCGCTCGGGCCGCTCCACCGCGCTGCGTACGATCGCCGGCTCGCTCGCCCGCGACACCGCGCCCAGCGACGTGCACCTCTACGCCATCGACTGCGGCGCCAACGCGCTGCTGCCGCTGGTGGCGCTGCCGCACTGCGGGGCGGTCGTCACCCGCGACCAGCCGGAGCGGCTGTCGCGGCTGCTGGACCGGCTGTCCAGCGAGGTGTCGCGGCGGCAGCAACTCCTCGCCGTCAAGGGCGCGTCCAGTGCAGCCGAGCAGCGGGCGATGGCGGCCACCCCGGAGGAGCGGCTGCCGTGGATGGTGCTGCTGCTCGACAACTGGGAGGGCTACACCTCGACCTTCGAGTCGTACAACTACGGCAAGTTGATCGAGGGGGCCATGCGGCTGTTCCGGGAAGGCGGTTCGGCCGGGCTGAAGGTCGTCATGACATCGGACCGGTCCGGTTTCCTCGGAGCGATCTCGTCGGTCTTCGCGGACAAGCTGATCCTGCGGATGGCCGACCCGAACGACTACGTCAACGGCGGCCTGGGCCCGCGTGACGTGCCGAAGAACATGCCGTCCGGACGGGCGCTGCGCCCCACCGACCACGGCGTCCAGGAGAACCAGGTGGCGCTGCTGGCCGCGGACCCGGCCGGCCAGGCGCAGGTGGAGGTGCTGCAGCGGATCGGACGGCAGTCCACCGAGCGGATCGGGCGGGTGGGGCGGCTGCCGAAGCCGCAGCGGCCGATGCGGGTGGACGCGCTGCCGCCGCGGGTCACGCTGACCGACGCGATGGCGCTCGACCCGGACTTCACGCCGTCGTCGCCGCTGTGGGCGCTGATGGGCGTGGGCGGCGACGAGTTGGCGCCGGTCGGGATCGATCTGCAGGACGCCGGGCCCGGGTTCGTGATCGCCGGGCCGCCGAAGTCGGGCCGCTCGACGGCGCTGATCACGGCGGCACGGTCGCTGCTCGCCGCCGGTACGCCGGTGGTGCTGGTCACCCCGCGCCGTTCCCCGCTGCGCGACCTGGCCGGTCAACCCGGCGTGCTGGGACTGCTGATGGGCACCGACGCGAGCGCGGAGGACCTGACGGAGCTGACCGGCAAGGCGGGCGGCGAGAAGTTCGTGGTCCTCGTGGACGACAGCGAACTCCTCTACGACACCACGCTGGAGACGGCGCTGGAGGAGGTCGTCAAGAGCGGCATGGACGGCGACCACGCGCTGATCGCGGCCGGGTCGGCGGACTCGATGGGCTCGCAGTACCGCGGTTTCGTGGTGGAGGCGCGGAAGTCGCGCAACGGCATGTTGCTGTCGCCGCAGGGCGGTTCCGAGGGCGACCTGTTCAACGTGCGGCTGCCGCGGGACGTGGGCGGCGGCCCGCTCGGCCGCGGTCTGCTGATCCGCGGGGGCACGGTGATGCAGGTGCAGGCGGCGGAGCCGGTGTAGTCGGGGTTCGCTTTACGGGGACCTGCGTGCAACTGGCCTGCGGGGCCGCGCCGTTCAAGGGCGCGGCCCCGCTTACGTCTCCGGCCGGCTGACCGGCTGACTGGGCGGCTGGGGCAGGCGCGGGCACGACGGGCAGGCGCCCGGGCGGGTGGAAGGGCGGGGGCATGCGGAAGGGCCGGGCGGTCGGAGCGATGCTCCGAAGCCCGGCCCTTGCGGTACCGCGCGGCCTCGAACGTGACCGGACCAGCGTCAGCTGGTGGCGTGCTCGATGTTGGTCGCGTTGGTCTTGGCGGAGTTCTGGGCCTCGTGAAGCGTCGACACGAACTTCTCGAAGGTCGGCTTCAGCTGCTCCCACTCGCTGCGGAACTGGTTGGCGCGCGGGCCCTTCCAGTAGTCCGCACTGCTGCTGGTCGCAGAGTGAAGGTGGTTGATCAGCGTCGCGAGGTTACCGGCCTCGGTTCCGAACTTTCCCGCCAGTGCAGTCAGTTGGGCGATATCGGCGCCCTGCATACCCGCCATGTGCGTCCCTCCCCGTTAGTAGGAAAACGTGGCGGACACCTCATCCGCCATACGGGACGCTAGCAAACGGGGGCCGTGAATGCAGCCCCCGTCCCAGACGCCCCGCCCGTTTGTTGCCGAACGTGGACATCACCACGGGAACGTCACCCACGGGACGCGGTCCGCCCACTGTTCGGTGCGTGCCGCTGTTCCGTGCGTGCCGCGTTATTCAGCTGCTGGGCAAGCCGGTTCGGGTGAACGTGTCGGTGGGTCCGTCGGTCCACTGCACGGTGAGCGTCTTGCCGTCCGCGGCCATCACGCCGTGTCCGGAGGTCCGTTCCTTGTCGCCGTCCATGCAGGTCATGGTCAGGTGGACGCCGTCCCGGTCGGTGTAACTGCCGCCGCACAGGTGGTCGCTGGTCAAGGCGGCCTTGCCCTTGCCGAGCACGAGTTGCACTTTCACCCCGTCGACGGTGGCGAGCCAGACGCCCTCGACGGTCTGTGTGGAGTCCGTGGACGCCCCACCGGTGTCGCCGCCCTCCGCGGTGTCGGTGGCCGAACCGGTCGCGCTCGGCGTGCCGGTGCTCGCGGCGGAGACCGACGGCGCCGGCGGCAGCGTGGCCGTCCGGCTCGCGCTCGGTTCCTTCCTGGCGTCGGTGCTGCGCCCGCTGCCACCACACCCGGTCAGCAGGAGTGCTGCGGCGACCACCGCGGCGGCGGTCGCCGTACCCGCGTACCGGGCCGCCGTGGCGCGGCCGCGCAGGCCCGCGGCACCCGGCCGGCTCTGACCGTCCCCGCGGTTTCGACTTCGACTGCGACTTCGACGACTCAAACGACTCCGACAGCGCATCCGCACTCCCCCATGTCGCGATGTGGAACCCAGCGGACACGCAAGCTACCAGCAGCCGAACGACTACGCGCAGTCCGAACCCCCGTCCCGCCCGCACCTCACCCCGACAGCCACGCACGGCTCCACATTCGCCACACACAGGCACCACAACACCCGCTCCCGCCTCCCAGCAGCCTCACCGCCGCGACACAGCCACGGGCCGACGCCGTACGGGTGATGACGGCGCGGGCGCCCGTCTCGCTCGGGCCTGTCCCGGCCTTCGGTACGCGGCCCGGTGAGCGCGCGGCCACGTCGGTCCGCGTCCCGGTCGGCGCCCGTCTCCGCCAACCGGCTGGGCGCTCCCGACCGGGTCATGCCGAGCCCGCGGCCTCCCGTTCGGCGAGGGCCTCACCGACGAAACGCTCCAACGTCTCCACCCAGGCCTCGGGTTGGTCCCACGGAGCGAGATGACCGGCGTCGGCTATCTCGGCGTAGCGCCCGCGCGGCAGGACACGGACCATCTCCTGCGCCTCGGCGCGGCCCAACTCGCCGGCCGGCCCGCGGACGACGAGCGCCGGGCAGTGCACCCGGGCCAACTCGTCCCAGTGGGCGTCACGTATCCAGGGGTCGCGGGAGCCGAGCAGATGCGCGGGTTCGTACATCGGGCGCCAGCCGTCCTCCCGTTCGCTCATCACCTCGGCGAAGAAGTCGCCGCGAACCGGGTCAGGCGGATCGGCCCACGGGTCGGTGACGCCGAACCACTGGCGTACGTCGCCGAGCGTGGCGAAGGGCAGCGGCCAGGACGCCAGCCACTCCGCCCACTCCCGCTGTCCCGCCTCCCCCAGGGCCGAGGCGCGCATGTCGCAGATGACGACGGCCGCCACGAGGTCGGGCCGCCGCGCCGCGCACTGCCAGGCGGTCAGCGCGCCCATGGAGTGGCCGACGAGGGTGACCGGACCGAGGTCGAGTTGCTCGATGGCGGCGATGGCGTCACGCACGTACGCCTCAGGGGTGTAGGGGCCGTCGGGCTTGCCGCTGTGGCCGTGGCCGCGCTGGTCGAGAGCGAGCGCTCGATAGTGCGGGGCGAGCCGCCTGGCGGTGGCGGCCCAGTGCGAGGCGCGGCCGAGCAGGCCGTGCAGCAGCAGCATTCCGGGGCGGGGCTCGGCGCCCCCGTCCGCCGCCGGGCGCCCGGCGGCCAGGGCCACGCCGCTCGCCGCGCGCACGTCGGCCCGTACGGCCCTGCCCATGCCCGCACCGGCAGGCAGGCCCGCACCCGCGGGTGCGCCCGGCCCGGCCGCGGCCGACCCGCCGTACTCCCACGCCGCGAGCCGCAGACCGCCCGCTCCCGTGACGTCATGCCGTGTGGCCATCCCGCACCCCCTTCCGCTCCTCGTCCGACACCGGCGGGTGCAGATGGGCGCCCGCCGGCCGCTCGGTCGCGGTTCTTCCGCGCCGCGCTGATCCCTTGCACCGGCAACGCTATCGAACTTCTATTCGAACATGGGGCTCACGCGCCCAACACCGCTCGTTCGAGTGACAGCGCTCAAGGATTGGCCGCGTGGGCCGAGGGGAGGACTTGGACGGGACGCGGCGTGCAGGGGAAGCGGGTCGCGGGAAGGTCTCGGGAAGCTCGGGGTCCCGGGTCCTTCGGGGATCGCAGGGGAGGGGCGAGGGGAGGGAAGAGCCCCGGTGCCGCACGCGGCACCGGGGCCTCGCCTTGTCCCGCGGTGCACCGGACGCACCACCCGGCGCACCGCACAGATGGCGCGTCCTGGTGCGCGACGCGCCCTACCGCTTGGCGACGAAGACGTACGAGGCGATCTCAGGGTCCAGCTCGGCGGCCTCGCCGCCGCTGCCGACCATGACGCCGCCCGCCGAACCCGTCACGCTCACCACGGCGCCCGGCTGCACGCCGGCCCGCCGCAGCGTGTGCATGACCTGCGCGTCGGTCTGGATCGGCTCCCCGATCCTGCGGACCACCACGCTCGCGCCGGCGCTGCCGGGGTTGAGTTCACTGAGGCTGACCATGCCCTCCTCCAGGAAGGGGTCCGCCTCCGTGGCCTCGCCCAGCTCCTCAAGGCCCGGGATCGGGTTGCCGTACGGCGACTCGGTGGGGTGCCGCAGGATCTCCAGCACCCGCCGCTCCACGGCCTCGCTCATCACGTGCTCCCAGCGGCACGCCTCGGCGTGCACCTGCTCCCACTCCAGGCCGATCACGTCGACCAGCAGGCATTCCGCGATGCGGTGCTTGCGCATCACCCGCGTCGCCGTGCGGCGCCCCTCGTCGGTGAGTTCCAGGTGCCGGTCCCCCGCGACGTGCAGCAGCCCGTCGCGTTCCATGCGTGCCACGGTCTGGGAGACCGTGGGCCCGCTCTGGTCGAGCCGCTCGGCGATCCGAGCGCGCATCGGAACCACACCTTCCTCCTCCAGCTCCAAAATGGTGCGGAGATACATCTCCGTCGTGTCGATCAGTCCGGACATGCGCGCCCCTCATTTACTCGTGCGTGGCCCCGCCACAATTCTGACTCATCCCACGGACATCGGGCTCCGCGCCGACCGGACAGCTCCGCCGCACGCTGGTTTTCTTGACACCGGCCAGGGCCTGGCAGCACGGTGATCCGCATGACCGACCCCCGCCAGGAACCGGCCGAGCGCTATTTCGACGCCGCGATCGCACTACTTCGCCGGGCCCGCGACGAGGAGGGGGAATCCGTCCGGCAGGCCGCCGCCGCGGTCGCTGACGCGATCACCGCGGGCGGCCGGATCTTCGCCTTCGGGGCAGGCCACTCCTCGCTGCCCGCCCAGGACGTGGTGTACCGCGCGGGCGGCCTCGCCCTGGTCAACCTACTCTCCGTCCCCGGTGTCGTCGGCGTCGATGTGGTCCCCGCCACCCTGGGCAGCGCCCTGGAGCGCGTCGAGGGGCTGGCGGGTGCCGCCCTGGACACCAGTCCGGCCCGCGCGGGCGACGTGCTCTTCGTGATCTCGCTGTCCGGCCGCAACACCCTGCCGATCGAGATGGCGCAGAACGCCCGCGTCCTGGGCATGACCGTCATCGGTGTGACCTCGCTCGCATACGCCCGGGAGACCGCTTCCCGGCACGCGACCGGCACCTTCCTGAAGGACCACTGCGACATCGTGGTGGACTCCAAGATCCCGGTGGGCGACGCCGAACTGGCCGACGACCGGATTCCCGCGCCCTTCGCGCCGGCCTCCACCGTCGTCACCAGCGCCCTGATGCAAGCCGTGATGGCGACCGCCGCCACTGACCTCGCCGCCCGCGGCGCGGTCCCCCCGATGATCCGCTCGGGCAACGTGGACGGCGGCCACGAGTGGAACGGCCGCGTCTTCGAGGAGTACCGCGACCGGATCTTCTTCCGGCGCTGAGACCCGCCGGCCCGGTGCGCGGGCCGCCCGCCGGCGCCGGCCCAAGGCGCCGGGTTCGCCGCGCGCTCAGCGCCCACCGGGCCCGTCCCGGTCCCCGTCCGCCGCGACGTCCGACCGCTCCGCCGGGCCCGCCACTCCCGCCAGGTCCAGCGCCATCGCGACCCTGGCGGCGACGTCCTCGGCGTACGCGGCGTCCGCCCGGTCGAACAGCCGGCGCCCGGCACCCCGCAGAAACGTCAGCGCGCCGACCGTACGGCCCCTGCTGCGCAGCACCGTGGCCAGCCCGTGCACGGTGCCCGCCGGCCACTGCCTGGCCTCGGCCCACGCGTCGGTACGCTCCCGGGGCGCGGCCCGCTCGGCGTCGGGTGCCCCGAAGCTGGTGCGTACGGTGCCCAGCCGCTCGACGGCCTGGCAGGCAGGGTGGTCACGTCGGTAGCCGACGGGGACGACGTTGCCCTCGGCAGGGCGCCCGGGGCCCGGCTCACCCTCCGGGGTGGCGATGATCCGCACCAGCCGTCCCGCACCGTCGGCGCGGTCCACCAGCGCGTGGTCGGCGAACCCGGCGAGCGCGAAGTCCAGGTGGAGCACCGCCGCCTCCAGGGCGCCCTCGCACTCCGCGGCTGCCCGGTCCGCGCGATGCAACTGCTGGTAGCGGAAGCGGACCCGGGCGCTCTCGTGCTCGGCGGTCTTCTGCTCGGTGATGTCGGCGAACAGCCACCCGACGCCCAAGGGCACCGGCTCCTCCCCCAGCGGCGACCCCAGCCGCACGAAGCCGCTGCGCCAGCAGTGCCGGGTGCCGGCACTGTCACCGCGCAGGCTCACCCACAGGTCGGTGGAGGCGGGCGGCGCGCCCTCCGCGAGCACGTGCTGAAGCGTGCTCTCCAGTTGCTCCGCGCCCTGGCCGAGCAGGTCGCCCAGCGGACGGCCGAGCACGCCCTCCCGGCCCGCCCGCAGCATCCGGACGGCGTGGGCGTTGACCTGGGCGGGCCGCAGGTCGGCGTCGACGAGCACCACGCCCCAGGAGGCGTCGTCGAAGAGCGACTCGCTCAGGGCGACGGAGCGTTCCAGGTCGATCTGGGCGTCGACCTCGGAGAAGGCGCAGTACACGCCGTTGGGCTGCCCGTCAGGCCCCAGGACGGCCGCTGACTGGGTGCGGACCAGGACGCGCCTGCCGTCCTTGGTGACCAGCGCGAACTCGTGCACCCGGCGTCCGTCCGCGCTCATGGCCGCCAGCAGCCGCTGCTCCGCCTGCCTGGCGTCCGGGGCGCGGGCCGCCCAGCCGTCGAATCCGCGCCTTCCTACGGCGTCCGCCGCGCTCCAGCCGAGAATGCGGGTGGCCTCGGCGTTCCAGTGGGTGACGACCCCCTTGCGGTCGAAGGCGCACAAGCCCGCCTCCATACCGTCGAGCAGCGCCGCGAGAAGCTGCTCGTCACCCTTGGATTGCGCATCGAAAGGCTGCACGTCACAACATTCAACCCTCGTGTGGGCCGCGTCACAGGCCGTTTGGATAAATGGCTTGTGCCTTCCCCCGTGAGGTTCTTACTGTTGCGGCACACACGAAGGGAGGTGGTCTGAAGCATGAGTTGCACTCGGACACGTGAGGTGGCTGCGGGCTAGCTCCGCGCACTTGGGCGTGCGTGATGCTCGCCAATCCCACGCAGTTCACCCGACCCGCGGGCTCGTCGGACTTGTCCGGCCGGTGCCCGGAGCCATCCGGCTCCGGGGAGCAGCCCGCGGGTCGTTCCGTTTTTTCGCTCCCTGAGCGCCCTGGCGTCAGGGGCCGGGTGCTGGGGTGCTGAGCGCCTAGGGTTCCAGCCGCTCCACGGACCACCCGCCGTCCGCGCCGGACACGTACCGCAGCCGGTCGTGCAGCCGGTTCTCCCGGCCCTGCCAGAACTCGACGGCGCGGGCGCGTACCCGGTAGCCGCCCCAGTACGGCGGCACCGGCACCTCGCTGCCTTCCGGCCAGCGCCCGGCCAGCTCGGCGTACCTGTCCTCCAAGGTGGCGCGGGAGGCGACGACGGAGGACTGCCGGCTGGCGTGGGCACCGATCTGCGAGCCGTGCGGACGGCTGTGGAAGTAAGCCTCGGTCTCCTGGGCGGTGGTCCTTACCGCGGTGCCACTGACGATCACCTGGCGGGCGACGGGGTGCCAGGGGAAGAGCAGCGAGACGTACGGGTTGGCGGCCAGTTCGCGGCCCTTGCGCGAGCCGTGGTTGCTGAAGAAGACGAATCCACCCTCGTCGTAGCCCTTGAGCAGCACCGTGCGCGAGCTGGGCACCCCGTCCGGTCCGACAGTCGAGACGACCATGGCGTTGGGCTCCGCGAGTTCCCCGCGTGCCGCGGCCCGCACGGCGTCGGCGAACCACCGGGCGAACTGCCGGTAGGGATCGGCGGCCAGCTCGGCCTCGGTGAGCCCTGCCGCGCGGTACTGCTTGCGCATGGCCGCGGGGTCGTCGTCACCCGGACGCGGAGCGGTCTGGTCGTCTTGCCGGAGAGGTTCGTGCACGCGCACATCTTGCAGGACCGCGGCGCGGGCGGTCCCATGGTGACCCCGTGTGCCGGATGTCACCCGCCGCGGACCCCCGCTCGGCGGGGTGACCTGACCGGCTACGGGGCATGACGGGGAGACAAGCACAGAGCCGTGATCGTGAAGGAGCCGCCCCATGTCCGACTTCGTACCGGGACTCGAAGGAGTCGTCGCGTTCGAGACGGAGATCGCAGAACCGGACAAGGAAGGCGGCTCGCTGCGCTACCGCGGGGTCGACATCGAGGAACTGGTCGGCCACGTCTCGTTCGGGAACGTGTGGGGCCTGCTGGTGGACGGCCGCTTCAACCCCGGCCTGCCGCCCGCCGAGCCGTTCCCGATCCCGGTGCACTCCGGTGACATCCGGGTCGACGTGCAGTCCGCGCTGGCCATGCTGGCGCCCGTGTGGGGCCTCAAACCCCTGCTCGACATCGACGCGGAGGCGGCCAGGGACAACCTCGCCCGCGCGGCGGTGATGGCGCTGTCGTACGTCGCCCAGTCCGCCCGCGGCCAGGGGCTGCCGATGGTGCCGCAGCGGGAGATCGACAAGGCGCAGTCGATCACCGAGCGGTTCATGATCCGCTGGCGCGGCGAGCCGGACCCCAAGCACGTCGCGGCGGTGGACGCGTACTGGACGTCGGCGGCCGAGCACGGCATGAACGCCTCGACGTTCACCGCCCGGGTGATCGCCTCGACCGGCGCCGACGTGGCCGCCGCGCTGTCCGGTGCGGTGGGCGCCATGTCCGGGCCGCTGCACGGCGGGGCGCCGTCTCGCGTGCTCGGCATGATCGAGGAGATCGAGCGCACCGGCGACGCGGAGGGCTACGTGAAGGCCGCGCTGGACCGGGGCGAGCGGCTGATGGGCTTCGGCCACCGCGTCTACCGCGCGGAGGACCCGCGGGCCCGGGTGCTGCGGCGCACCGCCCGCGAGTTGGGCGCGCCGCGCTACGAGGTCGCCGAAGCCCTCGAGAAGGCGGCACTCGCCGAGCTGCACGCCAGGCGGCCGGACCGGGTGCTGGCCACGAACGTCGAGTTCTGGGCCGCGATCATGCTGGACTTCGCGGAGGTTCCCGCGCACATGTTCACCTCGATGTTCACCTGCGCCCGCACGGCCGGTTGGTCGGCCCACATCCTGGAGCAGAAGCGCACCGGCCGGCTGGTGCGGCCCTCGGCCCGCTACATCGGGCCCGGCACCCGCAGCGTCAAGGACATCGAGGGCTTCCCCGACGTGGCTCACTGACCTGCCGGGGGGCGGGCGGGACCCGGCAAGTTCGGGCCCCGCCCGTCTCCGGAACGCAGTCACCCGCGCCCCCTGGGGACACCGTGGGGTCGGGGTCGGGGTCGGTCGGGCGCTAGGGACGGGTCTCTGGAGGCAGCGCGTCGGCGAGGAGTTCCGCGAGGTGGCGGGCCTCGACGCCGGCGAGTTGGGCGATCTGGGTGCGGCAGGAGAACCCGTCCGCGAGGACGGCGGTGCCGGGTCCGGCCGACCGGACCGCGGGCAGCAGCGCTTCCTCCGCGCAGGCCACCGAGACCTCGTAGTGGCCTTCCTCGAAGCCGAAGTTGCCGGCCAGACCGCAGCAGCCGCCGACCATGGCGCCGGTCAGTCCGGCCCGCTCGCGCAGCCTGCGGTCGGCCGCGTCACCGAGCACGGCGTGCTGGTGGCAGTGCGTCTGGCCGGTGGCGGCCCGATCCAGCCGCGGCGGCTCCCAGTGCGGCGCGTACTCCTCCAGCGCCTCCGCGAAGGTGCGTACGGACGCGGCGAGGCGGTGGGCGCGTGGGTCCTCGGCGCCGAGGAGTTCGGGCAGGTCGGCGCGGAGCGTGGCGGCGCAGCTCGGTTCGAGGACGACCAGCGACAGACCGGCGTCGAGGAGCGGTGCGAGCCGGTCGAGGGTGCGGCGCATGACGGCCTTGGCGCGGGTGAGTTGGCCGGTGGACACCCAGGTCAGGCCGCAGCAGACCGGCGCGTCGGGAATCCGCACCCGCAGCCCCGCGGCCCGCAGCACGCGGACCGCGGCCCGGCCGACCTCGGGCGCGAGGTGGTCGGTGAACGTGTCCGGCCACAGGACGACGGCGGGGCCCGCGGGCGGGACCCGAATGTCCGCGGAGGGCTCGGGCCGGACGGTCCCGGCCGCTCCGCGGAGCTCGGCGGGGCCGTCGGGAGGCCCGTCGGTTAGCCCGTCCGTGTCGGACCTATGCCACCATCGAGTGAATGTCTCGGACGCGAGTTCGGGCATTTTCCGCTCGGCGGCCACTCCCGCGAGGCGCTTCGCGAGCCAGCTCGTTGACCGCGCCCCGCCAAGGAGATTGAGCGGCCCGGCGAGCGGCGCGGCCCACCGCAACCACACCGGAAGCCAGCCCATCGCGTAGTGCGAGCGCGGCCTCAACCGCCCCCGGTAGTGGCGGTGCAGGAACTCCGCTTTGTACGTGGCCATGTCGACTTCGACCGGGCAGTCACTGCGACAGCCCTTGCAGGACAAGCAAAGATCGAGCGCATCGCGCACTTCTGTGGAGCGCCAGCCGTCCTCGATCAGCTCGCCGGCGAGCATTTCGTGCAGCAGCCGGGCCCGGCCGCGCGTGGAGTGGCGCTCCTCTCCGGTCGCCCGGAATGACGGGCACATGACGTCGGAACCGCCCTCCGGAAGCGTCGCCGTACGGCATTTTCCGACGCCGACACAGCGCCGGACCGCGGCCGGAAAATCATCTCCATCACCTGTTCGCGTGAATTCCATGGCGACCCTCCGGTCATTCGAAGGGGGTAGCACCGAGAACCGCAGATTGCTGACACTTGTCGCGGGACGCACGAGCATCCCCGGATTCATCCCGGCGTCGGGGTCCCAGAGGTCCTTGAAATCTGCAAAGAGAGCGATCAACTCCGGGCCGTACATCTTCGGCAGGAACTCGGCGCGCGCCTGCCCGTCGCCGTGTTCGCCGGAGAGCGAGCCGCCGTGCGAGACGACCAGGTCCGCGGCGGCCTCGGAGAAGCGACGGAAGCGCGCGACCCCGGCCTTGTCCACCAGGTCGAAGTCGATGCGCGCGTGGACGCAGCCGTCGCCGAAGTGGCCGTAGGGCGTGCCGCGCAGCCCGTGTTCGGCCAGCAGGGCGCGGAAGTCCCGCAGGTACGCGCCCAGTCGGGCCGGAGGAACCGCGCAGTCCTCCCAGCCCGGCCACGCCTCGGTGCCGTCGGGCATCCGGGTGGCGGTGCCGGCGGCGTCCTCCCTGATCCGCCACAGGGAGCGTTGCCGGACCGGGTCGGCCACCAGGGCATGACCGGTCATGCCCTCGGCCGCGCCGCACAATTCCCGCGCGTGGGCCAGCGCGTCGTCCGGGTCGTCGCCGCCGACCTCGACGAAGAGCCAGGCCCCGCCGCGCGGCAGGGTCCGGCCGGCCTCCCCGACCAGGTCTGCGGCCATCCCCTCCACCGTCAACGGGCCGTGCGGCAGCAGGAGATGCGCGGCGTCCGCGGCGGCGGACTCGTCGGGGTAGCCGAGGACGGCGAGCACACGGGCGGCCGGGGCCCGGACCAGCCGCACCGTCGCCTCGGTGAGTACCCCGAGGGTGCCCTCGCTCCCGGTGAAGGCCCGGGCCGCGTCGCGGCCGTGCTCGGGCAGCAGCCGGTCGAGGGCGTAGCCGGAGATCCGGCGGGGCAGTTGCGGGAATCCGGTGCGCAGCAGCGCCAGGTGCTCGTCGGCCAGGACCCGCAGGCCGTCGCGCAGCCGGGGCGGCGCGTCGGCGGTGAGGGCGCCGTCGAGCCGGACCCGCTCGCTCCGGTAGGTGAGCACGTCCAGTGCGCGCACGTTGTCGGCGGTGGTGCCCCAGGCCACCGAGTGCGCGCCGCAGGCGTTGTTGCCGATCATGCCGCCCAGGGTGCAGCGGCTGTGGGTGGACGGGTCGGGGCCGAAGGTGAGTCCGTGCCGGCCGGCCGCGGCCCGCAGATCGTCCAGCACCACACCCGGCTGCACGCGGGCGGTGCCCGCGTCGGGGTCCAGCGCGAGGACCCGGTTCATGTGGCGGGTGAAGTCCAGCACGACGCCGGTGCCGGTGGCCTGCCCGGCGATGGAGGTGCCCCCGCCGCGCGGCACCACCGGCAGGCCGTGTTCGCGGCACACCGCCAGTACCGCGGCCACGTCGTCGGCGTCCCGGGGCGCGACCACCGCCAACGGCACCCGGCGGTAGTTGGACGCGTCCATGGTCATCAGCGCGCGTGTACCGGCGTCGCAGGCGACCTCGCCGCGTACCGCCGCGCGCAGTGCCCGCTCGGCCCCGAGGGGCATGGCAACCGTCATGGGTCCAGCTTGCCGCGCTGCGGCCCGCCTGGGGTGCGCGGCGATCCGGCGGGGCGTAGCGGCGCCCCCGCCCTCCGCTATCACAGGTGGGGGACGCACCGTCTCATCGGATGGAACGCCGGCGGCAACCCGCCCGTAACGGACTACGCTGCGGGCGTGGCCGATATTGAGATCCCCGCTGACATCAAGCCCGCCGACGGACGGTTCGGGTCGGGCCCCTCCAAGGTGCGGACGCAGGCGCTCGACGCGCTGGCCGCCACCGGGACGTCCCTGCTGGGCACCTCTCACCGCCAAGCGCCGGTGAAGAACCTGGTCGGGCAGGTCCGGGACGGCGTGCGCGCGCTGTTCTCACTCCCTGAAGGCTACGAAGTGGTGCTCGGCAACGGCGGGTCCACCGCCTTCTGGGACGTCGCCACTCACGGGCTGATCAGCGCGAAGTCGCAGCACCTGTCGTTCGGCGAGTTCTCCTCGAAGTTCGCGAAGGCGTCCCTCCAGGCGCCGTGGCTGGCGGACCCGTCGGTCGTGAAGTCCGAGCCGGGCACCCACCCGGAGCCGGTGGCGGAGGCTGGCGTCGATGTGTACGCCCTGACCCACAACGAGACGTCCACGGGCGTCGCGGCGCCGATCCGCCGGGTCGCGGGCGCGGACGACGGCGCGCTCGTCGTGGTGGACGCCACCTCCGGTGCGGGCGGCCTGCCGGTCGACATCACCGAGACCGACGTGTACTACTTCGCGCCGCAGAAGTCCTTCGCGGCCGACGGCGGCCTGTGGCTGGCGGTGTTCTCGCCGGCCGCCCTGGAGCGCGCCGCGTCGATCGGGGAGTCGGGACGGCACATCCCCGCGTTCTTCGACCTGCCGACCGCGATCGACAACTCGCTGAAGAACCAGACGTACAACACCCCCGCGCTGTCCACGCTGTTCCTTCTCAAGGAGCAGCTCGAGTGGATCAACGGCCAGGGCGGTCTGGAATGGGCGGTCAAGCGCACCGCCGACTCCTCCTCGCGGCTGTACGGCTGGGCGGAGAAGGCGTCGTACGCGACGCCGTTCGTGACCGATCCGGCGCAGCGTTCCCAGGTCGTCGGCACCATCGACTTCGAGGACGGCATCGACGCCGCCGCGGTGGCGAAGGTATTGCGGGCCAACGGCATCGTGGACACCGAGCCCTACCGCAAGCTGGGCCGCAACCAGCTGCGGATCGCGATGTTCCCGGCCGTCGAACCGTCCGACGTCGAGGCGCTCACCGCGTGCGTCGACTACGTCATCGGGCAGCTCTGACCGCTGCGGTGACCTGCTGATCCGTCCCGGGGCCGCCGCACGGCAGGCGGCCCCGCCGGCGGCACGCCGACGCGGTATGACGGAGTGTCAGTCCTGCCTGCGGCGCAGGCGCCCCAGCCTGCGCAGGCCGTACCCGGCGGCGGCGATCACGGCGAGCACGACGAAACCGACCGTCCTCCCGCCGGAGTTCTCGGCCTTCTTTGCGCCGGTGCCGGCAGTGGGCCGCGGCGACGGGCCATCCCCGGGCGAGCCGGTTGCGGTCGGGGAGGCGTCCGTCCGCGCGGTGGCGCCGGCGGACTGTGTAACGTCGTCGGGCAGTTCCTCACCACCGAGCGTCGCCTTCCACACCTTGCTGTCCTTCCCCTCGCTGCCGTACAGCAGCGAGCGTCCGTCGCGGGTGAAGGTGACGGACTCGCCCTGCGGCTGTATCGGCACGGTGAGGGAGTCGATCTTGTGCGGCCGGCCGTCGGCCCAGCGGTAGACGGCGGACCAGAGGTACCCGCGCAGCACCAGGCGGCTGCCGTCCGGGGAGAAGGCGCCGTCGGTCACCCAGGGGACATCGCCGATCCGGTGGAAGACGTTCACCCCGCCCGCGCTCAGTGCGGCGGGGCCCTCGTACAGGTGACCGCCCTTCTGGCTCTTGCTGGCGAGGTAGACCCGGCCGGTGGTGGGCTGCACCATCAGCGCCTCGGCATCGCGGGGGCCGTCCTCGTACCGCACGGTGAAGCGGATGACGTCGACGGTCCGGCTGGTCAGGTCGCGCGGTTCGGGGAACCGGTAGATCCGCACCTCGGGCCAGGAGTTGAGGTTGTCGCCGGTGTCCGCGACATACAGGTCGCCGTCGGGGCCCAGCGAGATCGCCTCCACGTCACGGGCGTGGACCCCGCGCATGGTGAGGGTGGCGACGGTCTTCCCGGTGGCCGCGTCGACGCCGTAGACGTAGGGCCCGTCGCCGCTGTCGTTGTGCGTCCAGTACACCCCCGGGTGCAGCCGGCTGGCGGCCAGGCCGCTGGACTCGATGATCCGCGGGTCGCTGATCCGAAAGGCCACCGCCGGCCCGCTGTCGGCGCTCGCGGGCGCGGCCCAGGCGCAGCTCAGGACGACGGCGGCACCGGCGGCGGCCGCCGGCAGGTACGTACGCATGGGCCAAGCGTGCCATCCGGTCACAGACGGTCCCGCGGCCGAGTGCCCCTCTTGATTCGAGCGCACTCCAAGAGCTTGGCTTGAGGCTATGGAGTACACACAGCTCGGACGTTCCGGCCTCAAGGTCAGCCGCCTGGTTCTCGGCACGATGAACTTCGGTCCGCAGACCGATGAGGCGGACAGCCACGCCATCATGGACTCGGCTCTCGCCGCCGGGATCAACTACTTCGACACCGCCAACGTCTACGGCTGGGGCGCGGACAAGGGCCGCACCGAGGAGATCATCGGCAGCTGGTTCGCGCAGGGCGGCGGCCGCCGGGAGAAGGTCGTGCTGGCCACCAAGGTCTACGGCAACATGGCGGCCGAGGACGCCGACTGGCCCAACTACGACCGGCTCTCCGCACTGAACATTCGCCGCGCGGTGGAGGCCAGCCTCAAGCGGCTCGGCACCGACTACATCGACATCTACCAGTTCCACCACGTGGACCGGAACACGCCGTGGGAGGAGATCTGGCAGGCGATCGACGTCCTGGTGCAGCAGGGCAAGATCCTCTACGCCGGTTCCAGCAACTTCGCCGGCTGGCACATCGCCCGGGCCAACGAAGCCGCGGCCAGGCGCAACTCGCTCGGCCTGGTCAGCGAGCAGTGCCTGTACAACCTGGCGGTGCGGGACGCCGAGATGGAGGTCATCCCCTCCGCGCAGCACTACGGCCTCGGGGTGATCCCGTGGTCGCCGCTGCACGGCGGTCTGCTCGGCGGGGCGCTGCGCAAGCAGCGCGAGGGCGGCGGGGCGCGCTCCACCGCGGGCCGCAGCGCGGACGCCCTGAAGTCGCCGCAGCAGCGCGACCAGATCCAGGCGTACGAGGACCTCTGCGACAAGCACGGAGTCGACCCCGGCGACGTGGGCCTGGCATGGCTGCTGACCCGGCCGGGCGTGACCGGGCCGATCGTGGGTCCGCGGGTGCAGGCACAGCTCGACTCGGCGCTGCGGGCCGTGGAGTTGGAGCTGTCGGAGGAGTTCCTGACGTCCCTGGACGAGATCTTCCCCGGCCCCGGGCCGTCCCCGGAGTCCTTCGCCTGGTAGCCCTGGCAGCGAAGGAAGCGGGCGCGCGGGCGGAGTTCGCGGACGCGCCCTAGGAGTGTGCGTGGGCCGCCGGGGTCAGTGGACCGCGGCGGCCACGACCACCACCGCCAGCATCAGGACGAAGGCGGCGGTCATCACACGGGTACGGGTCTTGGGGTCCACGCTTCGAGGTTAGCCGTCCGTGGGAGCCGGTCCGCCGCCCGGGCCCGGGGTACGGCCGAGCGGCCAGGTGGCCACGGTGTCGTAGCGGGGCTGCTCGCCCGGTACGCCGGAGCTCGGAAGGGCGCTGGCGACCAGGGCGAGGGTGCCGACGGTCCAGGGCGAGCCGCGGAAGGCGGCCAGGGCGTCCGCGAAGGGCCGCAGCGGCACCGTGGTGGAGCGCGGGACACGGGCGAGGGTCAGGTGGGCGCGGAAGGCGTGCCGCTCGGCGTCGTGGGGCACCCCGGCGCGGCGGCCCGCGGCCTGGACCGACGCGGCGAGGCGGGAGAGGGCCGGCAGGTCGCCCTCGGCACCGATCCACAGGGCGCTGGCGCCGAAGTGGCCGCCGCCGGCGAGCCGCAGGGTGAGCGGATCGTGCCGGCGGGCGGCGCGGGCGAGACGTGCGTCGAGTTCGGGACGTACGCCGTCGGGCACCTCACCGAGGAAGGCGAGGGTGAGGTGCCAGCCTCCGGCGGCGGTCCACCGCAGGTCCTGGGCGCCGGGTAGGCGCCGCAGGGGTGCGAGCGCGGCGGTGAGTTCGGCCACCGCGGCGGCGGGCGGCAGGACCGCCGTGAAGAGCCTCACGCCGCGGAGGTCAGCCGGTTGCCGGACGGGCTCGGGTCTGTGCCGGGCGTGCCCTGGTCGCCGGCGCCTCGTTCGGGGGCGCCTCGCTCCGAGGAGCCCGACTGCGAGGTGCTCTGCCCGGGGACGTCTTCGGCACCGGCACCAGCACTGGCACCAGCAGCACCCGCCGGGTCGGAGCCCGCCGGGTCCGGCGCCGGACCCGCCGTCGCGGTGCCGGCCTCGGCCGGCACATCGGGGAGCGGTTCCCGGGGCACGAAGGCGATCAGCGGGCGGCTCTTGTCGCGGCCGGCCCGCAGGTTCACCCGCAGCCTCAGTCCACCGGCCCGGGCGAGCACCAGCCCGACACCGGCCGCTCCGGCGGCGGAGACCAGGCCGCCGGACAGGAAGCCGATCCGGGCGCCGAAGGTGTCGGTGACCCAGCCCATGACCGGGCCGCCGATCGGGGTGCCGCCCACGAAGACCATCATGTACAGGCTCATCACCCGGCCGCGCATGACCGGGTCGGTGGCGAGCTGGACGGTGGCGTTCGCGGTGGTGTTGAAGGTGAGGCCGAACACGCCGATCGGCACCAGGAGGATGGCGAAGAGCCAGAAGGCCGGGGCGACCGAGGCCACCATCTCCAGCAGGCCGAAGAGCAGGGCGGCGGCGACCAGCATCCGCAGCCGGGTGCGGGTGCGGCGCGCGGCGAGCAGGGCGCCGATCAGGGAACCGGCGGCCATCAGGGTGTTGAACAGGCCGTAGGTGCCGGCGCCCGCGTTGAAGACCTTGTTGGCGAAGGCGGACAGCCAGATCGGGAAGTTGAAGCCGAAGGTGCCGATGAAGCCGACCAGCACGATCGGCCAGATCAGCTCCGGCTTGCCCGCCACGTAGCGCAGGCCCTCGCGGAGCTGGCCCTTGCCGCGGGGGGCGCGCTCGATCTTGTGCAGCTCGGAGGTGCGCATCAGCAGCAGGCCGGTGAGCGGGGCGAGGAAGGACAGGCCGTTGATGAGGAAGGCCCAGCCGCTGCCCACGGCGGTGATCAGCACACCGGCGACGGCGGGGCCGACGAGGCGGGCGGCCTGGAAGTTCGCGGCGTTGAGGGAGACGGCATTGCGGACCACGTCGGGGCCGACCATCTCCACCACGAAGGTCTGCCGGGTGGGGTTGTCGACGACGGTGACCATGCCGAGCAGGAAGGCGATGGCGTAGACGTGCCAGACCTGGACGACGCCGGACAGGGTGAGGGTGGCGAGCACCAGACCGAGCAGGCCGAGGGCCAGCTGGGTGGCCAGCAGGATCTTGCGCTTCGGGTAGCGGTCGGCGATGACGCCGCCGTACAGGCCGAACAGCAGCATCGGCAGGAACTGCAGCGCGGTGGTGATGCCCACCGCGAAGGACGAACCGGTGATGCTCAGCACCAGCCAGTCCTGGGCGATCCGCGACATCCAGGTGCCGGTGTTGGATATCACGGCGCCGGTCGCGAAGAGCCGGTAGTTGCGGATCTTGAGGGAGCTGAAAGTGCCCGTCTTAGCGGCGGGACGGTCAGGTTCGGTTGCGGTATCTGGTCCGGCTGCCGAACTCAATCGGTACTCGCCTGCCCTTCCTTGGGTCATTCGAGCGCGGCGGGCCCCTGAGGGCACGCCGCGCAGGCGGTCACGCGCGGGTCGCGCGGTGACCTGCGGTTCACAGGTGTGCCAACTTCTCCAGGACGGGGGCGGCCTGGCGCAGGATCGCCAGCTCCTCGTCGGTGAGTCCTTCGGCCAGCTCGGAGAGCCAGGCGTTCCGCTTGTCGCGGCTCTCGGCGAGCATCGCCTCGGCCTGCGAGGTGCGGCTCACCACCACCTGGCGCCGGTCGTCGGGATGCGGCTCCCGGCGGACCAGCCCCTTGCCCTCCAGCATCGCCACGATGCGGGTCATCGACGGCGGCTGCACATGTTCCTTGCGGGCCAGCTCCCCGGGGGTGGCGGAGCCGCAGCGGGCCAGGGTGGCCAGCACCGACATCTCGGTGGGGCTCAGCGACTCGTCGACACGCTGGTGGCGCAGCCGGCGCGAAAGCCGCATCACCGCGCCCCGCACTTCGCTCACCGCGGCGCGGTCGTCCTCGGACAGTTCGGTCACGGTCGTTAGCCTAGCTCATTACTTTGGCTAAGTACACCTGCAGGCGAATGATGCCCGTCACTCACGGCCCGAACCCCTCAGCCCCCGCAACTCACCCGTACGGGTGAGATTGGCGCCGAAAGCGACACGCGCGGCCGCGCTGTGCGGCGACGGTGGTCGCATGGCATCGAGAGTGCTCAGCCTCCGGATAGACGCAGAGCTGTGGGACCGGATCAATGACCATGCCGCCCGACGCGGAATGAGCGCCCAGGACTACGTGGTCCGGACGCTCATTCGCGACGACTTCGACGAACGCTTCAAGACGGCGGTCGAGGAGACCGACCGCTTCTACGCCGGCGCGGCCCGGCCCGGGCAGGAACCGCCCGCCGGGCCGGGCCCCGCCGCCCGCGACCCGGCGGCGCGGCGGGCCCGCTCCCAGGGCCGGCCTCAGACCAGGCCGAGCGCGGGCATCAGGTAGTAGAAGGTGAAGACCGCGGCCACCGCGTACAGCGCGATCGGCACCTCGCGCCAGCGGCCGGCCACGGTGCGCAGCAGGCAGAAGGTGATGAAGCCGATGCCGATGCCGTTGGTGATGGAGTAGGTGAACGGCATCAGCACCATCGTCAGGAACGCCGGCACCGCGATGGTGAAGTCGCTCCAGTCGATCTCCCGGATCGAGCCGGACAGGATCAGGAAGCCGACGGCGACCAGCGCGGGGGTGGCGGCCTGCGCGGGCACCATCTCCGCGAGTGGCGCCAGGAAGAGCGCGAACACGAACATCAGGCCGGTCACGACGCTGGCCAGACCGGTCCTGGCGCCCTCGCCGACGCCGGCCGTCGACTCCACGAAGCAGGTGTTCGCCGAGGAGGAGGTCGCGCCGCCCGCGGCGGTGGCGATGCCGTCGATCATCAGCACCTTGCTCATGCCGGGCAGGTCGCCCTTCTTGTCCAGCAGCCCGGCCTCGTCGCTGACGCCCAGGATGGTGCCCATGGCGTCGAAGAAGCAGGACAGCAGCACCGTGAAGACGAACAGGATGCCGGTGAGCACGCCGACCTGGTGAAAGCCGCCGAAGAGGCTGACCTTGCCGACCAGGCCGAAGTCGGGGGTGGCCACGGGGTTGCCGGGCCACTTGGGGACGGTCAGTCCCCAGCTCGCGGCGGGCACGTCGGCGATCAGGTCGACCACCACCGCGAGCACCGTCATCGAGACGATCGAGATCAGGATGGCGCCGGAGACCTTGCGGATGATCAGCGACAGCGTCAGCAGGGTGCCGAGCACGAAGATCAGCACCGGCCAGCCGGTGAGGTGGCCGTTGCCGCCGAGCTGCAGCGGCACCGTGGTGTGGGCGGCGTCCGGGATGCGGGTGACGAAGCCGGAGTCGACCAGCCCGATCAGCAGGATGAACAGGCCGATGCCGATCGCGATGCCCTTGCGCAGGCCCAGCGGCACCGCGCTCATCACCCGTTCCCGCAGGCCGGTCGCCACCAGCAGCATGATCGCCAGGCCGGCCAGGACCACCATGCCCATCGCGTCGGCCCAGCTCATCCGGGGCGCGAGCTGGAGGGCGACCACCGTGTTGACGCCGAGACCGGCGGCGAGCGCGACCGGCACGTTGCCGATCACCCCCATCAGCAGTGTGGTGAAGGCCGCGGTCACGGCGGTGGCGGTGACGAGCTGCCCGCCCTGGAGGTGGTGGTGGAACTTGTCGGTGCCCGAGCCCAGGATGATCGGGTTCAACACGATGATGTACGCCATCGCGAAGAACGTGGCCAGCCCGCCGCGGATCTCCCGGGGGATGGAGGAGCCACGCTCGGAGATGCGGAAGTAGCGGTCCAGGCCGGTGGCGGGCGGGGTACCGATGGGCGGGCGCGCGTCGACCGGAGCGGGGGCCGTGGGGGACATGCGGGTCCTCAGGGTGCTTTTATCGCCACGGATTGGGCGATCGTACGAATGATTTCGGTCAATGAGTGACCGTTTCAGTATGAACAAACAGGAAACCGGACGCTATCTCCGCGCGTAGAAGCCCATGGACTCGGGCCGACCCCGCCCGTCCCCGCCCCCTGCCGGGCCGCATACGATGACCCCATGAGCAAGGAGCGGACCCCTCTGCGCGAGGCCCCCGAGCCCCTGGAGGCCAACGACGTCGCGACGATCACGGTGGGCGTGATCGTCTGGTTCGTGCTCTTCTTCGTGCAGCTGCCCTTCTACGGCTGGTACTCCGACCACGGGCACACCTGGTTCATCTGGACCTGCCTGGCCGGCGGTGCCTGCGGGCTGCTGGGCCTGAAGTACGTACGGGCCCGGCGCGACGCCATCGCCAGGGCGCGGGCCGCCGGCCCCGGTGCCCCCGCCTCCCCCGACACCTCCGGCCAGGCCCCGGCCGCATCGGACACCACCGACCCGGAGAAGCCGCAACACGGGTGAACGGGTGAAAGCCGGGCACGCCACGTACCGTCGAGCCATGACGGAACGTACGGACCCCGGCATCGCACCTGCCCGCGAGCCCGGGCTGAGCAGCGCCGAGGTGGCGCGGCGGGTGGAGCGGGGCGAGGTCAACGACGTTCCGGTGCGCTCGTCCAGGTCGGTCACCGAGATCGTCAGGGCCAACGTCCTCACCCGGTTCAACGCGATCATCGGCGGGCTCTTCCTGGTGATCCTGGTGGTCGGGCCGATCCAGGACGGCCTGTTCGGGTTCGTGATCGTGGCGAACACCGCGATCGGCATCTTCCAGGAGCTGCGCGCCAAGCACACCCTCGACAGCCTCGCGGTGATCGGCGAGGCCAAGCCGATGGTGCGCAGGGACGGCACGGCCGCGGAGATCGGCACCTCGCAGATCGTGCTCGGCGACCTGATCGAGTTGAGCCCCGGCGACAAGGTCGTGGTGGACGGCCGGCTCGCCGAGGCGGACGGCCTGGAGATCGACGAGTCGCTGCTGACCGGCGAGGCCGACCCGGTGCTCAAGCACGCGGGCGACGAGGTGCGGTCCGGCAGCTTCGTGGTCGCCGGCGGCGGGGCCTTCACCGCCACCAAGGTCGGCCGGGAGGCGTACGCGGCGCAACTGGCGGACGAGGCGTCCCGCTTCACCCTCGTCAACTCCGAACTGCGCAACGGCATCAGCCGCATCCTCAAGTGGGTGACCTGGATGATGGCGCCGACCGCGATCGGCCTGATCATCAGCCAGTTCACGGTGGAGGACCACAACTGGCGCGAGGCGGTGCGCCGTACGGTCGGCGGCATCACGCCGATGGTGCCCGAGGGTCTGGTGCTGCTCACCTCGGTGGCGTTCGCGATCGGCGTGGTCCGGCTGGGCCGACGCCAGTGCCTGGTGCAGGAGTTGCCCGCGATCGAGGGCCTGGCCCGGGTGGACGTGGTCTGCCTGGACAAGACCGGCACCCTCACCGAGGGCGGCATGGACGTCACCGAGCTGCGGATGCTCGACGGCGCCGGCGAGGAGCACACCCGCCGGGTGCTGGCCGCCCTCGGCCGGTCCGACCCGCACCCCAACGCCAGCCTCCAGGCGATCATCGACGCCTACCCGCCGGAGTCGGCCGAGGACTGGCGTGGCACCGGCACCCTGCCGTTCAGCTCGGCGCGCAAGTACAGCGGCGCCGCCTTCACCGAGCCCGACGGCACCACCAGCCGCTGGCTGCTCGGCGCGCCGGACGTGCTGCTGCCCGAGGGGCACGAGGCACTGGCCGAGGTGGACCGGCTGAACGACGAGGGGCTGCGGGTGCTGCTGCTGTCCCGCACCGACCGGGAGCTGGACGACCCGCTCGCCGCGCAGGCGGTCGTCCCGACGGCCCTGGTGGTGCTGGAGCAGCGGCTGCGCCCCGACGCGGCCGACACCCTGCGGTACTTCGCCGAGCAGGACGTGCACGCCAAGGTGATCTCCGGCGACAACGCGGTGTCGGTCGGCGCGGTCGCCGCGAAGCTCGGGCTGTCCGGCGCCCAGCGGCCGGTCGACGCCCGGCGGCTGCCGGCCGGCCGCGAGGAGATGGCCCAGATGCTGGACGAGGGCGCCGTCTTCGGCCGGGTCACCCCGCAGCAGAAGCGGGACATGGTCGGCGCGCTGCAGTCCCGCGGGCACAACGTGGCGATGACCGGCGACGGCGTCAACGACGTGCTCGCCCTCAAGGACGCGGACATCGGCGTCTCGATGGGCTCCGGGTCCGAGGCCACCCGCGCGGTCGCGCAGATCGTGCTGCTCGACAACAGCTTCTCCACGCTGCCCTACGTGGTCGCGGAGGGGCGGCGGGTGATCGGCAACATCACCCGGGTCGCCACGCTGTTCCTCACCAAGACGGTGTTCTCGGTGCTGCTGGCGCTGCTGGTGGTGTTCTGGCAGATCCCGTACCCGTTCCTGCCGCGGCACCTGACGCTGCTGTCCACGCTGACCATCGGGGTGCCGGCGTTCTTCCTGGCGCTCGCGCCGAACAAGGAGCGGGCCCGGCCGAACTTCGTCCGCCGGGTGATGCGCTACGCCACCCCGGCCGGCGTGATCTGCGGCCTCGCGGCCTTCGCTACGTACCTGTTCGCCCGCCACCACTACTCCGGCTCCGGCGCGTTGGACGCGCAGACCAGCGCGGCGACGCTGACGCTGTTCCTGATGGAGGTGTGGGTGCTGGCGATCGTCGCCCGGCCGTACACCTGGTGGCGGGTCGCGCTGGTGTTCGCGATGGTGCTGGGCTTCCTGGTGGTGCTGGTCGTGCCGTGGCTGCAGCGGTTCTTCGCGCTGAAGCTGGTCGGCGAAGAGGTGCCGTGGTCGGCGGTCGGCATCGCCGCGGTCGGCGGGGTGGTGCTGGAGTTCTGCTGGGCGTGGGTCCGCCGCCGGGACACCCGCGCCCAAGCCTGAACACCCGTACGGCGCGGGGCCGTACGGGTCGCGGCGCCGTCACGGACGTACGGCTGCGGCAGCTGTACGGCGGCGGCTGTGCGGCAGTGACGGCGCGGCATTGGCGGCTGCTGCGGCCTAGTCGAACCAGCGAGCCCGGGCCAGTTCCTCGGTACGGGTCGGGTCCTCCAGCAGCGCGGCCAGCTCGAAGCGGCGCTCCCAGTGGCCCGCCGCCCAGGCCAGCCCGGCCGCGACACCTTCCACGGTGGCACCGTGCAGCACCCCGTCCACCCAGCGCCAGTCGACCTCGACGTCGCCGGTGAGCAGCAGCTCCTCGTGCTCGACGTAGCCGGTCGGAGCGCCGGGCAGCAGGTCGTGCACGGCGGGCAGGACGTCGTGCGGCTCGCCGTCCGAGATCACCGCCGCCTCGACCGCCTCGCTCAGCCGGCGGACCTGGAACAGCTCGGCCAGTTCGGCGGCCAGCCGCGGCGGTACGGGCAGCAGCGGCAGCCCGCCGGCCAGCGGGAGCAGGTCGGGTGCGTCGGCGACGAGCGCGTCGGCGGCGTCCACCACCACGACCTCGCCGTCCCGCACCGCCCGCAACTCGTCGGGCAGGGTGACCTGTTCGGGATCGAGCTCGGCCAACGCGGCATACAGACCGTGGAGTTGGGCCGCGGTGACGGGGCGGTCGGGGTCGGCGAGGCGGGTGAGCAGCTCGGCGCCGCCACCCGGTTCGGCGAGCAGCGCGTCGACCGTGGTGCGCACGCCGAGCGCGCGCAGCACCTGCGCGTCCACGGCCGTGTCGGTCTCGGCCTCGTCGTAGAGCCCGGCCAGCAGCCGGTCGCCGCCGGCGGCGCGCAGGCCGACCGGGCGCCGCCCGCCCAGCACCGGGTGATCGCGCAACCACCAGGCCGCGTAAGGCCGTACGGACTCGGTGGTGCCGTCCGGCAGCAGGACCCGGACCTGTGCCGTCACCGCGTCGCGCAGTGGCGGCCGGGAGAGCAGCGCGAGCGCCTGCGGCCAGGCGTCGTCGTCCACCAGGTCGAGGTCGCGGACGCCGATCACCTCGGTGGCGACCGGTGGCACGTCGGCCTCCGGAAGCTGGTCGAGGACGTCCTCGCACCACACGTCGACGGCGTCGAGCAGCCCGACGTCGTCGGGTTCCGCCCAGTCGGTGTCACGCGGGTCGAGGTCGTCGGGGTCGAGCACCACGTCCTCGGCGCGGACCAGCGCGAAGGTGGCGAGCACGCCCACCGCGGTGAGCGGCTGTTCACCCCAGCGGTCGGCCAGGTCGGCGTCCACGGCGGCGAGTTCGCCTTCGCGCAGCACGGACTCCAGCGGGCTGCCGGGCAGCACCAGCTCTCCCGCGGGGGCCAGTTCGCCGTCCTCGTCGGGCAGCGCGAGCCCGGCCAGCCACGGCTCGTCACCGGGCGAGAGGCCCGCGTCCCGGGCCAGTGCGAGCACCGCGTCGGCCAACTCCTCCGCGTCCAGACCCGTTTCGTCGTCCCAGGCGACCCGGTCGTCATCGAGGGAGGCGGCCACCGCGGCCCGCACCTGTGGACTGGTCAGGATCGCGCGCGGCGTGGCGGGGGCGGCGCCCAGCTTCTCCAGCAGCGGGTGGGCGGCGTCCGCGTGGGCGACCCGCAGGCCGAGCCGGGCGAGCACCGCCGGGTCCACACCGCCGGCGCGCTCGCCGGAGCCGGAGCCCGAACCGTAGCCGGAGCCGTCGAAGTCGCCCACGCCGTAAGCGTCTTCGCCCCGGGCCGAACCGCCGGCGGCGTACTCGTCGCCGCCACCGGGCACCGGCAGCAGCACCTGACGCGGGCCGACCACCGTACGGCCGTCGGCGAGCGGGACGGGCAGGCCGCTGAGCACGTCGGGGTCGGTGCCGGCGAGGGCGTCGTAGAGCCGCCACCACCAGTCGGCGGGGCGTTCGGCACCCGCCAGCCGGTCCACCACGTCGGCGAGCGAGAGCCGGGAGACGCCCAACTGGCGCAGCGCGGGACGCCGTTCGAGACTCGCTGGCAGCAGCGTGGGCAGTACCTCGGCGAGCACTCGGACCGCCTCTGCGGTGGCGCCCTCCACGATCTCGGCCTCCACCGGCCGCAGCGCGTGCCCCTCCCCCGCGAGCCGGCCGCCGTCGTCCCAGGCGTCCGGGTCCGGCGCGGGGCCGCCCGCCTCGGGCGCGGCCGCGCCGGCCTCCACGGCGCGCGGCAGGAACGGGGTCCGCGGCAGCGCGTCCAGGACCCGGCGGCGCAGTTCGGCGTCCAGGCCGCCCTTGCCGAGCGGTCCCGGCACCAGGTCCACCACGCCGGCGCCGGTCGGCCGCCACCCCGCGAGCAGCCGGACGTACGCCTCCGCGGCGCGGTCCAGCAGGAAGTCGGTGAGCGGGCCGGGCGCGGTGTGCCGCCGGGTCGGGTCGAGCGGGAAGGTGGCCAGCAGCAGCGCGGGCAGGCCGAGCGGCTCGTCGGTCGGGGTGGGGGCGTGCACGACGCCCGCGGTACGCGGCGCGGCCGGGGCGCCCTCGGGGTCCACCGGCACCGCCCACGTCACCGACCAGACCGGGCGCAGGCGTTCCTCCACCGGGCGGTCCGCGAGCAGTTCGGGGGTCAGCTCGCCGTCGCTCGCGTCGACCCGCCAGCGGGCGGGCGCGTCGCGGGAGCTGTCCTCGATCAGCACGTCACCACCGTCGAGTTGACGCCTAGTCAACGTCCGTACGCCCGACGGCGTGTCGATGACGACCTCGGCCAGACCGGGCAGCGCGAGCAGCAACGCGTCGTCCACGGCGGCGAGCAGACGGTTCGTCAGATCCTCGGCGGAGCCGTCCCGCAGCGGCAGCACCACCACGGTGTCGTACGGGTCCGGAGCGCTGCCCTCGGCGGGGAACGGCAGCCGCAGCAGCGGGACATGGCCGTCGCGGCGGCGCAACTCCTCGACCAGGTCGGGGATGTCGGCGGCGAGCGCGCGGGCCTCGCCGAGTGACCAGCGCACTCCGCCGCTGCGGCTGAGCACGGCGGGCTCGTCACTGACCGCGAGGACCGCGGCGAAGCCGATGCCGAAGCGGCCGACGACCGCCTCCGCGGCGTCGTCGCGCTTGGCGGAGGCGCGCAGCGTGGACAGCGACTCGACGGCGGCCGGGTCCAGCGGGGCGCCGGTGTTGGCGGCGGCGAGGCAGGCGAAGGAGGAACCGGTGCCGTCGGCGGCGCCGGGGCCGGCGTCGTGCAGGGTGAGCCGGAGCCGTCCGGGGACGCCGGCGCGGGTCGCGGCATCGGCGGCGTTCTGGGCGAGTTCCACGATCAGCCGGTCGCGGTGACCGCCGAGCGCGAGGTCCTCCTCGGCGTTGGCGTCCTCGCGGAACCGCGCGGCGGACGCGGACCACGCGGTCAGCACGGCCTGGCGCAGGGAAGCGGTACGGAAGGGGTCCGGCTGGCCTTCCGGGGTCGTGCGGATCACGCCTGGGCGGGTCACTTGGACCTTTCGTCATGCACTGTGCGCTTCGGGTTCCGGCCGCTCCGGGCCCCTTTCAGCCCGACCGTACTCCACTGCGTCCCATGGGTGCTCCGACCCCCTGAAGTGGTCGGTTCTGTCCGCCAGGGCCCGAACGGTCCGTTCCGGTCCGCCCGAGCCGTCCGTCCGCCAGGGCTCCCCCAGGGCCGCGCCTGGGGCAGTACGCGGGCAGCGCCCAGGACCGCACTCAGGACCGCGCCCAAGACCGCGCCCAGGACCGCGCCCAGGACCGCGCCCAGGACCGCGCCTGAGGGTCTCCCCCACGCGTTCCTACGCCGCCCCTTCCGCCGTCGCCGGCTCGGCTCGCTCCGCGGGGCTCGGCTCGCTCCGCGGCGGGCAGGGCCCCTCAGGCAGCGCCCCTCAGGGGGTCTCGTCGTCGTCGAGGTCGTCGAGGACCATGGGCGCGGGCTCGGGCGTCTTGGGCATCACGGCGGCCTCGGAGTGGCCGCCGCAGCCGTACGCGAGGGAGACGAGGTTGCCGTCGGCCGGGGAGTACTCGTTCGCGCAGATGCCGAACGCCTGCCCGAGGGAGCCGCCGATCGGCACGAGGAAGCCGCAGCTCACGCAGTTCGCGGGCGCGGCCTGGGCCATCGCCGTCTTCGGGCCGAACTGCTCCTCCCAGCGGTCGGCGGCGGTGTGCAGGCCGTACCGGGACAGCACCCGGGGCCGGCCGAGGCCGAGCTGGCGCGCGACCGAGCGGATCTCGGCGATGCTCGGGACGCCGGTGACCACGTCACCGGCCGTCGACGCGGGGTCGGCCCCATGAGCACCGTCAGCGCTGTCAGCACCACCGGCACCGCCGTGCGCGGCTCCGGACCCCGGCGCGGTCGCTCCTGCCGCTCCGGCCCCACCGGATGCTTCGCCCCCGGCGGTCCCACCGGCCTCCCCGGCCTCCGCCGCCTCGACGGCCTCCTCGATCTCCACGACCCCCGCGACATCCGCCGCTGCCGTCACCGCAGCCGCGCCGTCCCCGGTCCATCCCGGTTCGAGCCGCAGGTCGTCCGCCTCGGTGGGCAGCAGGTCGCCCGGGCCCATGTCGCCCGGCCGCAGCCGTTCACTCCAGGGCACCCACTCGGGTGCCAGTACGGAGTCCGGACCGGGCAGCAGCACCGTTTCGTCGATCGTCACCGCCTTCGCCCGGGACGCCCGGGTGAGGGTGGTCGCCCACTGCCAGCCCCGGTAGGCGGGCTCGGTGCACGCGAACAGATGGGTGACCACGCGGTCGCCCTCGGCGACGACGCCGAGGTGCTCGCCGACCGATGCCGCGCCCACCGCCTCCCTCGTCACGGCCAGCGCGACATCGACCGCCTCGGCGCACAGGCGATCAGGGGTACGGCTTCGCATCGCAGGACTCACAGAAATCGTTTCTCTCTCTACGCCGTCTCACGTGTGCGCTCGCGGGCGGGCGGACCCGAGGCGCGATGAACCTCGGCGGAGCGGACCGACGGACCGCTTCAACGCCTGAGTTCACCGCTTCCCCGGCCCTGCCCGAGCGTCATCGGGCGCACCTGTTGTCACCCATTCTGCGCGATCGCACGCTACCGGTGCGCACCATGCGCGCAAAGGAGGGGGTGCGCCGTCTTCCAATTGGGGCAGGATTGCGTCGTGGCACGAACCGTGACCGCGGGCCCAGGGCCCGCACGCAGGGCCGGGCGCGCCCTCGCGAGCGGCGTGGGGCGGTCGGCGGGAGCGCTGCGCCGTCGTATCCGGCGCACGACACACGCGGGCGGCGCGGGCGAGTCGGGTCTGGCGAAACTGATCGAGTTGCACGCGGTCAACTCGGCCGGCGACATGATGATCACCGTCGCGCTCGCCAGCACCGTGTTCTTCTCGGTCCCCAGCGGCGAGGCCCGCAACCGCGTGGGGCTCTACCTGCTGATCACGATGGCGCCGTTCGCCCTGCTCGCGCCGGTGGTCGGCCCCCTGCTGGACCGCCTGCAGCACGGCCGCCGGGCCGCGATGGCGATGTCCATGGTGGCCCGCGCGGTGCTCGCCTGGATGATGGCCGGGATGGTCTCGCACGCCGGCCTCGGGCTGTATCCGGCGGCGCTGGGCAGCCTGGTCGGCTCCAAGGCGTACGGCGTGGTGCGCAGCGCGGTGGTGCCGCGGCTGCTGCCGGATCGCACCACCCTGGTCAAGGCGAACTCCCGGGTCACCCTCTCGGGTCTGCTGGCCACCACGGTGGCGGCGCCGGTCGGCGCGGGGTTGCACAAGATCGGCCCGCAGTGGCCGCTCTACGGGGCCTTCGCGATCTTCATGTGCGGCGCGGTGCTGTGCATGGCACTGCCGAACAAGGTGGACTCCGCCCGCGGCGAGCGCAGGGCCAGGCTGACCGCCGACGAGGAGGCGCCGCCGGAGCCGTCCGGCGTCCCGGGCCGCAAGCCGGGTCTGCTGGGCGTCGGTTCGTCGGTGCTGCACGCGTTGCAGGGCAACTGCGGGCTGCGCGCGCTGTCCGGCTTCCTGACGATGTTCCTGGCGTTCATGCTGCGCGAGCATCCGATCGGCGGGCTGTCGCCGGAGCTGTCGCTGGGGGTGGCGGTCGTCGCGGCCGGCGCGGGCAACGCGCTGGGCACCGCGCTGGGCGCCTGGCTCAAGGCCCGCGGCCCCGAGGTGATCATCGCGACGGCGCTGGTGTGCGCGCTGTCGGTGGCGTCCGTGGCGGCGGGCTGGTTCGGCCTGTTCACGGTGGCCGCGGTGACCGCGGTCGCGGGCATCGCGCAGGCGCTGTCGAAGCTGTCGCTGGACGCGCTGATCCAGCGCGACGTGCCGGAGGCGGTCCGTACGTCGGCCTTCGCCCGCTCCGAGACGGTGCTCCAGCTGTCCTGGGTGGTCGGCGGCGGCATCGGCATCGTGCTGCCGCTGAACGGCTCGCTGGGCATGGCGACGGCGGCCTGCCTCGTGCTGACGGCGTTCCTGGTCGCGGTGCGCGGGCTGCTGGGCGCCGCCCGGCGCGGCTCGTCGACGAAGGCCCGCGTCGCCTGAGGGCGCGGCTCGTCGACGAAGGCCGGCGTCACCTGAGGGCGCGCCGTCCGCACAACTCCCGGCGGCCGCCCGGCCCGCGCCACCGGCCCGATCTCGGGGGACACGGCCTACCCGCGCGCGGAGTGGAGGCGACCGCCCGGTAGCCTCCTGCCATGAGCATTCGCCGCGCCGCCACCGCCCTCGGTGCCATCTCCCTCGGGTTGATCTCCCTCACCGCCTGCACGAAGCCGACCGCCGAGGCGACGGTGACCGTGGGCAGCAAGTCAGTGATGGCGTCGGCGAGCAAGGCCTGCTACGCCAAGGGCGCGCTGCTGCCGCAGGCGATCTTCGCCAAGTGCCTCCAGGCGAAGCCGACCCACCACATCACCGTCCCGGTCGGCGACCAGGTACGGATCGGCGTGGACCCCTCGATCGGCGACAAGGGCTGGCTGATCGTGCAGAACACCTCGCTCGCCAACGACGAGGTGCTCAAGAACAAGACCTACTTCACGGTGGACAGCGCGGAGCTGTTCCATGTGCAGGACCCGCAGACCGGCCAGACCACCCCGGTGGACAGCGTGACGCTGAACATCGTGGAGTCCGCGGACACCAGCGGCGCCAAGGTCACCCGGGTGATCTCCTTCGAACTGCGGCGCGGCCACTGAACGCCGGCTGAGCGGCAACTGAGCGACGGCTGAGGCCCGCTGCTCGGCCACCGCTGAGCGGCAAGTGAACGACGGCTGAGCGACGGTCGGCCGCGCCCCGGTCCGTCGCCGTACGGATGGGCGGTTGAACGGATGAGCGGTACGACAGCGCCCGCGAACCGCCTGCTGGTGGTGACCGCGGTGGCCGCCGAGCGCGACGCGGCAGCCGCGGGCCTGGCCGCGGCCCTCCCCCCGGGCGCGGTGACCACGGACGCCCCCGACCCCGCCACGGCCACCGACGTCGTACCCGCGCCCGCACTCCGCGCCACCGTCCTGGCCGGCGGCGTCGGCCCCGGCGCCGCTGCCGCCGCCACCGCGACCGCGCTGGCCCGCGCGGAGGCGGCCGGGCAGCCGTACGACCTGGTGCTCAGCGCGGGTATCGCCGGCGGCTTCGCACCCACCGCACCGATCGGCTCGGTGGCCGTGGCGAGCGCGATCACGGCGGCGGACCTCGGCGCGCAGACGCCCGACGGCTTCGTGCCGGTCGCCGAGTTGGGCTTCGGCACCTCCCGCCACCTCCCGCCGCCGGAGCTGAGCCAGGCGGTGGCCGACGGCCTCGCGGCGGCGTACGGGCCGGTGCTGACGGTGTCCACGGTGACCGGCAGCGCCGAGCGGGCGGCCGAGCTGGCGGGCCGCCACCCAGGCGCGGTGGCGGAGGCGATGGAGGGTTTCGGAGTGGCCGAGGCGGCCGCGGCGGCGGGCCTGCCGGTGCTGGAGATCCGTACGGTGTCCAACGCCGTCGGTCCCCGCGACCGGGCCGCCTGGCGGATCGGGGAGGCGCTGGCGGCCCTGACGGCCGCGTTCGGGAAGCTGCCGGCCGTACTGGGAGTTGAGGCACATCATGGGTGACGAGCAGAAGACAGAGCAGCAGCAGCGGGAACAGCGGGCCGGACAGGGCGGGTCGGCCGAACGGGAGTCGGCGTTGCGGATCGCGTACTCCCCGTGCCCGAACGACACCTTCGTCTTCCACGCCTGGGCGCACGGCCTGGTCGAGGAGGCCCCGCCGCTGGACGTGTCGTTCGCCGACATCGACATCACCAACGGCATGGCGGAGCGCGGCGAGTTCGACATCCTGAAGGTGTCGTACGCGGTGCTGCCGTGGGTGCTGGAGGAGTACGCGCTGCTGCCCTGCGGCGGGGCGCTCGGCCGGGGGTGCGGGCCGCTGGTGCTGACGAAGGAGGCCGGCACCGACCTGGCGGGGAAGACGGTCGCGGTGCCGAGCGAGCGGTCGACGGCGTACCTGCTCTTCCGGCTGTGGGCGGCGGCCGAGGTGAGCGGCGGCGTCGGGAAGATCGTGGTGCTGCCGTTCCACGAGATCATGCCCGCGGTGCGGGACGGCCGGGTGGACGCGGGCCTGGTGATCCACGAGGCCCGCTTCACGTACCAGAACTACGGCCTGCACAAGCTCGCGGACATGGGCGAGCACTGGGAGGCCACCACCGGGCTGCCGATCCCGCTGGGCGCGATCATCGCCAAGCGGTCGCTGGGCGGCGAGCGGCTGCGCGCGCTGGCCGAGGCGGCGCGGGCGTCGGTGCGGCGCGCCTGGGACGAGCCCGAGCTGTCCCGGGAGTACGTCCTCGCGCACTCCCAGGAGATGGACCCCGCGGTCGCCGACCAGCACATCGCGCTGTACGTCAACGAGTTCACCGCCGACCTCGGCGAGGACGGCTACGCGGCGGTGCGCGGGTTGCTCACCCGGGCCGCGGCCGAGGGCCTGGTGCCGCCGCTGCCGGCCGGCGCGCTGGCTTTCGGATAACCGGCGGATTTGTGACGGATGTGACCTGAATTACCACACCGGGCTTTACCGGAATCCATGGTTCCGGTAAAGCCCGGTTAAAAGGGGCACTCGCCGCCGAAGGGTCAGACGTCGAGCTGGTCGGCGACGACGCGCAGCACCGAGGCGATCTTGTGGCCGTGCGCCTTGTCCGGATAGCGGCCGCGCTGGAGCGAGCGCGCGACGTCCTCCAGCAGCGAGGTGAGGTCCTGCACGATCGGCAGCAGCTCATCCGGCTTGCGCCGCTGGGCGGCCGCGACGGACGGTGCCGGATCGAGCAGCGTCACCGAAAGTGCCTGGTCACCGCGTTGGCCCGCGACCACGCCGAACTCCACGCGCTGGCCGGGCTTGAGGGCCGCCACCCCTTCGGGCAGCACCGACGAGTGCACGAAGACGTCGCCGCCGTCATCGCGGGAGAGGAAGCCGAAGCCCTTCTCGCTGTTGAACCATTTGACCTTGCCGGTAGGCACGTCCGACCTCGTCCTCATTGCTCGGTGTCGCCCGAAGTTCTCGGAGCTGATGGAAGTTACTCGAAATTACCCGAACCCGCCGGGGGCTGCTGGAGAATTACCCGAGAGCAGCTGGAAACCGCTCCCGGCAGGTCGTCAACGGACCACTCCGGACCCGTCCGAGGACCCGTCGGCAGACCCGTCCACGGACCCGTCCGCACAGTCGCCGCCAGCGCACCGACGGCCCGCCACCGTACGACAGGACGCCCGCCGGCCCTGACTCCGTTCCACTCCGTCCACCCCACGGACCTACCCTTGTCGGGTGAGCAAACAAACCCTGGGCCCCGGTGACCTGCTGGTCCGCACCGGCGCCATCACGTTCCTGGTCGGGACGGTCGGCACCGTGGTGACGGTCGCGCCGCTGCTGCTGCACACCAAGCGGCTGCCCACCCCGGCGTACTTCGTGTCGATGCTGATGGGACTGGGCCTCGCGCTGGCCCTGGTCGGGCTGCTGAAGGCCGCGCTGGCCCAGCGGCACGCGACGGCGGGCGGTGCGGGGGGAACGGCCGTGCTCGGGCAGTCCGGGATCGGGCAGTCCGGGGTCGGGCAGAAGGCGGCCGGGCAGGCCGCCGTGGATCAGGCCGCCGCGGAGCGGTAGTCCGCGAACCAGGCGGGGAACTCCGTCAGGCCGGCCAGCACCACGTCGGCGCCCGCCGCCAGCAGTTCCTCCTCCCCGCACGGCCCGGTCGCCACGGCCACCGACAGCGCGCCGGCGGCACGCGCCCCGCGCACGTCCCCGACGTGGTCGCCGACGTAGACCGACGCGCCGTACTCGACGAGCGCCTCGGCCTTCGCCTCCGCCCACAGCCAGCCGCGCAGTTCCGCCTCGATGCCGACGTGGTCCAGGTGCAGCCGGGCGTTCGGGGCGTGCTTCGCCGTGACGACCAGCGGGCGGCCGCCCGCTGCCCGTACCGCCTCCACCGCGGCCACCGCGCCGGGCATCGCCGGGGTCGGGAGGATCGCGTGGTCGACGTAGAGCGCGCGGTAGCGGTCGCCCATCTCCGCGATGAGCTCCGGCGCGAACCAGTTCGCCAACTCGTCCTCCAGCGGGGGGCCGAGGCGGGTGACGGCCAGCGCCGAGTCGATGAAGGTGCCCGTCTCCGCGGCCAGCTGGTCGTACACCGCCTTGATCCCCGGGCGGGAGTCGATCAGGGTCATGTCGAGGTCGAACCCGACGGTCAACGGGGCGGCGAGGTCCTTGGTCACCCGCCCATTGTCCCCGACGGCGACGGGACCCACCCCGGTGCCCCCGTTCCCGTCCGCCGAGGGACCACCTCCCATCGGGGAGCCGGTCCCGGCACCGACGGCACCGGGCAACCCGGAGGGTCCGCCCAGGCCGAGCGCTACGCGGACCTGCGCGCCCGCCAGAGGAAGTAGAGGGCGGAGCCGACGGCGGCGACGCGGACCGCGACGGGGAGGTCGTCCCGGATCACGTGGCCCATCTGCCCCTGAGCGATGGGCGAGCCCCATCGGCCCTTGTCACGGCCCCAGAGCCAGACCGCGTAGCCCACGGCCGTGGCCCCGGGCACCCCGAACACGGCGATCTTGGCCTGGGTACGGGTGAGGGTGCGCGAGAGGTATCCGGCCAGCCAGCCGAGCCCGAGCGGAATCCATGAGCCGATCACCACACCGGCGACCAGGAGCGCGGCGGCGCACAGCAGCAGCGGGCTGCCCCACCGCTTCACGCGGGCACGGGCGCCCCCGCCCGCGCCTGCGCCCGGCCGCAGCAGCCCGCGCAGCCCCTTCCGCCCCGTCGGCCCCGCCTCGGCCGGCCCGCCGCCCGCCGCCCCCTCGCCTTCCCCGGGGCCACCGCCCCCTCCCCCCGCGAGGGCGCCCGGGAGCGGCCGCAGCTCCTCCCCCGCCTCCTTCCCCGCCAGGTCCTCGTCGTCGAACGGGATGAAGATCCCCCCGGTCATCCCCGGCAGCCCGGCCAGCTCGTCCCCGGCCCGCAGCCGCCCCTCCCCCAGCCCGCCGCCCCACCACTCCGGCTCCCGCTCACCGCGCGACCGCGGCTTCTCCCGGCGGGAGGCCCGCCGCTCTTCACGCGACTCGTCACGCGACCCGTCGGACGGCTCCTCCGGCAACTTCTCCCGCGACTTCGGCACCGCCGCCCTGCGCGGCTTCGCGTACGGCCCGTACGTCCCCGGTGCGGGCTCCCCGGCGGGCGGCTCGCCCGCACCGGACCCGGAAGCAGCCCCCGACGCGGCGCGGGCGGCGGACCGGCCCGACCCGCGGGTGCCCGCCGCCGCCTCGACGACCTCGTCCGGGCTGCCGAACCGCCCGAGGATGCGCTGTACCGCCGCCGCGTTGTCCCCCTCGCCCCTGGCCCGGTCGATGTCGGTCCGCAACTGCGCCACCAGCCGCATCCGGTCGGCCGCCGGAAGCGCGGTCTGCGCCAGGTCACCGACCCGGCTGAGGTAGTCGAACACCAGCCGGTCGCTCTCCACGCCCACCGCCGGGCTCCTTCCGCCGTCCGCCGCACCGCCGCCCGCCACGACGACCGTACCCGTCCGCCTACGTCCATGCGGCTAATGTGGGACGGATGGATACGGCAGAGCCGCGCACCCTCGCGGAGGACCTGCGCGCACGTGACGACGACGCGCTGGCCCGCCTCCTGCGCGCCCGGCCCGACCTGCTCACCCCGGTCCCGAACGACCTCACCCAGCTCGCCACCCGCGCCGCCACCCGCGCGTCGGTGCTGCGCGCGCTGGACCAGGTCGACGCGTTCACCCGCCAGGTCGCGGAGGCGCTCGCGGTGGCCGCCGACCCGTGCCCGTACGACGCGCTGCGCGTGCTGATGGCCGGCGCGGACCCGGCCGGGGGCGGCGCCGCCCCGCTCGGCGAGCCGCTGCCCGCCGACCTCGCCGCGGCGGTCACCGCCGCCCTGCCCGGCGCGGTGGAGCGGCTGCGCACCCGGGGCGTGGTGTGGGGCGGCGAGGACCGGCTGCGGCTGGTGCGCGCGGCCCGCGACGTGCTGGCGCCGTCGCCCGCGGTGGCGTCCGCGACCGGGCTCGGCCCGTCCGTCGGCGAGGCCACCTCGGGCATGTCGCCCGCCCGGCTCCAGGAGATCGTGGCCGACGCGGGCCTGCCGGCCACCCACGACCCGGTGAGCGCCACCCGCGCGCTGGCCGAACTCTTCGCCGATCCGGCCGGGTTGGGCCCGCTGCTCGACTCCGCGCCCGAGGGCGTGCGCACCGTGCTCGACCGTCTGGTGTGGGGGCCGCCGTACGGCGAGGTGCGGGACGCGACCGCACCCGTACGGGCGAAGGACGCCTCGACCGCCGTGCAGTGGCTGCTCGCCCGCGGCCTGCTGCTGCCCGCCGGACCGCACAACGTCGCGCTGCCCCGCGAGGCGGCGCTCGCGCTGCGCGGTGGCCGCGCGCACCGCTCCCCGCAGCCGGCGCCGCCGCCGATCGCCCCGGTGCCGCGCACCCCGCGCACCGTCGACCTCACCGCGGCCGGCCAGGCGCTGACCGCCGTACGCACCGTCGCCGAGCTGCTCGCCGCGTGGGAGACCGGCGGGCCGACCGTGCTGCGGGCCGGCGGGATCAGCGTGCGCGACCTCAAGCGGACCGCGGCGACCCTCGACCTGCCCGAGCCGCAGGCCGCCTTCTGGGTCGAACTCTCCTACGCCGCGGGGCTGGTGGCCGCGGACGGCGAGGTCGAGGAGGCGTACGCCCCGACCCCCGCGGCCGACGGATGGGCCCAACTCCCGTCCCAGCAGCAGTGGTCGGCGCTGGCCGCCGCCTGGCTGACCGCGACCCGCACCGCCGGGCTGGTCGGCAGCCGGGACCCGAAGGGGCGGGCGCTGGCCGCGCTCGGCCCCGACCTGGACCGCCCGCTCGCCCCCCAAGTACGGCGCGCCGCACTCGACTTGCTCGCCGAGCCACCGCCCGGCACCGCCGCGGACCGGGACGCGCTGCTGGCCCGGCTGCGCTGGGACCGCCCGCTGCGGCCGGGCGCCGACGCGCTGCGCACCGACCTGCTCGACTGGACCCTCATGGACGCCGAGACACTGGGCGTCACCGGGCGGGGCGCGCTCGCCGCGCACGCCCGGCCGCTGCTGGCCGGCGACCCGGACGCGGCCGCCACCGCGCTCGCCCCGCTGCTGCCGGAACCGCTCGACCACGTGCTGCTCCAGGCCGACCTGACGGCCGTCGCCCCGGGTCCGCTGGTCGCGCCGCTCGCGGAGATGCTGGGCATGCTGGCCGACATCGAGTCCAAGGGCGGCGCCACGGTCTACCGCTTCACCCCCGAGTCGGTGCGGCGCGCCCTGGACGCGGGCCGCAGCGCCGCCGAGTTGCAGTCCTTCCTGACCACCCACTCCCGTACGCCCGTGCCGCAGCCGCTGAGCTACCTCATCGACGACGTGGCGCGCCGGCACGGCGCGCTGCGGGTCGGCGTGGCCGCCGCGTACCTGCGCTGCGACGACGACGCCGTGCTCACCGAACTCCTCGCCGACCGCCGGGCAGGCGGTCTCGGGCTGCGCCGGCTCGCCCCGACCGTGCTGGCCGCGCAGGCCGACCCGGCCACCCTCCTGGAGCGGCTGCGCGCGATGGGCCTCGCCCCGGCCGCGGAATCGCCCGACGGCGACGTCCTGATCACCCGCCCCGACGCCCGCCGCACCCCGCCGCGCACCCCGCCGCTGCCCGTCACCGACGGGCCTCCCGCGCCCGACGACGCGCTGCTCGGCCTCGCGGTCAAGGCGATCCGGGCCGGCGACCGCGCCGCCACCGTCACCCGCAGCGCCCCCGCCGCCCACGACGGCGGCCTGCCCCGCACCCCCGCCGCCGACACCCTCGCCACCGTGCAGGCCGCCGCCCTCACCGGCGAGTCCCTCTGGATCGGCTACGTCAACGCCGAGGGCGCCGCCACCCAGCGCGTCATCGCCCCGCTCCGCGTCGAAGGCGGCTACGTCACGGCCTACGACCACACCGCCGACGAGAACCGCACCTTCGCCCTCCACCGCATCACCGGCGTCTCCACCCTGGCCGAAGACCCGTCCTGATCCGGCCTGTTCCGACACCCGGCCGTTCCGAAACGGTCAGCTCGCCGTGCCGTCACCGTCGTCGAGTACGGAGCGCCGCAGGAGCGGGAAGTACGCCGAGCCGGGCGGCAGTTCCAAGCCGAGCGACACCGCGAGCTTCTTCGCCCGGCCGCCGAGCCGGACGGCGTAGCAGCGCAGCGCGTAAGCGGCGTCGTCGGGGAACCCCGCGCCGTGCAGCCCGGTGACCGTATCGCGCAGGTGGCCGATGTCGTCCCACGATCCCTCCTTGATCACGACCCGGGCGGTGTCGTGCAGGCCCCTGCGGCGCAGGGACAGCGTCAGCTCCAGCCGCCGCGCGGAGCCGAACCACGCCCGCGCCGCCCGCCGGGCCGCGTACCGGACCGCTTCCTCCCGGCCGAGGGCCCGCAGGGCCGCCAGCGCCAGCGCCAGCCCGGAGGGAGACCGGAAGCGGTCGGCCACGGCCCCCAGATCGCTCTTGTCCAGGGTCGGGACACGTCCGCCGGCCGAGATCCCGCGGTCGGACAAGTAGGCCCGCAGCGCGAGGGCTTCGGGGAACCCCCCGCGTTCCATCCAGGCGAGCCGTGCGGCGAGATCCGCCGGAGCTCTGCGGGCGCCGTAGCCGAACAGCGCGAGGAGGTCCAGATGGCCTCCGGTTTCCCGCAGTTGTTCCAGCACCTCGGCGAACACCTCGTCCGACGCGGTGCCGAGCGAGGCGAACATCTCGTCGTAGCGCCCGTCCGCCAGGAACGGCTCTCTGAGCAACGAGAAGATCCGCGCCGAGGCCGGTTCAGCCGCGATCACGGACAGCAGCCGGTCACGGTCACGGGTTCGGCCCCGCTCCTCCAACCGCTCCAGCAGCCGCGCGACGTCCTGTGAGGGCCCCCGGCCGATCTCGTCGAGCAGGGCGTTGGCGTCCACGGGGCGGCCCATCTCGCGCAGGCTGTCGATGAAGTCCACCGCGGCCTCGATCGGGCCGGTGCGGGTCGCCATCGACAACAGCAGGACGGGGTCCTCACCCCGGCCCTGCCGGTACAGCGTCTCGGCGAGTGCGGTCAGGTCCGCCGGAGACAACGCGGCGGCGCATCGCCGCAGCACGGTCGAGGCGTCGGGGCCGAGTCCCGCCGAACGCAGTTCCGCGCAGAGTTCGGCGATGGCCCGCAGATCGGGAAGCACCAGCGACGCTGACGGGGGAACGGCGCCGGCGATCCACCGTTCGAGGATCGTGGCGGGGCCGTCCTCGTGTTCCGCCTCGTGCATCTTCTGCAGGAGCTGCACGAATGCGGGCACGGGACGCCGTATCACCGTCTCCTGGGTCCGCAGGTAGAGCGCGAACGCCCGGTCCTGCTGGCCGATGGCCAGGAGGGCGTCGGCCAGGCGTCCTGATTCCTCCGGGGAGTCCGTGGTGGCGGCCGTGAGGACCCGGTCGGCCTCCGGCTCGAGACCGGCGGACCAGAGCGCTCCTGCCAGTTCGAGGACGTCGTCGGTGCTGCTCAGACGCTCGGTCCGCAGGGACAGCAGGCGGTCCGCCTCGGCCGAACGGCCGCTGGAGCGCAGGGCCTTGTAGGTGGCCGCGACGACGTCGACGGATTGGCCGGCGGCATGGCGCAGGACGCGTGCGGCGTCCGCCGGCTCGTCATCGACGGCGTACAGGGCGTCGAGGTAGTCGGCGACGGCCTGCGGGCCGCGTTCGGGCAAGGCCGCGGTCACCACACCGGAGGCGGCCCGGTCGTCCGCCGCGCTCAAAAGCGCCGCCAGGGCGGCCACTTCCTGGACCGGACGGCGCGCCGCCCATTCCCGCAGCAGCGCGTCGGCGGCAGCAGCGCCGTCCGCGGTCCTCGACCTCGCGACCTCCTGGACGAGTTCGCGTGGCGTCCGGGCCGGCCCGGACGCCACGTCGGGGGTTTTGGACGGGCTCGTGCCCTGCTCCTGGGCGTCCACCGGTGTGTTCTCCGCCAGGTGCCGGTTCCTGGCGAAGACGAGGGTGCGGCCGGTGTTGCTGAGCCGCTGCTGCGGCAACGGGCGTCCCTTGGCTCGCAGTTCGCCGTACAGGTGCTCGTAGACGTGGGTGGCTTCGATCAGTTCGCCGGCGTCGGGCAGGCCGCTCTCCAGCAGACGGATCAGCTCTCCGGTGAACGCCGTGTACGTCTCGCCGGGCGGCGACTGCGACTGCCGGGTCGCGGAGCTCGCGGTGAGGAGGTAGGAGCCCGCGATGCGCGTCTGCTCGGCCATCCGCACCGCCCGGCCGGCGCCGCCCATGCCCCCCTCGAAGGCCCGCCCGCCGTAGCAGCAGTCCAGGATCACGACCCGGTTGACGTCGCGCCGGGTACTGAGCACCTCGCCTCGTACGGCGTCGAAGTCCAGTGCGGTGTAGACCCGTTCGGGATCGGTGCCGGGCAGGGCGAGCAGAAGGCCGTTGACGTCCGGATGGGCCAGACCGTGCCCGGCGAAGTAGACCAGCAGCGTGTCCTCGGCCTTGCGCGCCGCGTCGTGGATCGCGTCGAGGACCTCCTCCCGGGATTCCGGCTGCGGCAGCCGTACGCAGTTCCCTTGCGGCAGGCCCCAGATCGTGGCGTCGGTGAACAACTCGGCCAGCCTGCCGAGGTTGTTCGCGACCGCGGGCAGTTCGTCGAGGGAGGCATGGTCGTACGACGCGGCTCCGACGAGGACCGCGTACGAGCGGTGCGGATCGGCGAGTTCCCTGTCCCCGTGGGTGGCCATGCGGGCTACTCAGGGGCCTGGCCGTCAGGGTCGGGCGCGGGCGGGTCGGGGGCGGGAGGTGGTTCCGGCAGCGCCGCGAGCACCGCCAGGACCCGGCGCACCTCGTCGTCGGTGCCGTTCTCCACGGTGACGGACAGGCCGTCCGAGGCGCGGGCGAAGGTGAATCCCGCGCCGCGCCCGCCGCCGGCTCGCGAGCGGCGCCAGGAGACGTACTGCATCGCCAGGCTCGCGATGGTCGTCGACTCGGCGAGGACGACCTGGATGACCTCCAGGGCTCCCATCGCCCCGGGGCAACCGGTGGCGGAGTTCTCCAGACGGACCGACTCCGGCCCGTCCTGGTCGTCCCTCAGCCAGCGGAAGAAGTCGTGCAAGGCAGGAACGTCGTCGTCGTTCGTCGCCCGGATCTCCACCTGCATATGGAACTCTCCGCCTCCTGGCACACCGCATGGCCCCTGGCCCGCCCAGCTCGAAGTGATGGTGCCACAGGGGCGCAGGGGGTGCACACGTGCTCGCCATAGGGGAACGCTCCGCTCCGGTACGGCGCACCCGCACCCGCACCGCCCGGCGGCGGTACCCGGTCAGCGCTCGGGATCGGCGGGGGTGGGGTCCGGAGCCTTGCCGATGCCGTAGCGGTGGTACCAGTGGGGGCGGCGGGGGTGGAGGGCGCGGCCGAGGCGGAGGCCGAGGGCGAGGTAACCGAGCAGGGAGCCGGCGGTGTTGAGGATGACGTCGTCGATGTCGAACGCGCGGCCCTCCACGATCGCTCCCTGGGTGGTCTCGACCATGAGCATCACGAGGGCGGTGACGACGACGACCCGGATCAGCCCGCGGGTGCGCGGGAAGAGGGTGGGCAGCAGGATGCCGAAGGGCACGCCGAGCAGGATGTTGCCGCCGATCTGCTTGACGGTGTCGCGGGTGTCCGGCTGGTCGAGGTAGGCCCGGATCGACGCGCCCGGCCTCAGGTTGGTGTGCACGAGGGCGTCCGAGGCGGGCGACGGCACGAGGGTCACCCGGGCCAGCGCCACCGCGAAGGCCACCATCGCGACCACGAGCACCGCGAGCACCAGCGCCCGGGCCGCCAGCGCGACGGCGGAACGGCGCTGGAGCAGCGGGGCGGGCGGGGTGTCGCGGCGCGCGGCGGACTTGGCGGAGTTGGTGGGCCCTGCCGCCTTGGCCGGCTTCGCCGTCCTGACCGACTTCGCCGACTTCGCCGGTACGTCGCCGCCGGAGCGCGGCCACCAACCGGGCAGCGTACGGCGGGACTTCGGCGCCTGGCCGGCCGCGGCCTTGCGGGGCCTCCCGGCCGCCTGCTTCGGCGAAGAGCCCGGCTTGCGCGCGGACTTGGGCTTCGGCCCCTGCTTCGACTTGGGCTTCGGCTTCGGAACGGACTTGGGCGCGGCCTTCCGCGCCGCCCCCGGTGTGGCCGCCCCGCTCGACCCGGAGGACGGGCCGGCACGGAAGGGCGGGACTCGTAGCGCCATGGAACGCGGCCCCCTCGAATAGGCACTGTCCCTGCGGCGCTTACCCCCGACCGGCCGCCGTACGCCGTGGGAAGGCGTGCGGCGGCCGGACCGGCGGCGGTCGTACGGATCATACGAACGGTCATACGCGAGGCGTCAGTTGTGGCGCCCGCGCCTGCGGCTGAACACCACCAGCGCACCGCCGGCGCCCAGCACCCCGACGGCCGCCGCGGCGGCCCACTCGACCTGGGCCGACGCACCGGTGTGCGGAAGGCTCGGCGGGGTCGAGGTGGGCGTGGTCGGCGTCGTGGGCGGGGTGGTCGGCGGGTGGCTGGGGTGGTGCGACGGGTGGTGACTCGGGTGATGGGACGGGTGGTGGCTCGGGTGGTGCGACGGGTGGTGCGACGGCGGAGTCGTGGGAGGGGTGGTCGGAGGTGTCGTGGGGGGCGTCGTGGGCGGCTTCGTCGGAGGGGTCGTCGGCGGCTTGGTGGGCGGCGTCGTCGGCGGGTGGCTGGGGTGGTGGGACGGGTGGTGGGACGGGTGGTGGGACGGGTGATGGCTCGGGTGGTGCGAGGGGTGGTGGGACGGGTGGTGGGACGGCGGCGCGGTCGGGGGCTTGGTGGGCGGAGTGGTCGGAGGCTTGGTCGGAGGTGTCGTGGGCGGAGTCGTGGGCGGGCAGCTGGTGCTGTGGCTGGGCGACGGGCTCACGCTCGGCCACGTGTCCCCGTAGCCCGGGGCCGTGGAGCCGTACCCGTCGTCGGGCGTCGTGGAGCCGTACCCGTCATCCGGCGCCGTGGAGCCATATCCGTCGTCGGGCGCCGTGGAGCCATACCCGTCGGGCGCCGTGGAGCTGTCCCCGTCAGGCACCGTGGTGTGCTGTTCGGCAGGCGGCGCGCTGGAGGGGACAGCGCTGGAGGGAGCCGCACTGGAGGGGGCGGAACTGGAAGGGGCGGAGCTGGAGGGTGCCGCGCTGGAGGGCGCCGCACTGTTCGGCCGCTGGCTGTCGTTCGGCCACGACGCGTTGTCGCCGCTGGGCGACGACGACGGCGCGGCAGTGTTCGGCGGCCACTCGCTGCCGTTCGGCCAGGACGTGTCCGACGGAGCGGCGGCGGTCCCGAGCGCGGCGGTCGTCCCGCCGTCGTCCGAGGTGGCGGCACCGGCCGGCGAGCCGGGCAGCAGCAGGCCGGCCGCGGCCATGACTGCCGCGCCGACGACTGCCGTGGACGCCGCGGCGGCACGGAACGGCCCCCGGCGGCGCGGCGCGGTGGGGGGATTCGTCTGCTGGTGATCCATGGGGGCAGAAAACATCAAATACGACTGTTCATCTTGTATGCGGAGCACATGCCACGCGCAGATTCCCCTGTCCGGACGCACGCCCCCGCCTCACCCCGCCTCACCCCCGCCCCCTCCCGCCGCGCTCCGACCGAACCGCGCGGCGAAGTACAGTTGTCTGTTCGCCCGCCACCCGTCGGAGGCCCCCCTTGTCCTGCTTGATCGTCCAGAGTGACAAAACGCTCCTCCTGGAGGTCGACCACGAGCAGGCCGACGCCTGCCGCCGTGCGATCGCCCCGTTCGCCGAACTGGAGCGGGCCCCCGAGCACATCCACACCTACCGGCTGACGCCGCTGGGCCTGTGGAACGCCCGGGCGGCCGGACACGACGCCGAGCAGGTGGTGGACGCGCTCGTCGAGTACTCCCGGTACCCGGTGCCGCACGCGCTGCTGGTCGACGTGGCCGAGACGATGGACCGCTACGGCCGGCTGCGGCTGAGCAAGGACCCGGCGCACGGCCTGGTGCTGACCACCACCGACCGCCCGGTGCTGGAGGAGATCCTGCGCTCGAAGCGGGTGCAGCCGCTGGTCGGCGTGCGGATCGACGCGGACACCGTCGCCGTGCACCCCTCCGAGCGCGGCCAGATCAAGCAGGTGCTGCTGAAGCTGGGCTGGCCGGCCGAGGACTTCGCCGGATACGTCGACGGCGAGGCGCACCCGATCGAGCTGGACGAGAACGGCTGGGGGCTGCGCCCGTACCAGCAGCAGGCCGTGGAGGGCTTCTGGCACGGCGGCTCCGGGGTGGTCGTGCTGCCCTGCGGCGCGGGAAAGACGCTGGTCGGGGCGGGCGCGATGGCGCAGGCGAAGGCCACCACGCTGATCCTGGTGACGAACACCGTCTCGGCCCGCCAGTGGAAGCACGAACTGGTGAAGCGCACCTCCCTCACCGAGGAGGAGATCGGCGAGTACAGCGGCACCCGCAAGGAGATCCGCCCGGTCACCATCGCCACGTACCAGGTGCTCACCACGAAGCGGAAGGGTGTCTACCCGCACCTGGAGCTGTTCGACTCCCGCGACTGGGGGCTGATCGTCTACGACGAGGTGCACCTGCTGCCCGCGCCGGTCTTCAAGTTCACCGCCGACCTCCAGGCCCGCCGCCGGCTCGGCCTGACCGCGACGCTGGTGCGCGAGGACGGCCGCGAGTCCGACGTGTTCTCGCTGATCGGGCCGAAGCGGTTCGACGCGCCGTGGAAGGAGATCGAGGCGCAGGGGTACATCGCGCCCGCCGACTGCGTCGAGGTCCGGGTCAACCTCACCGAGACCGAGCGGCTGGCGTACGCGACGGCCGAGACCGAGGAGAAGTACCGCTACTGTGCGACCACCGCGACCAAGCGGAAGGTCACGGAGGCGCTGGTGGCCAAGCACGCGGGGCAGCAGACCCTCGTCATCGGGCAGTACATCGACCAGCTCGACGAGCTGGGCGAGCACCTCAACGCGCCGGTGATCAAGGGCGAGACGACGAACGCGCAGCGCGAGAAGCTCTTCGAGGCGTTCCGGCAGGGCGAGCTGTCGGTGCTGGTCGTCTCCAAGGTGGCGAACTTCTCCATCGACCTGCCCGAGGCGACGGTCGCGATCCAGGTGTCGGGCACCTTCGGCTCCCGCCAGGAGGAGGCGCAGCGGCTCGGCCGGGTGCTGCGGCCGAAGGCCGACGGCCACGAGGCGCGCTTCTACTCCGTGGTGGCCCGCGACACGATCGACCAGGACTTCGCGGCCCACCGCCAGCGGTTCCTCGCCGAGCAGGGGTACGCCTACCGCATCGTGGACGCCGACGACCTGCTCACCGGCTCCGCGGAGGCGGAGGACGTCTGAGCAGCCGTCCGGTGCACGGCCGTGCCGCCCTCGTACGGCTTCGGTACGGCTTCGGCCCGCCTTCAGTTCGGCAGCGGCAGGTGCACGTAGAGGTAGACGCCGGTCAGCGCGGCCGCCAGTGCCCCGACGCCCAGCAGCGGCCGCACGGCGTGCCAGCGGTTCGGCACGGCCCAGCAACCGGCCAGCAGGACCGCCGCGAGCGCCAGCACGCAGGGGTCGACCTCGATCGCCCGGAAGAGCGCGTGGCAGCCGTCCGGGTCGCACGGGTCGGTCGCGAAGGGCGCGAGCATGAAGTAGAACGCGCCGATCACCAGGAGCGGGGCGCACAGGACGCTGCACAGCACCGGGACGAAGATCTCGCGGGGCTCCCGGCGGGGGGAGTCGGTGCCCGTGAGGTGGACGGCGTACGGCCAGGGCTCCGGCGGCCGGCCGGCCGCGGTGGGCGGCAGCGCGGGGCGGGGCGGACCGGGCGGAAGAGGCGGGCCTGGCTGGAGGGGCGGGCCGGACGAAGGACTCGCGTCGGGGCCGCGCCCGTCACGCGGGTGGGGCCGGGCGGGGTCCGGATCGTCGGTCCCGCGGCAGTGCCCTGCGGTGTGTGTCGCCATGGGTCCCATCACAGCGCCCAGGGCGGTCTCGCACATGCGCCGCCGTACTCACGTCGGCGCGGGGAGGCTACTCACCGGTAGCGCTCCGGGTGCTCAGTAACGCTTGCTCTCGGTGCCGAGGAGGACGACCTCGACGGCGGTGGTGACGTACACCTTGACCGCGCGCAGCGCGTTGCCCACGCGGTGTCGGGGGTTGCCGGAGCGGGCACCGATCGCGGTGCCGCCATGGACGCTGGGACCTGGGGGAAGTGTGGTGGAGGCCATATCTCCACGGTAGGCATCACGCGCACGGCGTACGTCGGGCCATGGGCGGATATCGCACCGGGCGTGTGCGACTTCGGACGGACCCCCGACCCTGACAGGCCCCTCGGGGTCCCCCCGAGAATCGGCTGCGGGCACCCGGGCGGAAAACGGTTAGCATCGCCGCGACCCGGGGCGTATAGTTCCGCGTCTTGCCGCCTCCCGGACGGGAGTGCCGCCGCCCGGACGGAAACCGGCCGGCCCTTCGTGATCACCACCGCGTGCGTACGCGACGCCGTACGCTCCCACGTATCAGCCGGAGGCAAAGCCGTGCCCTCGCACGCCCGCAACCAGTCCGCCTCGCCGACATCCGCGGCCCCTTCCTCCGCCCCGCCCGCGGGCCCGGCGCCGGCCGACCCGCTGGGCCACGAGCGCGCCCACCTCGCCTCCTCCCGGTCCGCGCTGCGCGCCATGCGGGAGGACGTCGAGGCGCTCGACATCAGCGACGTCACCGGGAACTGGGTCAACGCCAAGATCCTCGCCGGCGAGATCGAGATGCGCATCAAGGCGCTCGCCGACCTCGCCGGCACCCCGCTCTTCTTCGGCCGCCTCGACTACCTGCACGCGCCGAACGTCGAGGCGGCCGAAGGGGGTGAGGGCGAGAGTTTCTACATCGGGCGGCGCCATGTGCACGACGCCGGCGGCGACCCGATGGTCATCGACTGGCGCGCCCCGGTCTCGCAGCCGTTCTACCGCGCCTCCCGCGCCGAGCCGATGGACGTGGCGCTGCGCCGCCGCTTCGGCTACACCGGCGGCGAGCTGACCGCGTACGAGGACGAGCACCTGACCGACGCCACCGAGGAGGACCGTTCCAGCAAGCTGCTCCAGTCGGAGATCGAGCGGCCGCGCGTCGGGCCGATGCGCGACATCGTGGCCACCATCCAGCCCGAGCAGGACGAGATCGTGCGTGCCGGGGTGGGCGGCAGCGTCTGCGTGCAGGGTGCGCCGGGCACCGGGAAGACCGCGGTCGGCCTGCACCGGGTGGCCTACCTGCTGTACGCGCACCGGGAGCGGCTGGCCCGCACCGGCACCCTGGTGATCGGGCCGAACGCATCCTTCCTCCAGTACATCGAGCAGGTGCTGCCCGCGCTCGGCGAACTCCAGGTCAAGCAGGCGACCGTGGACGACCTGGTGGCCCATGTCGAGGTGCGCGGCACCGACTCGGCGGCCACCGCGCGACTCAAGGGCGACGCGCGCATGGCGGAGGTGCTGCGGCGCGCGGTGCGCTCGGGCATCACCATGCCGAAGGAGCCGGTCGTGGTGGTGCGCGGCTCCCGGCGCTGGCGGGTGCCGGCATACGAACTGGAGGAGATCGTCCGGGAGATGGCCGGCCGGGACATCCGGTACGGCGCCGCCAGGGACGCGCTGCCGCAGCGGATCGCGCACGCGGTGCTGGTGCAGATGGAGCGGTCCGGCGAGGCACCCGACGACCGGGTGCAGGACACGGTCGCCCGCAACCCCGCGGTCAAGGCCGCGGTCAAGGCGTGCTGGCCGCCGGTCGACCCGGCCAAGACGGTGCTGCGGCTGCTGTCCGACCCGGAGTTCCTCGCCTCGTGCGCCGACGGGCTGCTCTCGCCGGAGGAGCAGCGGGAGGTGCTGTGGGCGAAGCCGGCCCGCGGACCGGCCTCGGCGAAGTGGTCGGCGGCCGACGCGGTGCTGATCGACGAGGCCACCGACCTGGTGCAGCGCACCGGTTCGCTCGGGCATGTGGTGCTCGACGAGGCGCAGGACCTCTCGCCGATGCAGTACCGCGCGGTCGGCCGGCGCTGCTCCACCGGGTCGGCGACGATCCTCGGCGACCTCGCCCAGGGCACCACGCCCTGGGCGACCGCCTCCTGGGCCGAGGCGCTGTCCCACCTGGGCAAGCCGGACGCCCGGGTCGAGGAGCTGACCCGCGGGTTCCGCGTGCCGCGGGAGGTCATCGCGTACGCGTCCAGGCTGCTGCCGGCCATCGCCCCCGGGCTCGCGCCGGCGACCTCCGTCCGCGAGTCGCCCGGCGCCCTGTTCGTACGGCCGACGGCCGAGGACGGGCTCGACGCGGCCGTGCTGGCCGCCTGCCGCGAGTCGCTCGGCTACGAGGGCTCCATCGGCCTCATCGCGGCCGACCCCCGAATCCCGGCACTGGCCGCCGCGCTCGACGCCGCCGGCCTGCCGTACCTCTCCCCCGGCGAGGAGACCTCGGCGACCGCCCGGCTCACCCTGGTCCCCGCGTCCCTCGCCAAGGGCCTGGAGTACGACTACGTGGTCATGGACGACCCCGCCGCGATCGTGGCGGCCGAGCCCGACGAACGGACCGGCCTGCGCCGGCTGTACGTCTGCCTCACCCGCGCGGTGTCGGGCCTGACGGTGCTGCACGCCGCCCCGCTGCCGGGCGCTCTGGCGGAAGTCGGCTGAGCCCGCGCCGCGCCCGGCGGAGCGCCCGCCCGGCGGAGTGGCCGCGCGGACCTACCCGACGGCCACCGGTGAGTCGAGGGCCTCGCGCCAGGTGCGGACGGCGGCGACGTCGACGGGGGCGGCCCATCCGCCGGGCCGCACCGCGCCGCCGACGTGGAAGCCGCTGAGTCCGGCCGCGCGCAGGGTCGGCACGTGGTCCAGGAGCAGGCCGCCGCCGACCAGCAGCTCCGGCTCGTATCCGGGCTCGCCGGCCCGCGCCGACTCGTCGCACAGGACGGGCAGCCCGGCCGCCACACCGTCCGCCGACCCGGCGGTGAGGTAGGTGTCCAGGCCGGGCAGCCCGGCGAGTTGCAGGCGCAGCGCGTCGCGGTCGGCGGCCCGGTCCATGGCGCGGTGGAACGTCCAGCCGCAGCCGTCGATCACGTCGACCAGCGCGTGGATCGCGTCGAGGTCGGCCCGGCCCCGCGCGTCGAGGAAACCGAGCACGAACTCGTCGGCGCCCTCGGCCCGCAGGCCCTGCGCGGTCTCGCACAGCACGTCCAGCTCGCGGGCGTCGCCGGCGCTGAACCCGTCGGACAGCCGCAGCATGACGCGCAGCGGAATCCGCACCGCCGCCCTGATCGCGCCGAACGTCTCCCGGGAGGGCGTCAGCCCGTCCGCGGCCATATCGGTGACCAGTTCGAGGCGGTCGGCCCCGCCGTCCTGGGCCGCAACGGCATCCTCCGCGCCGAGGGCGATCACCTCGAAGATTGGTCTAGACATATGAGCAAGGGTGCCACACCAGCCCCTCCCGCGCGAGGGCCGGGTCCCGCGCCGCGGCCCGGAAAAACCGGCCGGGCGGGCGGACTATGCCTCCAGCAACTCCAGTTCGGTGCCGACGTTGCGGCGGGCCACCGGCTCCCAGTGCTCGCGCCCGTACGCCGTGCGGAACAGGTTCGGCAGCGCCAGCAGCCGCCGCAGCACCTCGGCGCGGCCGGTCCGGAAGTCCTCGTCGGGCACGAAGGCGTACTCCTCCCGGACGGCGGCGGCGTACCCCGCGTACGCCGCCGGGTCGCCGGCCAGCACCGCCAGGTCCGCGTCGCACAGCACCTCGCCGTCGGCGTCGCCCTCGGCCGGGTCGTGGTGCACGGTCAGCAGCACCAGCCGGGCGACCTGCGCGACGCGCTCCGGGTCCACCCCGGCCTCGGTCAGCGCCCGTTCGGCGAGCGCGGCGCTGCGCTCCTCGTTCTCGCTGCGCTCCGGGCGGTAGACCACGTCGTGGAACCACGCGGCCAGCGCCACCGTGTCCGGGTCCTGCGCGTACACCGTCAGCTCCGTCACCCGTGCCAGTACCGCGACCAGGTGGTCCAGCGTGTGGTAGCGGCGCTGCGGCTCCGCCCAGCGGGCCAGCAACTCCCGCCCGTACACGGCCGGATCGGGCTCGTCCGCCGCTCCGTTCCGGCAGCGGCGCAACAGCTCGCACCACTCCGCGAGCAGAGCGGCGTAACGGGGATGGGCTTCGGCTCGGCTCTCGGGCATGCGGATCATTGTCCACCGCGCTCCCGGGAGAGCACGGGTGCCCCCCGACGCGGGTTCCGGTCCCCCACCCAAGTGCGCCGGGCGCCGGGGCCTTACGGCACCAGGCAGGACGGGCCGGGCGCGCCCACCCGCGTCAACAGCAGCTCCCGGGCGTCGGGCTTCGCCTGGAGCCCGGCGAGCAGCAGCAGCCACAGGTCGTAGAGCCGGTCCTCGATCTGGTCGCGCCCGTCGAGCGCGTCGGAGACCGTGTGCATCCCGAAGAACGCGTAGACGACGCCGACCGCGGCCGTCTCCGGGGCGAGCCCGCCCGCCAGTTCGCCCTGTTCGGCCGCCTCCCGCAGCAGCGACCCCACGGTGTCGATCCACCCGAGGAACGGCGCGGGCAGCGGCGTGTCGATGGCGCGGCGCTCGGTCCACAGCCGCGACCCGGCCCGCACCACGACGTCGTCGCGGAAGGCGCGGGCGACCGAGAAACTCAGTGCCACCAGCTTCTCCAGCGCGGATTCGTATGACCGGTGAATTCCGGAGATCATCTCCGGCCAGGTCGCGAAGTGCGCCTCGACGACAGCGAGCGCCAGCTGCTCCTTGTTGCCGAAATGGAAGTAGATCGCCCCGCTGGTGCGCCCGGAGAGCGCGCTGATGTCGCTGATACTGGTGCCGGCATAACCGCGTTCCTCGAACAGCCGCGCCGCGGCCTCCACGAGACACCTGCGCGTCGTCTCCGCCCGTCCCTGCACGATCACCCCGGTAGCCGCTTCGTCGCCGACCCCGGCAATCTAGCGCGTCGCGAAGACCGATCCCTACCGGGTTCCGGATGACGCACATGCGAATCAGCCGGACGTGAGTTCTTCTTATGGTATGAATCATTCGGTCGGGGATGGGTCCGGACGGAACTCCGGGCAGGACGATTCACCCGGCTTGAGCTGGTCCCGCACGGTCGCCAGGGAAATGGTGCACCGGTCGTCCGTCGCCGAGGTGCTGTTGACGGACGTCCGGCCGGACGGCACTGGGGGTTTCGAGGCGGCGGCGTGCTGGCCGCGCTCGCACGCCACCTTCCCGCGCGACGGATCGGACCTGCACAGCCCGCTGCTGGTGGTGGAGACACTGCGGCAGCTGGGCATCTACCTGCCGCTGCGCTACTTCGGCGTCGCGCCGACCGCGCATCTGCTCATCGGCGATCTGTACTTCGCGCTCGCACCGGACCGGGAGCCGCGGGTCGGCCACGGCGGCACTGAGGTGACCTGCGCGATCGCGGTGCGCAAGGTACGCCGGGACGCCGACGGCGCGGTCACCGGGCTGCGGCTGGACGTCCACTACGCCTGCGCCGGGACGGACTTCGCCCGGGCCGGCGGCGGCGCCCGCTTCGTCGACCCGGACGGCTACAGCGCCGTACGGAACCGGTACGACGACGACGCCGAGCGCGCGGACCCGGCTCGGCCCCCGGCTCCCGACCCGGCTCGGTCACCGGCTCCCAGTCGGGCTCCCGGCCCAGCACGGGACCCGGCGTCGAACCCGGCCGCGAACCGGGCCTCGCGCCCCACTCCGGACGACCGCCCCGAGCCTTCCGCGCTCGCGGTCACCGGGCACGGCGACGTGGTGATCGCCCGCCGCCGCGGCGGCCTCTCGATCGAACCGGCCGACCCTCGGCACCCGTTCTTCTTCGACCACGCCAGCGACCACGTGCCCGGGATGGTGCTGCTGGAGGCGGCCCGGCAGGCCGCGGCCGAGGCCAGCGGCGGCACGCTGCTGCGGCCGGTCTCCGGACGACTGGTGGCCACCCGCTTCACCGAGCACGCGCCGGCCGCCCGGATCGAGCCGGTGCCGCACCACCGCACCTGCGTCTTCCGGGTCCGGCAGGGACCCGCCTGCACCGCATACGGGGTGCTCGGATACGGCCGACACGCGGTGTGACTTATTGCATTCGCTTGACTACCTTACGCGGTCGTCCATAACGTAACGATCGATATGTTCTCGGTGGTGCCCTCCGAATTCCGCGCCGTCCGCGGGATTTCCGGACGCCTTCGCCGAGAGCCCGCGCCTGCCTGACGAAACAGCGCACAGCCGTCCGTCGCCCGCATTCCCGGCGACCACCCTCAGCGCGTTCAGGCATTCTCGAACGGACATGCCCCCATGACCCCTCACCCCCTCTTTTCCTGGACCCCGGCGGCGATTGTCTTCGACTGCGACGGCACCTTGATGGACACCGAGCGGCACTGGCAGGACGCCCGCGATCTGACCCTGCGCGATTTCCAGCTCGTGACGGAAGACGGTTTCGCCGAACGCAGCAAGGGCCTGCACTACACCGAATGCGGTCAGCTCATGGCCGACGAATCCGGGCGGCCAGAACTCGGCGGCGAACTCACCGAACGGCTGCTCGGCCATTTCCGCACGCTCGTCGCCGCGGACCCGCAGACCATGCCCGGCGCGGGCGAACTCGTCGCCAACGCAGCGAAGTTCGCGCCTCTGGCAGTCGCCAGCAACTGCCCGCTGGACGTCGTCGAAACGTGCCTGCGGACCGCAGGGCTGCGGCAGCACTTCGACCACATCGTGGTGCCGGGACCCGGCATCCGCCCCAAGCCCTACCCCGACGTCTACCTCACCGCCGCCCGCCTGTGCGGCGCCGCGCCCACCGACTCCCTCGCCGTCGAGGACTCCGCGTGCGGCATCGAGGCCGCCACCCGCGCCGGCCTGCGCACCATGGGCGTCGGCCCCTGGCCCGGGGAGGACCTCGCCGCCACCGTCGACATCTGGGTCGCCTCCCTCGACGACCCCAACATCTTCTCCTGGTCGTCACGCTGACCGGTAAGGAGCCGGGAACCGTACGACCCGCCCACCACCGGCGGGTGGTCCTGGAGTTGACCAGCGCCACCCGCCCCGGAAGGCCGGGCCGGGCCGATCAGGCCAGGTACGGCGTGAGAGAGGGAACCGTGGTGCCCGCGGAGGCGAAGAGCAGGGCGATCCCGACCGCCCCCGGGTCGGGTACGCCCGCCGCCCGCTCGCCGAGGTAACTCGCCCGCCCCCGCCGCGCGGTGAGTCGAGCGGTGCTCCGCACCCCGTCCCACGCGGCGTCCGCCGCGCCGGCGACCGCGGCGCCGGGATCACCCGGCACCGTACGAGCCCGCGCGGCAAGCGCCTCGCAGGCCGGAACCAGCGCGTCGACCAGCGTCTTGTCACCGACCGCCGCCTCCCCCACCCGCTGGATCGCGGCGAGGCCGTTGCCCGCGCCGACCGCCAGCGCGGCGGCGGGCGCCCCGTCCCGGGCAGCGGCGACGGCGACCGCGACCTCCTGGAGCAGCAGCCCGAACAGCGGGCCGCTGGTGCCCCCGACCTCGTCGAGGAACGCGGAGGCGGCCGCCTCCAACGGCCAGGAGGGCGCCGGTGGAACCGCGGGCAGCACCGGTACGTCGGACGCGTCGAGCCGCCGCAGCGCGGCCTGCAGCCCGGCCACCAGGTTCGCCCCGAAGTCGCCGTCGCCGACCTGCTGGTCGAGCGCGGTCAGTTCGGCCTCGGTCGCGGTCGCGGAGGCCGCGAACCGGCGCACCCACGCGTCGGTGAACCCGGTGAAGTCAATGGGCCGGAAGGGCTCGGAGAACTCGGTGTCGGTTGATGTGAGCATCGCTGCATCTCCCGTCGTTGCCTGCCCGCTGGTCGTGGTGAGCACCGTGGTGGGCACCCGGTCGCGGACGCCGTCAGCCCGCCCGCCCGCACCACGCGGGTGCCGAGGCCGGCGCGTCGTAGTACGCGAGCGTCGCGTCGTCGGCGGCCAGCAGCGTGAGCGAGAAGCCCCGCATGTCCAGCGCCGTCACGAAGTCGCCGACGAGGGTCCGTACGGTGGTGGCGCCGCGCTTGTCCAGCAGCCGCGTCACCTCGCCCAGCACCGCGTACAGCTCCAGACGGGTGATCCCGCCCAGTCCGTTGACGAGGAGCACGACCTGCGCCCGGGGGCCCAGGTCCAGGGAGTCGGCGAGGGCGGCGACCATGTCCTCGGCGAGGTCCCGCAGCGACCGTTCCCCGAGGGTGCGGCGGGCCCGCTCGCCGTGGATGCCGACGCCGTACTCGATGGCGCCCGGCGGCAGGTCGAAGGCGGGGCGGCCGGTCGCGGGCGAGGTGTGCGCGCCCGAGGCGACCGCGAGGCTGCGGCACCGGCCGGCCACGTCCGTGCCCAGCGCGACCAGTTCGGCCAGGCCCATCCCGGTGTCCGCGGCCGCGCCGAGGATCTTCTCGACCAGTACGGTCGCGCCGGTGCCGCGGCGGCCCGTGGCGACCTCGTCCGACTCGGTCGCCACGTCGTCGTCGATCAGCACCCGGCCGCAGGCGATGCCCTCCCGGGCGAGGCGTTCCGCGGCGATCCCGAAGTTGATCTTGTCGCCGGTGTAGTTCTTCACCACGTGCAGCACCCCGCCCTCGCCCGCGACGGCGCGCGACGCGGCGAAGATCTGGCGGTTGTGCGGTGAGGCGAAGACGCGGCCCGGGCAGGCGGCGTCCAGCATTCCGGTGCCGACGTATCCGATGTGCAGCGGTTCATGGCCCGAACCGCCGCCGGAGACGAGGCCGACCCTGCGGGTCGGCGCCGGCTTCAGCGCCCGTACAAAGCCGTCCCGCTCGTCCCAGCGCACGTCTTCCGCGTGCGCCCGGGCGAAGCCGGCCAGCGCGTCCCCCACCAGTTCGTCGGCCACGTTCACGAAGTAAAGGCCCATGAGACGACCTCCTGTCCCCTCATGCTGAGCGGTCCTGCGGATGGCGGCAACCGGACCCCCCGAACGCCCCCGATCCGTCGGCCCCGGGACCACCTCCCGCAAAGGGCTGCCGGCCCCGGCCACCACGCCCCTCCGGCTGCGCACCATCGTGGTTTCGGCCGGGTGCAAGGCCACAGTCAGGTGCGCGGCTGGCCGCTGGGGGTACCCCCTCTGGGGGAGTTTCCCCGCGCCCCTGGGTTTGTGCGGCCCTTTTCGTGGGAGAACCCGCAGCTACTCAGGGGCGCGGGGGCACCTCCCAGGCGAAGCTCTGGGGGAGGAACTGCGCGAGCAACCACCCACCGGCGGGTGGTCCGGGGCCGACAGATCGGGGGCACCCACCGGGGGGTCCTGTTACCCCCGGTCAGGGGATGCGTGGCGGCCGGGGGTGACCCCGAAGGCGTGCCGGAAGGCTTCGATGAACGCGCTCGGGTTCGCGTACCCGCAAGCCGTGGCCGCCGAGGTGACGGACTGCCCGGCCGCGAGAAGCATCAGCGAGTGGTGGAGCCGCAGCTGCGTCCGCCACTGCGGAAACGTCATCCCCAGTTCGCGCCGGAACAGCCGGCTGAGCGTCCGCTCACCGGCCCCCACCGCGGCCCCCAACTCCGCCAGCGAGCGATCGTCCGCCGGATCGGCGTGCAGCAGCCTCGCCACGGCGCGCAGCCGATCGTCCGAGGGCGCCGGAAGATGCAGCGGCAGCGCGTCCACCCGCCGCAGCTGATCGAGGGTGACCCGTTCGAGGTCGGCACGCTGAGCCGCGGTGTAGGGCGGGTCCGCGGGGCCGGGCGTGTCGCTGAGGGCCACCACGAGTTCGCGCAGCAGCGGCGTGACCGCCACGACCGTCGGCCGGTCGCCGCCGAGCGGGCCGAGCCGGGGCGCGAACGACAGCGTCCGCATGTCCGTCGGGCCGTGCGCCTCGTGGGCGTGCGGCACCCCGGCCGGAATCCACACCGCGCGGTACGGCGGCACCACCCACGCCCCGAGCGGCGTGGACACCCGCAGGACCCCGCGGCTGGGGTGGATGAGCTGGTGCACGGCGTGGTGGTGCCAGTCGATCCGCTCGCGGTGGACCAGCTTCTGGCGGGTGGCGGCGTCCAGCGGGCGTGGCCCGGGCGCGTCGGGAACCGGCGGTCCGGGCCGGCGGGGCGGCTCCCCGGCCGATTGGCGGGTTGTCGGCATAAGTAGACAGAGTATCGGTAGCCGACCAGCGTGCCCACTCGGCAGGCTGCCGATATGACCCAGACCGCCGACACGGCAACACCTCGACCGGACTCCTCCGGCCCCCCGGGGCCGGCCCCCGCCCGTACCACCTGGCAGCGGATGCGCGTATGGGGCATCGCCCACGCCGTCGACGACCTCTACCAGGGCCTGGTCCCGGCGACCGTGCCGTACTTCGTCCTCGACCGGCACTACGGGTACGTCGCCGCGTCCGGCCTCACCCTCGCCGCCACGCTGGGCAGTTCGGTGCCGCAGCCGTTCATCGGGCTGGCGGTGGACCGGATGCGGCTGGGCTGGCTCGCGGGAGTCGGCGTCGCCATCGCCGGGATCAGCCTCGGCCTGTCGGGACTGGTCCCGTCGTACGCCGCCGTGTGGTGCCTGATCATGCTCTCCGGGCTCGGCATCGCCATGTTCCACCCGGCCGCCGGGAAGTCCGCCCGCGAGGACGCCGGGGACAGCGCCGCCGCGATGAGCGTCTTCGCGGCCGGCGGCAGCGTCGGCTTCTTCCTCGCGCCGGTCCTCGCCACCCCCGCGCTGATCGCGTGGGGCGTCGGCGCCACCGCCTTGTTCATCCCGCCCGCCGTCCTCACCGGGTACGTCCTGCTGCGCCGCCGCCGGCGGCACGCCGTTCCCGCGTCGGCGGCGGCCCGCGCCGGGAAGGACCGCTGGGGGCCGTTCGCCGCGCTGACCTGCCTCGAAGTGGTGCGCTCCGTGGCCTTCTTCGGGGTGAACACGTTCATCGAGCTGTACTGGATCAGGCATCTGCACGCCTCCCGGGGGCTGGCCGGGGCCGCGCTCACCGTCTTCCTGGCCGGCGGGGTCGGCGGGACCCTGCTGGGCGGGCGGATCGCGGACCGGATCGGCATGGTGCGCACCGTGCAGCTCGGCGGCGCGCTCGCGCTGCCCATGCTCGCCGGGCTCGTGCTCACCCCGGGCAGCATCGCGCCGCTGCTCTTCGCGGTCCTCACCGGTGTCTGCCTCAACCTCCCCTTCGCCGTCCTGGTCAAGCTCGGCCAGGACTACCTGCCCACCCGCCCGGGCACCGCGGCCGGCGTCACCCTCGGGCTCGGCGTCAGCATCGGCGGGCTGCTCTCCCCGATCCTCGGCCTCATCGCCGACGCCCACGGTCCGCGCGGCGCCCTCACCGCCCTCCTCGTCGTCCCACCCGTCGCCCTGGCACTGGGCCTCCTCCTCCCCGAGCCGTCGCGTACGGCGTGACGGCTCGCTCGGCCCGTTCGTCCCCCGGCCCGCGCGTCCCCTTGACCTCAAGCCCGCTTGAGGTCGGAGGATCGTCCGCATGGACACCGCCTCGGACCCGCAGACCGCCGTCAGCACCCTCGTGAGCCGCTACTTCCGCACCCTCGACGAGCGGCGGTTCGAGCCCGGGTGGACCGCCGCGTTCTTCACCGAGGACGCGGCGGTCCAAGTCCCCGTGGGCGCCGTACGCGGAAGGGAGGCGATCGCCGCGCAGGCCGAGGTGGCCCTACGCCGGTTCGACCGGACCCAGCACATGTCGACGGACGTGCTGGTGACGGCAGCCGCGGACGGCGCGACCGCCGACGCGTCGTGGAACGCGCTGATGACGCACCTCCACCCGGACGGCAGGATCTTCACCGTCGGCGGGCGGTGCCGCGCGGCGCTTCGCCGTACGGCCGACGGCTGGCGGTTCGGCGACCTGTCCATCACCCCGGTGTGGACCGACGGCGAACCCCCGCACCTGCCGCCGCGCGCATGACCGCGCCGCCGGTGGGACAGTGGAAGCGTGGGCAATGATCACGCAGGCGCCTCCGACCCGTTCGTGCGGGTCAGGGGCGCGCGGGTGCACAACCTGGACGGGGTGGACGTCGACGTTCCGCGTGACGCGCTGACCGTCTTCACCGGGGTCTCCGGGTCCGGAAAGTCGTCGCTGGCCTTCGGCACCCTCTACGCCGAGGCCCAGCGGCGGTACTTCGAGTCGGTCGCGCCGTACGCCCGCCGGCTGATCCAGCAGGTGGGCGCGCCGAAGGTGGAGGAGATCCGCGGGCTGCCGCCGGCCGTCGCGCTCCAGCAGCGGCGCGGCACCCCGAGTTCGCGCTCGTCGGTGGGCACCGTGACGACGCTGTCGAACCTGCTGCGGATGCTGTTCTCGCGCGCCGGGTCGTACCCGCCGGGCACCGCCGAGCGGCTGGACTCCGACGCGTTCTCGCCGAACACCGCGATCGGCGCGTGCCCGGAGTGCCACGGCCTGGGAACGGTGCACCGGGTCACCGAGTCCTCGCTCGTCCCCGACCCGTCGCTGAGCATCCGCGAGCACGCGATCGCGGCCTGGCCGGGCGCCTGGCAGGGCAAGAACCTGCGCGACGTGGTGGACGCGCTCGGCTACGACATCGACCGGCCGTGGCGGGAGTTGCCGCAGGCGGACCGGGACTGGCTGCTGTTCACCGACGAGCAGCCGGTGGTGACCGTGCACCCGGTGCGCGAGGCCGGGCGTATCCAACGGCCGTACGAGGGCATGTTCATGAGCGCGCGGCGGTATGTGATGCGCGCGTTCTCCGAGTCGAAGAGCCCCGCCACCCGGCGGCGCGTGCAGCGCCATCTGGAGAGCGCGGTGTGCCCGGTGTGCGGCGGCAAGCGGCTGCGGCCCGAGGCGCTGGCGGTCACCTTCGCGGGCCGCGACATCGCGGAGCTGGCTTCACTGCCGCTGGCCGAACTCGCCGGCGTGCTGCGGAAGACCGCCGGCCTCGCGGCACCGGGCGCGGCGACCGCCTCGGCCGCTTCCGGCGAGGCCACCGAGGCCGCGGTCTCCCTCGCCCAGGACCTGGTGGCCCGGATCGAGGTGCTGGTCGGCCTGGGCCTTGGCTACCTCGGCATGGACCGCCCGGCCCCGACGCTCTCGCCCGGTGAGCTGCAACGGCTGCGGCTGGCCACGCAGTTGCGGGCGGGGCTGTTCGGTGTCGTCTACGTCCTCGACGAGCCGTCGGCCGGGCTGCACCCGGCGGACACGGAGCCGCTGCTGGCGGTGCTGGACCGGCTGCGGGCGGAGGGCAACACGCTGTTCGTGGTGGAGCACGACATGGACGTGGTGCGCCGCGCGGACTGGGTGGTCGACGTGGGCCCGGGCGCGGGCGAGCAGGGCGGCCGGGTGCTCTACAGCGGGCCGGTGCCGGGGCTGGCGGAGGTGGCGGAGTCGGCCACCCGGAAGTACCTGTTCGGGGACGGCGGTACGGCCGGGGCCGGCGGCGGGGACACGGGCGGGACCGGGGCCGGCGTGCGGCGTGAACCGCGGGTGCCGGCCGGGTGGTTGCGGCTGCGCGGGGTGAACCGGCACAACCTGCATGACCTCGACGTCGATGTGCCGTGGGGGGTGTTCACCGCGGTGACGGGGGTGTCGGGCTCGGGGAAGTCGACGCTGGTCAGCCAGGTGCTGGCGGAGGTGGTCGCGGCGCGGCTGAGCCCGGAGGGGAGCGCGGGCGAGGAGGCGGAGCCCGCGGACGGGGAGGGGGACGACCCGTGGGAGGGCGCGGGCGGACCGGAGACGGGCGGGCCGGAGACGGGTGTCGCGCGGGTGCGGTCGGTCGAGGGCATCGAGGTCGTGGACCGTCTCGTCCGCGTGGACCAACGGCCCATCGGCCGTACCCCGCGCTCGAACCTGGCGACGTACACCGGCCTGTTCGACGCGGTACGGCGGGTCTTCGCCGGCACCGACGAGGCGAAGGCGCGCGGCTACACCCCGGGGCGGTTCTCGTTCAACGTGGCGTCGGGCCGCTGCGAGACCTGCCAGGGCGAGGGGTTCGTCGCCGTCGAACTGCTCTTCCTGCCCGGCACCTACGCGCCCTGCCCGACCTGCCACGGTGCCCGCTACAACCCGCAGACGCTGGAGATCGCCTATCACGGACGGAACATCGCGCAGGTGCTGGACATGTCGGTCGACACCGCGGCGGGGTTCTTCGCCGACGTGCCCGCGGCCGAGCGCAGCCTGCGCACGCTGCGCGATGTCGGCCTCGGCTATCTGCGACTCGGCCAGCCGGCAACGGAGTTGTCCGGCGGGGAGGCGCAACGCATCAAGCTGGCCACCGAGTTGCAGCGGGCCCGGCGCGGCCACACCCTCTACCTCCTGGACGAGCCGACGACCGGCCTGCATCCGGCCGACACCGACCTGCTGATGCGGCAGTTGCACGGGCTGGTCGAGGCGGGCAACTCGGTGGTGGTGGTCGAGCACGACATGGGCGTGGTGGCCGGCGCGGACTGGGTGCTGGACCTGGGGCCCGGCGCGGGTGACGACGGCGGCCGGGTGGTGGCGGCCGGGCCGCCGGCCGAGGTGGCCGAAGCCGAGGGCAGCCGGACGGCGGGGTACCTCGCCCGGCGGTTGGCGGCCCGGGCCGGAACCTGAGCGGCGGGCCGGAGCCTGGCCGGCGGGACCCGACCGGCGGCGGGCCGGAACCTGGCCGGCTGCGCGGCGGGAGGAGCCCCCTCCGCGCCTCCCACCACGCCGACCCGCAGGCGCCCCCACACCCCCGGATCACCGGTATGTGAATTTCGCATCTATACCCTCAAATTGTCAACATAATTTGAGGAGCATACGAGCCCGCAATGGCGGTGGACGGCCCGTCAGCGGCTGTCGGGCGACGCGGTTCCGAGCAGGTCCGCCGCGGTCCGCCGCCCTGTCGCCGGAAGTGCGTCGAGCGCGGCGGCGATGCGATTCTCCTCGAACGTGAAGTGCGACTCCAGGATGGCGGCGAGTCCGTCGAGTTCGCCGCGGACACGGCGTGCCTCGGCGTCGGAAGGGGCGGCGGGAATGGCGGCGACCACCGTTTCGAGCCGGGCCGTGATCTCGCCGACGAGCAGGTGATCCTCCTCCAGCTTCTCGATCGTCGGCCGCAGTTGGGGAAATCGCTCGGCCAACAGCGGGAAGGCGCCCGCGTCTTCGGCACGGTGGTGTCCGGTCAGGGCGGCGCAGAAGAAGAGGCAGTGCGCGGTGAGCGGCCGGGGTTGGTGCCGGCCGGACCCCGGGCGGCCGTCGAGGTGGAGTTCGACCTCGGCACGGAGTTGGGCCAGTTCGGCCCGCAACCAGTCGTGGATCTCGACGAGTTCGCGGCCCAGCGCGGCCGGCCGGGAGGCCGCGGCGGCGGATTCGAGGGATTCCGCGGATTCCTCCGGCCCCGCCGGGAGGGTCGGCGCCGCATCTTGTGGCGGTTGCGCCGACTGGGCTTCGTGGGAGGCGTGGTGACTGTCGTCGGGTTCGCGAGGTTTCGCGGGTGCGGAAGACATGGAGCAGCGATCATAGCCGGCGCGCACATCGCGGGACATGGGGATTCCCCATTCCCGGCGCGCGCGGACGGTGGCCCTGTTCATTCGGAATTCACCCGCCGAACAAGGGTCGATTACGAGTGTCCGGCGGCCGCGCCCGGGGCGGGGCGCGGCGGCCTTTTCCGCCGGGCGGGCCAGCCGTGGCGGCCCGCGTCCGCCGGGACCCCGCGCGGCAGCAGGCGCGGCGCGGGCAGGCAGGCCGCGGTGACGGCCAGAACCGTGACGAGGACGACCGTCATCGCGTGGGCGGGGCGCCCGAACGGAAGTAGACGCTGGTGACGACCGCGGAGCCGATGCCGTTGGCGAGTTGCTGGACGGCGGTGAGCGAACCGATGGCGCTGCCCGTCTTCTCGGGGTCGATGTCGCCGAGCGCGATGTCGAAGATCGTGCCGAAGCACGCGCCCATGCCCCTGCCGGCGACCAGGACGGCCGACGCGATCGACCACAGCGACAGCCCGGTGCCGTCGCCGAGGACGAGGGCGAGCAGCCAGCCGCCGCCGGCGAGGGTGAGCAGTGTGCTGATGGCGACGAGGTTGCGGCCCAGCCGCTGGTCAGCGCCATCCCGGCGAAGGCGGCGATGATGATGCCGATGGTCAGCGGGAGCAGGGCGAGCGCGGCGCGGCCCGCGGAGGCGTGCAGCGCCTGCTGGATGAAGAGCGAGACCACGTAGAGCGGGCCACTGGCGACGGCGAAGCACAGCAGGCCCATCCACCAGTGCGGCAACCGCGAGCCGACTCCACCCGTCGGTGGAGCCCTCGATCAGGCCGAACATCAGGCCGAACATGGTGACGGCCGGCAGCGCGGCCCCGGTGCCGTCCACGGTCACCGAGCAGTCGTCGTCGATCCGCGGCAGCAGCCCCAGCTCCACGGCCGTGCCGACGGTGCCGAGGCCCACCCGCACATCGCCGCCCTGGCCGGCGGCCTCCTGCACGGCACCGCCCCGGAGGCGGCTGTCCTGGGGCTTCCGGACGCTGCTCGACGGCATCGTGCACACCCCGGTCCCGCAGGAAGGCGAGGCCCGGGGCCCGCGCCAACGCCGTGGCGGGCCTCGGCTCAGCGGGCGGGCGCGGGTCCGCCCGGCGGCGGCTTCCTGCGGCGCAGGCCCGCCTCCGTCAGCCGCCGCACCAGTTCCTTGCTGCCGATCTCGACCGCGCCCAGCCGCACCGCCTCGGGGTAGCCGGCCGACGGGATGTCGTAGTGGTCCCGTTCGAACGCACGCTGCGGCGCGCCCAACCGCCGTGCGAACGCGTGCAGTTCGGCGTAGGAGCTGTCGCTCACCAGGTGCGACCAGACCCGGCCGTGGCCCGGCCAGGTCGGCGGATCGATGTAGACGGTCATCCGCGCCTCACCCGCCCAGCGCGCCCAGCGCCCCGACGGCGGCGACAGCCTCGCCCCGGGCCTCGCACACCCAGTGCGGGTCCGCGCCCAGCTCCGGCTCGACCGCCAGGGCGTGCGGGTCGTCGCACAGAGGGCACAGCGGCCACCGGCCGTGCGTCTCCAGCAGCGCGTCCTGCACGTCCTGCGCGAGCAGCCCCGGCACGAACTCGGCACCCTGCGGCCACTGCTCCAGCCACCACCGGCGCTTGCTCAGCGCGTCCTCCAGCAGCGAGACGATCTCGGCGTCGGCGACGTCGCGGGCTTTCATGTCGGCGAGGACGCGCGCGCGGGCGTCGTGGAGGGCGGCTTCCATCCGTCCATTGTGCAACCGGCGGCGCGCGACCCCGCCACGGCCACCGCGGCCGGCCCGTTCGAGACGCACCGGGTATCGCGGTTCGCGCGCCCGTCTACCACGCTCCTGGACGGCTCCTCGACGCCACCCGGCGCTGCGGGGTTGACGCGGCAGCGGAGGTGAAAATACCTTTCAGAGGGTGACCTATAGCGTGAAGGAAACTTTCTCCCCGAGCGTCCGCGCCCTCCGGGGCGTACCCGGCGCGCCCGCACCAGTCACGGCCCCCGACCCCGGGGCCCTCGCCGCCAAGGTCCGCACTCTCGCGCCGTCGATGACCCGCTCCATGCAGCGGGTCGCCGAAGCCGTCGCGAGCGACCCGGCCGGCTGCTCGCACCTCACCGTCACCGCGCTGGCGGTCCGCACCGGGACCAGCGAGGCGACCGTCGTCCGCACCGCGCGCCTGCTCGGCTACCCCGGCTACCGCGACCTGCGGCTCGCGCTCGCCGCGCTCGCCGCCCACCAGGCCACCGGCGCCGCACCCGCCGTCACCGCCGACATCGCCGTCGACGACCCGCTCGGCGACGTGGTCACCAAGCTCGCGCTGGAGGAGCAGCAGACCCTCGCCGACACCGCGTCCCAGCTCGACACCGCCCAACTGGAGGCCGCGGTGGCCGCGTTGGCGGTCGCCCGGCGGATCGACGTGTACGGAATCGCCGCGTCGGGACTGGTCGGCCAGGACCTGGCGCAGAAGCTGCTGCGGATCGGGCTGATCGCGCACGCCCACATCGACCCGCACCTGGCGGTCACCAACGCCGTACAACTACGGCCCGGGGACGTGGCGTTGGCGATCACGCACTCCGGCACCACGCAGGATGTCATCGAACCGCTGCGGGTCGCCTTCGACCGCGGCGCCACCACCATCGCGATCAGCGGCCGCGCCGACGGCCCGGTCACGCAGTACGCCGACGTGGTGCTCACCACCTCCTGCTCGCGGGAGAGCGAGCTGAGACCGGCCGCGATGTCCAGCCGCACCAGTCAACTCCTCGTGGTGGACTGCCTGTTCATAGGCGTGGCGCAGCGCACCTACGACGAGGCCGCACCCGCGCTGTCCGCCTCCTACGAGGCCCTGGCCCACCGGCACACCCACCGCGCGCCGCGCCCCAGCTGACCGCGACGCCCCTCCCGCCGCCGGCCCGCGCTCCGCCCGCCGCCGGCGACCCGACCGACCCGACCCTCACCCCTTTGGCGCCGTGCTCGCCGCACCCACCGTGCTTCACCCATCCCCCCGCATCGCGCCAGCCACCCGAGAAGGACGAACGAGCCGCACATGACCGACCAGTACACCGAGTTGCGCCGGGAGTTGGAGACGCTCACCACGGAGGCGTTCCGACCCGAACTCGCCGAGATCGACCGGCTGTCCACACTGGAGATCGCGCGGATCATGAACGGCGAGGACCTCACCGTGCCGGCCGCCGTCGCCCAGCAGCTGCCGCTGATCGCGACCGCCATCGACGGCATCGCCGAACGCATGGGCCGCGGCGGCCGGTTGGTCTACGCCGGCGCGGGCACCGCCGGACGGCTGGGCGTACTCGACGCGAGCGAGTGCCCGCCGACCTTCAACACCACACCGGGACGCGAGGTGGTCGGACTGATCGCGGGCGGCCCGGCGGCCATGGTCACCTCGATCGAGGGCGCCGAGGACAGCAAGGAACTCGCGGCGGCGGACCTGGCCGCGCTGGACCTCACCGAAGCCGACAGCGTGGTGGGGATCTCCGCGTCCGGGCGCACGCCGTACGCCCTCGGCGCGGTCGAGGCCGCCCGCCGGACCGGTGCGCTGACCGTCGGGCTGTCCTGCAACGCCGGGTCGCCGCTGGCCGCGGCCGCCGACCACGGCATCGAGGTCGTGGTCGGGCCCGAACTCGTGGTCGGCTCCACCCGGTTGAAGGCCGGCACCGCCCAGAAGCTCGTGCTCAACATGCTCTCGACGATCACGATGATCCGGCTCGGCAAGACCTACGGCAGCCTGATGGTCGACGTGCGGGCGTCCAACGAGAAGCTGCGGGCGCGCTCGCGCCGTATCGTCGCCCTCGCCACGGGTGCGGCCGACGCCGCCATCGAGGAGGCGCTCAGCGCGACCGACGGCGAGGTCAAGCCGGCGATCCTGGCCCTCCTGGCGAAGGTGGACGCCCCGACCGCCCTCCGCCTCCTCGCCGCCTCCAACGGCCACCTCCGCAAGGCGCTTGACGCGGTGAACTGACCCACCGGGGTGCCGTGTTCTGCCGGTTCAGGGACCACCTGTCAGTGGGTGGTTGCGCGCGCGGTTCCCCGCGCCCCTGAGCAACCGCGGCTTCTTCCGCGGAAAGAGCCGCACAAAACCAGGGGCGCTGGGGGCACCTCCCAGGCGAAGCCCTGGGGGTGGGGGTACCTCCCGGCGAAGCCAGGGGGAGAACGGCGCGACAAGCCCACCACCGGCAGGTGGTCCCTCGGCCGACAGCGCCAGGCACCCCGGTGGGTCGCTTCCCCCCGGGACGGGTGGAGCATGATGGGGGGATGAGCGATCTGAATGAGCTGGGCCTGACCACACTGGCAGGCGAGGAGACCACCTTCGGCCGACTGACCGGCGGAAAAGCCGCACTCGTGGTGAACGTCGCCAGCCAGTGCGGGTTGACCCCGCAGTACACCGCGTTGGAAGAACTGCACAAGGAGCTGTCGGGGCGGGGCTTCACCGTCGTCGGCTTCCCCTGCAACCAGTTCGGCGGGCAGGAGCCGGGCACGAACACGGAGATCCAGGAGTTCTGCTCCACGACCTACGGTGTGACCTTCCCCATGACGGACAAGGTCGAGGTCAACGGCCCCGACCGGCACCCCGTCTACCGGACGCTGACCGGCCAGGCGGACGCCGAGGGCGAGGCCGGCGACGTGCAGTGGAACTTCGAGAAGTTCCTGGTCGACCCGGCCGGCCAGGTCGTCGCCCGCTTCCGCCCGGGCATCACCCCGCAGGACCCCGAACTGCGCGCCGCGGTCGAGTCCGTGCTCCAGGGCTGATCCGCGCACACCTTCCCGCACGCGCGACGGCGCCCCCTCCCGGGAAGGGAGGGGGCGCCGTCGTCACGCGTGTGCTGGACGCCGATCCGGGGGGATCAGAAGTCCATGTCACCGCCGGGCATGCCACCCGGGGCGCCCGCGGGGGCCGCCTTCTCGGGCTTGTCGGCGATGACCGCCTCGGTGGTGAGGAAGAGCGCGGCGATGGAGGCCGCGTTCTGCAGCGCGGAGCGCGTCACCTTCGCCGGGTCGATGATGCCCTCGGCGACGAGGTCGACGTACTCACCGGTGGCCGCGTTCAGACCGTGGCCGGGGGTGAGGTTGCGCACCTTCTCCACCACGACGCCGCCTTCGAGGCCGGCGTTGACCGCGATCTGCTTCAGCGGGGCCTCGAGGGCGATCTTGACGGCGGCAGCGCCGGTCGCCTCGTCACCCTCCAGCTCCAGCTTCTCGAAGACGGCGGACGCCTGGAGCAGGGCCACGCCACCACCGGCGACGATGCCCTCCTCGACGGCGGCCTTGGCGTTGCGCACCGCGTCCTCGATGCGGTGCTTGCGCTCCTTGAGCTCGACCTCGGTGGCGGCACCGGCCTTGATGACGGCCACGCCGCCGGCCAGCTTCGCCAGGCGCTCCTGGAGCTTCTCGCGGTCGTAGTCCGAGTCGCTGTTCTCGATCTCGGCGCGGATCTGGTTGACCCGGCCGGCCACCTGCTCGGTGTCACCGGCGCCGTCGACGATGGTCGTCTCGTCCTTGGTGATGACGACCTTGCGGGCGCGGCCGAGCAGGTCGAGGCCCGCGTTCTCCAGCTTGAGGCCGACCTCCTCGGAGATGACGGTGCCACCGGTGAGGATGGCGATGTCGCCGAGCATGGCCTTGCGGCGGTCACCGAAGCCCGGGGCCTTGACGGCGACGGACTTGAAGGTGCCGCGGATCTTGTTGACCACCAGGGTGGAGAGGGCCTCGCCCTCGACGTCCTCGGCGATGATCAGCAGCGGCTTGCCGGACTGCATGACCTTCTCCAGCAGCGGAAGCAGGTCCTTCACCGCGGAGATCTTGGAGTTGACGATCAGGATGTAGGGGTCGTCGAGCGACGCCTCCATCCGCTCCAGGTCGGTGGCGAAGTAGGCGGAGATGAAGCCCTTGTCGAAGCGCATGCCCTCGGTGAGCTCGAGCTCGAGCCCGAAGGTCTGCGACTCCTCGACGGTGATGACGCCTTCCTTGCCGACCTTGTCCATGGCCTCGGCGATCAGCTCGCCGATCTGGGTGTCGGCGGCGGAGATGGAGGCGGTGGAGGCGATCTGCTCCTTGGTCTCCACATCCTTCGCCTGCTCCAGCAGCGCGGCGGAGACGGCCTCGACGGCCTTCTCGATCCCGCGCTTGAGGGCCATCGGGTTGGCGCCCGCGGCGACGTTGCGCAGGCCCTCCTTGACCAGAGCCTGGGCCAGGACGGTCGCGGTCGTCGTGCCGTCACCGGCCACGTCGTCGGTCTTCTTCGCGACTTCCTTGACCAGCTCGGCGCCGATCTTCTCGTACGGGTCCTCGAGTTCGATCTCCTTGGCGATGGAGACACCATCGTTGGTGATCGTGGGGGCGCCCCACTTCTTTTCGAGGACCACGTTCCGGCCCTTGGGGCCCAGGGTGACCTTGACGGCGTCGGCGAGCTGGTTCATCCCGCGCTCAAGGCCGCGCCGTGCCTCCTCGTCGAACGCGATGATCTTGGCCATGGTGAAGTGTCCTCCGCGGACTGGGTTGTTTGCGCTCGGGACCGTGTGGTGCCCGCGACGGACGGACCGCCGGCCACCGGTTCCTTCCCGGCACCCGTACGACCCTCACCGACCCGGCCCTGCTGTCACTCTCACAGGGAGAGTGCTAACGCCAATGATTAGCACTCTCCCTGTGCGAGTGCAAGCGGTCCTCGGGTGCCCACGCCTCGTTGGAGGGGCTCCCTCGCGGGCGGGCGGCGCCCACCCCCCGTGGGCAGGGGCGCCCTTGCGGCGTGGGTCGCACCCACGCGGACCTGCGTGTTCGGCCGCTTCCGTGGCGCGCCGCGCCCGCCGGCCCAGCCCCCGCGGCGAGTTGCCGGGCCGCCTGCCCGTCGGTGGCCGCTCGCGCAGTTCCTCCCCCCAGAGCTTCGCCTGGGAGGTGCCCCCAGCACCCCTGGGTGGGCACCCGGGCGGGAAAAGGGGGAGCCGCACCCCCGTGGGGTGCGGCTCCTCCGTGTGAAAGGTCGCGTCGATGGCCGAACGCGCCGTGAAGTCAGCCGGCGAGACGGACCATGTCCGCCTGCGGCCCCTTCTGACCCTGCGAGATCTCGAACTCGACCCGCTGGCCTTCTTCGAGGGTGCGGTACCCGTCCATTTGAATCGCGCTGTAGTGGACGAAGACATCCGCACCACCGTCGACCGCGATGAAGCCGTAGCCCTTCTCCGCGTTGAACCACTTGACGGTGCCCTGAGCCATTCCTAACTCCCCTATTGCTGGCCCTATCGCGGCCCCGCACTTCACGGGCCCGGGTCAGACCTCACCCACCCGTTCACCCCTTACCGTCGACAGGTGGGGGTCCTGGGGGGCGTGCGCCGGAACGCGTCGACCGCGGCTGAATGTATCTGCACGGATGCCGTCTGCAACAGGTCAATCGGACGAGAATTCTGGGCGCGACCCATCGGAAATAGTCCGAGAAAAAACGATAAGCCGGGGCAACCCGGGCCGGACATAGAGGGCGAAACGGAGAATTCGTTCGTGAATTTGGCGATAAATCGCCGCAGCCGGCTCGACCGGGTGTCCGCGCTACGAGATTGCCCCCGGCAACTGTACAACTTTTCAACTACCACCCTGTGACGCGGATGCCCCGTCCACCCGAAGGGGTGAACGGGGCACAAACCGCCAGAACCCGCACCGGCGGACCAACTCCCGCTGGGCGGCGGCCGGTTCGGTCGCCGAGACGAAGTCCGTCCGCGAGGTTCAGCCGCCGGCTACCGCGGGAATGATCGAGACGCTCGCGCCATCCGGCACGGCCGTCTCCAGCCCTTGGGAAAACCGCACGTCGTCGTCGTTGACATACACGTTCACAAAGCGCCGCAGCTTTCCTGCGTCATCCAGCACGCGCGCCGAAATGCCCTTGTGATCGCGCTCGAGCGAGCCGATCACCTCGGCGAGGGTCGAACCCTCGGCGGACACCTCGGCCTGGCCGCCGGTGTAGGTGCGGAGAATGGTGGGGATACGTACGGAAGCACTCATGCGAGGCCAGCCTCTCGGAATGCGGCAAGGGTCGGGCGAATGGTCGCGGTCGGTCCGGTGGTCGGCGCCACCGCGTCCAGGGTCTTCAGTCCGTCGCCGGTGTTGAGCACGACGGTCTCGGCGGCCGGGTCGAGCTGCCCGGACTCGATCAGCTTCTTCAGCACGCCGACGGTCACACCGCCCGCGGTCTCGGCGAAGATGCCCTCGGTCCGCGCGAGCAGCTTGATCGCGTCCACGATCTGCTCGTCGTTCACGTCCTCCACGGCCCCGCCGGTGCGCCGGGCGATGTCCAGGACGTACGGGCCGTCCGCCGGGTTGCCGATCGCCAGCGACTTGGCGATGGTGTCCGGCTTCACCGGCCGCACGACGTCGTGCCCGGCCTTGAAGGCCGCCGACACCGGGGAGCACCCCTCCGCCTGGGCACCGTAGATCTTGTAGGGCTTCTCCTCGACCAGGCCGAGCGCGATCAGTTCCTTGAGGCCCTTGTCGATCTTGGTGAGCTGCGAGCCGGACGCGATCGGGATGACCAGGTTGTCGGGCAGCCGCCAGCCGAGCTGCTCGGCGATCTCGTAGGCGAGCGTCTTGGAGCCCTCGCCGTAGTACGGCCGCAGGTTGACGTTGACGAAACCCCAGCCCTCGCCGATCGGGTCGCCGATCAGCTCGGAGCAGAAGCGGTTCACGTCGTCGTAGGAGCCCTCGATGCCGACCAGTTCGCCGCCGTAGACCGCGGCCATCACGACCTTGCCGGCCTCCAGGTCGTGCGGGATGAACACGCAGGAGCGGAAGCCCGCCCGGGCGGCTGCGGCGCCGACCGCGCCGGCCAGGTTGCCGGTGGAGGAGCAGGACAGCGTGGTGAGCCCGAAGGTGCGGGCGGCCTCCAGCGCGATCGCGACCACCCGGTCCTTGAAGGAGTGGGTGGGGTTGCCGGAGTCGTCCTTGACGTGCAGGCCGCCGGTGATGCCCAGTTCGCGGGCGAGGTTGTCGGCCTTGACGAGCTTGGTCCAGCCGGGGTTGAGGTTCGGCTTGGTGGCGACGTCGACCGGCACCGGCAGCAGCGGGGCGTACCGCCAGATGTTGGTCGGCCCGGCCTCGATCCGCGCGCGCAGCGCCTCGGGGTCGCCGGTCGGAAGGTCGTAGGCCACTTCGAGCGGCCCGAAACACTCCAGGCAGGCGAAGACCGGGCTCAGCGGATAGCGGGTGCCGCACTCCCGGCAGGACAGCGCGGCGGCCGGTCCGAACGGTGCGGGTGCTCCGGCGTCCTGGGCACCCTGGGCGCCGAGGGCGGAGTCGGTGGTGGTGGTACTTGCGACGGTTTGCGCAGCCATGACAGGCGAGGCCCTTTCTCCTCATCTTCCTCGCACGCGGGCGCGTCACGAGACGGAATTGGCACCTTCCCCACCGTGCTTGACCTCGCGGTCGGCGGGAGGGTTGCCGGGGCTTCTACGGGCCGTTCCCTCTGCCCCTCTGGATGAGCGGTATGGCGACCGGGCGGTACGGACCGCACCCGTCGCGTTTGTCACGCGCCACGCCCCCGGCATGCGGTGGCGTCACGCGTTGTTCAAGACTGTAACCGACACGGGTGGCGGTTGAGATAGTCGTCCGCACCGCGAGATGGATCACACGCCCGGCATCAGGGCGTGTCCGAGGGAGAGGACTCACGTGCTCGACGAGGTGGAGCACTGGCTGCGCGGGAGGTCGTGGTCGGCCGCCGACCGGCCGCTTGACCTGCTGCTCGCCGCCAAACGCGCGGCCGGCAGCCAGGGCACGGTCAGCGTGGTGCTGCCGGCGCTGGACGAGGAGGACACCGTCGGTGCCATCGTGGCCGCGATCCGCCGGGACCTGATGTCCGCGCAAGTGCCGCTGGTGGACGAGCTGGTCGTCGTCGACTCCGGCTCGACCGACCGTACGGCCGAGGTCGCCGCCGCGGCGGGCGCCCGCGTGGTCGACCGGGACGCGATCCTGCCGCGGCTGCCGGCCGTGCCCGGCAAGGGCGAGGTGCTGTGGCGGTCGCTGCTGGTGACCAGCGGCGAGATCGTCTGCTTCGTCGACGCGGACCTGCGCGGGTTCGACGCCCGCTTCGTCTCCGGGATCGTCGGGCCGCTGCTCACCGAGCCCGCCGTGCAGCTGGTCAAGGCGATGTACGACCGCCCGCTGGAGACCGGCGGGACCGTGGTGCCCGCGGGCGGCGGCCGCGTCACCGAACTCGTCGCCCGCCCCCTGCTCAACCTGCACTGGCCGCAGCTGGCCGGCTTCGTCCAGCCGCTCGGCGGCGAGTACGCGGCCCGCCGCTCGCTGCTCGAACGGCTCCCGTTCCCGGTCGGGTACGGCGTCGAACTCGGCATGCTCATCGATGCGTTGGGCCTGGTCGGGCTGGACGCGCTCGGGCAGGTCGACGTCGGGGTGCGCCATCACCGGCACCAGGACGGCCAGGCGCTCGGGCGGATGGCGGCGGCGATCTACCGGACCGCGCAGGTCCGGCTCGCCCGGGGACAGCTGGTACGGCCGCGGCTCACGCAGTTCGGCCGCTCCGGCGCCGCCTTCGTCCCCAGCACCCACCCGGTCGACACGGAGGAGCGGCCCCCCATGAGCGTCCTGCCGGAATACCTCGCCCGCCGAGCGGCGTAGCGCGGCATCGCGACGGGCGAAGGGCACCGAATACACGTTTGAGCTGCGCGGCAAATGGCTAGGCTCGCGGCATGGAGGGATCTTCGCAGGGTGCCCGGATTCTGGTCGCGTCGAACCGCGGCCCGGTGTCGTACACCGTGGCAGCCGACGGCACCCTGGGGAGCCGTCGCGGTGGCGGCGGCGTCGTCTCGGGGCTGAGCGCGATCGGCCCGGACGCGGGCGCCGTGTGGGTGTGCGCGGCGCTCTCGGAGGGTGACCGGGAGGCGGTGCGGCGCGGCGTCGCCGAGCCCGGGGTGCGGATGATCGCGGTGCCGCCGGAGGTGTTCCACTCGGCGTACAACGACATCGCGAACTCGGTGCTGTGGTTCGTGCACCACCTGCTCTACCAGACCCCGTTCGAGCCGGTCTTCGACGAGGAGTTCCGCGGCCAGTGGGCCGCCTACGAGGCGTACAACGCGGCGTTCGCCGACACGCTCGCCCAGGAGGCCGCCGAGGGCGCCGCCGTCCTCGTGCAGGACTACCACCTCGCGCTGGTGCCCGCGCTGCTCCGCGAGCGCCGCCCCGACCTGCGGATCGGCCACTTCTCGCACACGCCGTGGGCCCCGCCGGACTACTTCCGCCTGCTGCCCGACGACGTGGCCGCGCACCTGCTCGAAGGCATCCTCGGCGCCGACCGGGCCGCGTTCCTCACCCGCCGCTGGGCCGCCGCGTTCGCCGCGTGCTGCGCCGACGTGCTGGGCGCCGAGGTATCCGCCGACGGCGAGGCGGTCACGTACCGCGGCCGGACCACCCGGCTGGGCGTGCACGGACTGGGCGCCGACGGGGAGTTCCTGCGCGAGCGCTCGCAGCGGCCCGACGTCGGCGAGCGGATGGCGGCGCTGCGCGCGGAGGCCGGGCCGGGGCGGCGGCTGATCGTCCGGGTGGACCGCACCGAGCTGTCGAAGAACATCGTGCGCGGCCTGCACGCCTACCGGCAGCTCCTCACCGAGCACCCGGGTTGGCGCGAGCGCGTGGTGCACGTCGCCTTCGCCTACCCGTCGCGGCAGGACCTGGCGATCTACCGGGAGTACACCGCGGAGGTCGCCCGGGTGGCCACCGCGATCAACGACGACTTCGGCACCGACGGGTGGACGCCGGTCATCCTCAAGGTCGACGACGACTTCGCCCGCTCGCTCGCGGCCTACCGCCTCGCCGACGTGGCGCTCGTCAACCCGATCCGCGACGGCATGAACCTCGTCGCCAAGGAGGTCCCGGTCGTCTCCGACCAGGGGGTCGCGCTCGTGCTGTCCCGCGAGGCGGGCGCCTTCGAGGAGTTGGGGGACGACGCCTTCACCGTCAACCCCTACGACATCCGCGCGACCGCCGTCGCCCTCAACCTCGCGCTCACCCTCCCCGAGGCCGACCGTGCCGACCGCACCAAGCGCCTCGCCGCGGCAGCCACCGCGCTCCCCCCGAGCCAGTGGTTCCTCGACCAACTCCACGCGCTCGGCGGGTAGTCGGACGCCATCCGGGCCTTTCGGGCTCTCCGGGCCATCCCGCGAGGAGGGCGCCGTCCTCAATCGGCCACGCCGGCAGCCGGCAGGAGGAGGGCCGGGGCGGCCGCGGCCGACGTCAGCGCGAGCACCACGGCGAAGGTGAGGCCGTACGCCGAACCGGTTCCATGGTGGCGCAGCGCGCTCTGGAGGAGGACGGCGAGCAGGGCGGCCCCGAAGGACCCCCCGAGCTGCTGGGCGATGCGGGTGATGACGCCGGCATGGGGGATGTCCGCACGGCCGAGCCCCCGGTAGGCACCCAGCATGATGGCGATGTTGGCCGCGCTGAGCCCGAACCCGCGCACGACGAGGGCGGCGGCGAGCAGGAGCCCCGGGGGGTGCCGGGCGGCGAAGGCGAAGGGCAGCGTGCCGAGGGCGGTGAGCGCGAACCCCGCCAGTACGACCGGACGCGGCCCGATCCGGTCGGCGAGTCCGCCCGCGGGGCGGGCCAGCAGGCTGCCGACGCCCTGCGGCACGAGCAGCAGCCCGGCGGCGACGACGGACGCGCCCCGCACCTGCTGGTAGTAGAGCGGGAGCAGCAGCATCGAGCCGAAGAGCGCGAACCCGGAGAGGAACAGCAGCGCGGAGGACGCGGCGAAGCCGCGCGAGCGGAACAGGCGCAGGTCGAGGAGGGGGCCGCGGACGCGCAGCGCGCGGAGGGTGAAGGCACACAGCAGGAGGGCGCCGAGGGCGAGCGGCAGCAGCACCCGGGTGCGGGCGGCGGCGCCGGTGCCCGCGGTGGCGAGGGCGTAGACGAGGGCGGCCAGCCCCGGTGAGAGCAGCAACAGGCCGGTGACGTCGAGCCGTTGGACGCGGGTGGGGGTGTCGGCGGGCAGGTGGCGCCAGGCGAGGTGGAGCGCGGCGAGGCAGATCGGCGGGTTGACGTAGAAGATCCAGCGCCAGTCGAGGTGGCCCACGATGAGGCCGCCGGCGACCGGCCCGAGGATCGGCCCGGCCAGCGCGGGCAGCGTGATGACGGCCATCAGCCGGCCGAGCGGGCGGCCGGCGGCGGCGCGCAGCAGGAGGGTCTGCAGGATCGGCAGCATCAGGCCGCCGCCGATGCCCTGGATCACCCGGAAGACGACGAGCGAGCCGACGTTCCAGGCGGCGCCGCACAGCACGGAACCGGTGAGGAAGAGCAGCAGGGAGACCAGCCACATCCGTTTGGCGCCGAACCGTTCGGCGGTCCAGCCGGCGGCGGGGATCGCGGAGGCGACGGCGAGGAGGTAGCCGGTGCCGACCCACTGGATGGTGGCGACGGACGCGCCGAGGTCGCGGCCCAGGGTGCGCAGCGCGACGTTGACGATGGTGCTGTCGAGCAGGGGCGCGAGGGCGCCGAGCACCAGGATGAGGGCGAGTTTGACCAGGGCCGGGTCCACCCGGCGCGAAGCCGTGTCGCCCCCGGCTCCCCCGGCGGGCCTGCCCTCTGTTCCGCTGACCGCGCTCATCGCCCGCTCCCCCGCCCGCCTGCGGGCACTACCGCCGGCTCTCATCAAGAGACGGTCCGTCTCCAATCGCCACGATAGACTGCCCCCATAAGAGACGCAAGGTCTCCAATGGAGGGCCCGTGCACGACGGCAGCAACGCAAGCGGCAGCGACGGCGGCGCCCCCGGGCCTACGGCGACGCACCCCTCGGGCGACCCCGCCCCCACCCGCCGGCGCGGCGCCGAACTGGAGGCGGACCTGCTCGAAGCCGCGTGGGCGGAACTCCGCGCGGTCGGCTACGCCCGGCTGACCATGGAGGGCGTGGCCGCCCGTGCGCACACCGGGAAGCAGGTGCTGTACCGGCGGTGGCCGAACCGCGCGGCCCTGGTCGTCGCCGCGATGCGGCACAACGTCGGGTCGATCGCGGACCACGTCCCCGAGACGGGAGGGCTGCGCGGCGACGCGCTCGCCGTGCTCGCCGCCATGGCCGAGCGGCAGCGGCAGATCGGCAGCGACACCCTGCACGGCCTGATGGCCGAAGCCGCCGATCTCGACACCCAGGCGTTCGTGATCATGCACGACGTCATGGCGGCGGTGCTGCGGCGGGCCGCCGAGCGGGGCGAGATCCCGACCGCCGAACTGCCGCCCCGCGTCACCACGGTCGCGGTGAACCTGCTGCGCAACGAACTCCTCTTCACCCGGGAGCCGTTGGGCGCGCGCGTCCTGGAGGAGATCGTCGACGACGTGTTCCTGCCGCTGGCCCGCGGTGGGGCGGCGGCCGGTGGAGCGGATACGACCGGTGGCGCCACGCGCTAGCGCCGCGAACCGGTGAACCTTTCCTGGCACGGCGCTAGCGTGGGAGGGGAAGCCGACGCTTCAACGGGGGAGTCCGGAGTGCTGAGGGTCCATTTCACCGCCGCGGACGTCGCACGGCTGCGGGTGGCTCCCGCCGGGCCGTTGACGGAGTGCATGGTCGCGCTGTCGACGGCGCAACTGCCGTGCCGCACACCGCTGCTGGGTGGGTGGCGGGCGCGGGTGCGGGACCGGTTGCCGCCGGACGCGCGAACGCTGGCGCTGGCCTGGGCGGAGCCGCGGCGGGCGCTGGACCTGTTCACGGCCCTGGGCGCGGACGCCGAACTGGACGAGGGCATAGCGGATCTGCTGGCGGGACCGCGCCGGTTACGGGAGGAGCTCAGGCTGTATCCGCCCAAGTTCCTCGAACGCCAGCCGGATTGGCTGATGAGCGGGATCGGGGGCGGCGGCGCCACGGCGGCACGGGTGTCGGGAGCGCTCAACTCGGCCTTCTCGACGGCGATCGGCCCTTACTGGGACCGGCTGCAGGGTGCACTGTCCGGTCAACTGGCCTCGTACGGTCGGGCGATGGCGAGCGGTGGGGTGGACGCGCTGTTCGCGCGGCTCGGGCCGTGGCTGCGCTGGTCGCCACCGGTGCTGGAGATCGCCGCCGAACCGGCCTGGAGCACCAGAGACGTTCGGCTGGGCGGGCAGGGTCTGGCCCTGGTGCCGTCGTTCTTCTGCGACGCCCCGCAGATGTTCAGGCCCACCGAGGGCGGTGAGGCCATGCTGATCCACCCAGTGCCGCTGGAGTCGTCCGACGTCGCCCGCGTCCTCGCCCCGCCGCCGTCGGCACGGCGCTCGGCGCTGGCCGCGCTGCTCGGCCACACCCGCGCCGCGGTACTGGAGGCGGTCGACGACGGCACCACCACCGGGGAGTTGGCGCGGCGGCTGGCCATCTCCCCGTCGAGCGCGAGCAAGCACGCGACGGTGCTGCGCGAGGCGGGCCTGCTCACCTCCCGTCGCGAGCGCGAGCACGTCTGGCACACCCTCACCCCCGCGGCCGTGCACCTGCTCAACTCCGTCCCGGGCGCGGGTGCGTAGCCCACGCCCCTGACGCCGGGACGGACCCGGCGTCAGGAGTCGGCGTCGCCAACCGGCTCGGACACCGGGGGCTTCGGGGCCAGGCCGTCGAGGAGGACCGACAGCAGCCGGGCCGGGTCGGCGGGGGTGGCCGAGCGCGGGCGCATGGCGTGGAGGAAGGCGGAGACCAGCGCCATCAGGTCGGCGGCGGTGAGGTCGGCGCGGACGGTGCCGGCGGCCTGGGCGCGCGCGAGCAGCCCGGCGATCTCCTCGCGGAGGACGGCGGCGGTGGCCATCACCGCGTCCTGGATGTCGACGCCGGAGCCGACCAGCGCGTCGACGAGGTCCTGCTTGGGCGCGGACTCGCGCAGCAGGTGGTCGAGGAAGGCGGCCAGCGCGGTCCCGGGGTCGCCGCCGAAGTCGCCGTCCGCGCTGCCGAGTTCGCGGGCGCGGTGGATGAGCTGGTGCAGCCGGTCGTGCACGACGGCCTCGAACAGGGCTTCCTTCGTGGGGAAGTGCCGGTAGAGGGTGCCGGGGCCCACCCCCGCGCGCCGGGCGATCACGTCGAGCGGCACCGCGATGCCCTCGGTCGCGAACGCCTCCCGGGCGACCTCCAGCAGTCGGTCCCGGTTGCGCTGCGCGTCGGCCCGCAGCGGCCTCGTCTCCGGCACGTCGATCGCCCCTTCCCGTACCCCGTCCCGGGTACCACTTCAAATGGAGAGCACTCTCCGGTACGGTGACAACCGGGGCGCACTCTCCGATTCTACGGTGCCCCGGGAGGACGTCAGCCATGCCCACGCGCACGCCCCGCGAGACCGTCGAGGGGTTCCTCGCCGCCACCATCGGCGAGGACCCCGGCGCCCTCGCCGACTTCTACGCCCCGCACGTCGTCATCGACATGCCCTTCGCCCCGCCCGAGTTGTATCCGGCCCGCACCGAGACCACCCGCGAGGAGCTACGGTCCCGGTTCCGCGCGGGTGCGGCCGTCCGCCGCTACGAGACCGTGCGGGACGTACGGTTGCACGAGACCGGCGACCCCGAACAGGTCGTCGCCGAGTACACGTTGGACGGCCGCCTGCTCACCGGCGACGCGCCCTTCACCCTCTCCTTCGCGATGTTCCTGACCATCCGCGACGGCCACATCGTGCACACCCGCGACTACGCCGACCCGCTGGCCGGGGCGAAGGCACTCGGCCGCCTGCCCGAACTCCTCACGGCCCTCGGGGCGCCGGCACCCGGGCCGGACCCAACCACCGCGAGCCCGGACGGCGTTGTCAGCGGCGAGGACCGGGTCGCCGTCACCGACCTGCTGGCCCTGCACGGCCACCTCACCGACGCCGGTGAACTCGACCGGCTGGACGAGGTGTTCAGCTCCGACATCGTCTACGACCTCACCGGACTCACCCCGGCCCGCGGCACCCTGCGCGGGCTCGACGCCCTCGTCGACGCCGCCCACGCCCTCGGCCCGGCGAACCCCGTCGGCCACCACGTCACCAACACGGTCGTCCGCGCCGGCGAACACGCGGACCGGGCCTACGCCCGGTCCAAGGGGATCGGCGTCATGGCCGACGGCACCAGCGGGAGCGTCACCTACGACGACACCCTCGTACGCGGCCCGCGCGGTTGGCGCGTCACGCACCGCAGGATCACCTCGCGGTGACGGACCCCGCGGTGCCGGGTCGACAGCCGGGTCAACCCAGTTCGTCGGCCAGGTGGTTGAGGAGAGCGACGACGCCGGACGGGCCATCGACGGTGAGGTCGGCCTGCGACAGCACCTCCTTGGGGGTCTCCTCGGCGCCCGCGCTGGCGACGAGGAGCCCGGGCAGGCCCTGGGCACGCAGTTCCGCGACGGCGGCGTACGCGGCGAGGTCGCCGAGGTCGTCGCCGGCGTACAGCACGCTGCCCGCGCCGACCTCGCGGAGGTACGCGGCGAGGGCCACGCCCTTGTCCACGCCGGGCGGGCGCAGTTCGAGGACGTAGCGGCCGGGTTCGACCACGAGGCCGTGCCGCGCGGCGAGTTCGCCCAGCGGCACGCGCAGCGCCTCGAACGCGGCGTCCGGGTCCTCGGTGCGGCGGGTGTGGACGGCGACCGCGCGGCCGCCCTTGTCCTCGATCCAGGTGCCGCGCCACGCGCCGATCGACTCCAGGAAGCCGGGCAGTTCGGCACGGACGGCGGTGACGCCGGGGTGCGCGGCGGGCGCGTGCACCTCGCCGCTGCGGGGGTCCCAGCGCTCGGCGCCGTAGTGGCCGAGGACCACGAGGTGCTCCAGGCCGGGGACCCCGGCGAAGCCGCCGTATCGTACGGCGACCCCCGCCGGGCGGCCGGTGATGATCGCCGCCGCGGCCAGGTGCGGGGCGAGCCGGGCCAGCGCTCCTGCCGCGCCCGGGTGGGCACGGGCCTGTTCGGGGTCCGGCACGATGGGGGCGAGCGTGCCGTCGAAGTCCAGCGCGACGACGGCACGTTCGGGGTGGGCCAGCAACGCGGTCAGAGCGTCCTTGCCCTCGGGGGTGTGCGGGGTGAACGTCTCGGCGTAAGCCATGCATGTGAGCCTAGCGGAACCCTCCAGGGTGGTCCGTGCTGTCGGTTCAGGGACCACCTGCCGGTTGTGGGCTGGCCGCGCCGTTCTCCCGCAGAGCTTCGCCTGGGTGATGCCCCCACGCGCCCCTGAGCATGTGCGGCTCCTCCCGCGAGAAGAGGGTCGCCTACCCAGGAGCCCCCATTCAGCGGTTTTCTGAGCGGCGTTGTCTTGTCAGGCGCCAGCGGTTGACCGTGGTCGGGGCGGCCCGGAGGGCGCGGGGGTCGTCGAGGAGGGCGTTGAGGTGCTGGAAGAACGCGGTCGGGGAGATGCCGAGCCGTTCCCGGATCGCCCGGTCGCGCGGACCGGGCCCGGTCCAGTTCCGGCCGGCGAGGTCGAGCACCGCCAGGTCCTGCGCGGAGAGCCCGGGGGAACCGCCGACCGTATCCGTATCCGTGTTCGCAGCCGTATCCGTACCGGGGTCCGTCTGTGCGGCTTCGCCGCCCTGCTCGGTCACCTCGATCGCACCCCCTACTGCGATTGGGACGTCAGCCCCTGCCCGTCCTGGACCTCCGCGAAGTTCTGCAACTGCGACAGTACGGTCTTCGGGTCGCTGTGCACCGCCGTGCCGATGACCTTCTTCACCCGGTCGTTCACCTTCGTCCAGGAGGTCTTGTCCACCGGGTAGAAGACCGCCTCGGGCAGCAGGTTCAGGAACTGGACGAGGTCGGCGTCGCGCTTCTCGCCCTGCATGACCTGGGAGGCCGAGGTGGTCACCGGCAGCAGGCCGTACTCGTCGAGGAACTTGACCGTGTTCTTGGTCTGGTAGACGTACCGGAGCAGCTTGCGGTCGGCGTCGAGGTTGCCGTTCTGCTTGAAGGCCATCGCCCAGTCGGCGACGCCGAGGGTGTCCTGGTCCGGGCCGTCCTTGCCCGGCAGCGGCGCGACACCGACGTCGACGCCGCGCGCGCGGGCCTGCGCCAGCAGTGTCGGGTGGCCGTTGATCATGCCCGCGTTGCCGGACATGAAGTCGTCGAAGACCTCCTGCCGGTTGGTCTTGACGGGGTCCTTCCCGCCGATCAGCTTCGCGTCGACGAGGTTCTTCTTCAGCCAGGTGAACGCCTCGACGTTCTCGGCGGAGTCGAAGGTGTAGTTGCCGACCGTGTCGGTGATGCCGCCGTTGGCGCCGAGCATCCACATCAGGGACTCCGCCTGCGACTCCTCCGGGCCGAGCGGCAGCCCGTAGGGGACCTTCACGCCGTCCGCCTTGAGCAGCTTCGCGTCGGCGGCGAGGTCGTCCCAGGTCCTGGGCGCCTTGTAGATGCCGGCGTGCTTGAACAGGTCCTTGTTGTAGAAGAACATCCGGGAACTGGACGCCCACGGCAGGCCGTACTGGGTGCGGTCGACCGATCCGGCCTGGGCCAGCGAGGGGATGAAGTCGGCCTGCTGGCTCACCGTGAAGAGCTGGTCGGCGCTGTAGAGCTGGCCCTTGGCGGCGTAGTCGGCGTACGAGCCCATCTGCGCGATGTCCGGCGGGTTGCCGGCCTTGACCATGGCGGCGACCTTGTCGTCCACGTCGTTCCAGCTCAGTACCTGCACATCGACCTTGATGTCCGGGTACTGCTTCTCGAAGCCGTGCACGATGTCGTTCCAGTACACCAGCGAGCTGTTGTCGGTCTTCGCGTCGCCGTAGTCCGCGGCCACCAGGTGCAGCGTCACGTCCTTGCTCTGCGCCGTGGAGCCGCCGCAGGCGCTGACACCCGTCAGGGCCAGCGCGGAAGTGAGGCCGGCCGCGAGGCCGAGAAGTCGTCGCCGCTGCACTGTTCCTACCACCCTTGGGACTTCGGGAAAGATCGGGATGCGGGCGGGGCCGCCCGCCGGGCCACCGCAGAAAGAGCCGAGTCTTCCCCATATCTTTAGCCAAGGTCTACACCATGAGTGAGATCTCTTCGACGGCGGGCCCCATCCTGCGCCCGCCGCCCGCCTCGTGACGGGCTTTTTCGCCTCCCCGACCGCACCCCTCTGACCTGCTCGGCAATATGCATCTTTCCTGAGAATCGATCTTCCGGGCCGAGTGGACTAGACCTCTATAGGGGTGAGACGCGAGACTGTCCACGTGAGACATGTCATCGCCCTCGATGTGGGCGGCACCGGGATGAAGGCGGCGCTGGTCGCCGAAGACGGCACGCTGCTGCACCAGGCACGCCGACCGACGGGCCGCGAGCGCGGCGCACAGGCCGTGGTGACCGCGATTCTCGACTTCGCCGCGGACCTGCGCGAGCACGGCCGCGCCGAGTACGGCCAAGGCGCGGTGGCCGCCGGCGTGGTGGTGCCCGGCATCGTGGACGCCGCGGCCGGCATCGCCGTCTACGCCGCCAACCTGGGCTGGAAGGACCTGCCGCTGCGCGACCTGCTCTCCGAGCGGCTGGACGGCCTGCCGGTGGCGCTCAACCACGACGTGCGGGCCGGCGGCCTGGCCGAGGGCCGGATCGGCGCGGGCAACGGCGCCGACCGGTTCCTGTTCCTGCCGCTGGGCACCGGCATCGCCGGCGCCATCGGCATCGAGGGCCGGATCGAGGCCGGCGCGCACGGCTACGCCGGGGAGATCGGCCACATCGTGGTCCGCCCCGGCGGCCGGGAGTGCGGCTGCGGGCAGCGCGGCTGCCTGGAGGCGTACGCCTCGGCCGGCGCGATCTCCCGGACCTGGGCTGCCGCCAGCGGCGATCCGGCCGCCGACGCGGCCGCCTGCGCGCGGGCGGTCGAGGCCGGCGACCTGGCGGCGATCGAGGTGTGGCGGGAGGCGATCGACGCGCTCGCCGACGGCCTGGTCACCGGACTGACCCTGCTCGACCCCCGGATGCTGGTCATCGGCGGCGGCCTCGCCGAGGCCGGCGACACCCTCTTCGGCCCGTTGCGGGCGGCCGTCGAGGCGCGCATCACCTTCCAGAAACTCCCGCTCATCGTCCCTGCCGCGCTGGGAGACACCGCCGGCTGCCTGGGCGCGGGCCTGCTCGCCTGGGATCTGATCTCCGTGGAGGTATCCGCCTGATGGCCCCCGTAACGACAACGCAGCGCACCGTCCTGACGGGTGCCCGCGTGGTGCTGCCGTCCGGCGTGGTGAACAGCGGCCGGATCACGGTCGACGGCACCCGGATCGCCGCCGACGAGCAGGCCGAGCAGGCCACCCACGACCTGGCCGGGCGCGGCTACACGGTGGTGCCCGGGTTCGTGGACATCCACAACCACGGCGGCGGCGGCGCGTCCTTCACCTCCGGCACCGCCGAGGACATCCTCACCGGCGTGCGCACCCACCGCGAGCACGGCACCACCACGGTGGTCGCCTCCACCGTCACCGAGAACCTCGACGCGCTCGCCCGGCAGGCCGCGCTGCTCTCCGAGATCGTCGAGCAGGGCGACCTGGCCGGCATCCACTACGAGGGCCCGTTCATCTCGCCCTGCCGCAAGGGCGCGCACGACCCGACGCTGCTGCGCGACCCCGACCCGGCGACCGTGCGCAAGCTGATCGAGGCCGGCCGCGGCGCGGTGCGGATGGTCACGCTCGCCGCCGAACTGCCCGGCGGCATCGAGTCGGTACGGCTGCTCGCCGACCTCGGGGTGATCGCCGCGATCGGCCACACCGACGCCGACTACGAGCAGACCCGCCAGGCGATCGACGCGGGCGCGACCGTGGCGACCCACCTGTTCAACGCGATGCCGCCGCTCCACCACCGCGAGCCGGGCCCGATCTCGGCGCTGCTGGAGGACGAGCGGATCACGGTGGAGCTGATCAACGACGGCACCCACCTGCACCCGTCCGTGCTCGAACTCGCCTTCGGCAGCGCCGGCGCCGCCCGGGTCGCGTTCATCACCGACGCGATGGACGCGGCCGGCTTCGGCGACGGGATGTACGACCTCGGGCCGTTGAAGGTCGAGGTACGGCAGGGCGTGGCGCGGCTGGCGGAGGGCAACTCGATCGCCGGGTCGACGCTCACCCTGGACACCGCGTTCAAGCGCGCGCTCACCATTGACGGGCTCGCGCTCACCGACGCCGTGCAGGCGATCTCGGTCAACCCGGCCCGGCTGCTGGGCCTGTCGGACCGGATCGGCTCGCTGGAGCCCGGCAAGGACGCGGACCTGGTGGTGCTGGACGAGGCGTACGACCTGGTGGGCGTCATGCGCAAGGGCGCGTGGGTGGTCGAGCCGCCCGCTTCCGTCTCCCCTGCGTCCCCCGCCTCGGCCGCTCCCGCCGAGCGGTCGTAGCGGAACCGGAGGCCCGCCATGCGCCCCAGCCCTCCCGGCCGTCGCCCGTGCGGCCCCGTCGGCCCTGCCCGGCCGCGGGGCCGCCACGGGCTGCTTCGGGCCGCCCGACCGGCGCCCGTCGCCCGTCCCGTCTTCAACTTCCCGGTAAAAGCGGCCGTCCCGCTCTGGGCCCGCCGCCGTCCGTTTGCCAAAATCAACAGGTGATCATCACCGTCACGCTCAACAGCGCCCTGGATGTGACCTACCGGGTCCCGTCCCTGATACCGCATGCCACCCACCGGGTGCTGGAGGCGGTGGAACGGCCCGGCGGCAAGGGACTCAACGTCGCCCGCGTGCTCGCCGCGCTCGGCCACCGCGCCACCGTCACCGGCTTCGCCGGCGGCCCGGCCGGCGACGAGCTGCGCCGCGGCCTCGCGGCGGTGCCGCACGCGGACCGGCTCACCGACGCCCTGGTGCCGGTGGCCGGCAGCACCCGGCGCACGGTCGGCGTGGTGGACGCGGCCACCGGCGACACCACCATGTTCAACGAGCCCGGGCCGACCGTCGGCCCCGCCGAGTGGGCGGCCTTCCTCGACGTCTACCGCGAGTTGCTCGCCGGCCCCGACACCGAGGCGGTCGCGCTGTGCGGGAGCCTGCCGCCGGGCCTGGCGGTCGGCGCGTACGCCGAACTGGTCCGGGAGGCGCGCGCGGCGGGCGTCTACGTGCTGCTCGACACCAGCGGCGAGCCGCTGCGCCGCGGCCTTGCCGCCCGCCCCGACCTGATCAAGCCCAACGCGGCCGAGCTGGCCGGGCTCACCGGCTTCTCCGAGCCCGCCCGCGCGGCCCACGACACCAGGCGGCGGGGCGCCCGCGGGGTGGCCGCGTCGCTCGGCGCCGACGGGATGCTCGCGGTCACCGAGGACGGCGCCTGGCGGGCCCTGCCGCCGGGCCGGCTGGCGGGCAACCCCACCGGCGCCGGCGACTCGGCGGTCGCCGGGCTGCTGTCCGGGCACGTGGAGGGGCTGCCGTGGCCGGACCGGCTGGCCCGCGCGGTCGCCCTGTCGGCGGCGACCGTGCTGGCACCGGCCGCCGGGGAGTACGACGAGGCCGGGTACGAGGAGCTGCTGCCGAAGGTGGAGGTCGTCCCGGCGGGGTAGGCGGGCGGGCGAGGCGGGCGGCCGGGCCGGGAGCGCCGGCCCCGCGGAGCGGTCCGCCTACTTCGTGACCGCGCCCTCCTTGAGCCACACCTGGTCGAGGTTGGCCCCGCAGTTGCTGTCGGCCGGGGTGCAGGAGAGCGTCAGGACGTTGGCGCCCTTCTTCAGGTTCACGTAGTTGAAGGTCGTCATGTTCCACGCCTTCGCCCAGTCGGTGGCGTTGCCGTAGTTCTTGAGCTTCACCGGGTCGGTGCGCGGCTTGCCGTTCACGCCGAGGGTGAGGGTGGCGTCGGGGCCGGCGTTCGCGTAGCTGACGAAGTACGTGTAGGCGTCGTCCTTCGGCACGACCACCGTCCAGCTCACCGTGGCGCCCTGGGTGCCCATGCTGTCGACGTAGGTGCCGCCCGACGCGTTCGCGCCCGGGTGCTCGGTGCTCTTCGCGGCGCCGCCGCTCAGCGCGAGCGTGGACGCGTCGACCTTCTTCGAGTCGAACGGCGCCGGGGTCGCGGACGGCGACGCGGACTGGCTCGGCGCGGTGCTCGCGCTGGTCGCGCCGGTCGGCTTGTCGTCGGCCTGCTTCTTCTTGTCGCCCGAGCTGTTGGTCATCGCGAACGCGATGCCGATCGCGACGGCGGCGACCACCGCGACGGCCGCGATGAGCAGGCCCCTGCGGTTCGGGGCGCCGGAGCCGTCCTGGCCGCCCGGCCCACCGGCCCTGCGGCCCCCGGGCGGGCCCTGCTGCGGGTCGTACGGCGGAGGGCCGGACTGCTGCGGCTGGCCCTGCGCCTGCGGGTACTGCGCGGTCGGGCCGCCGTACTGGCCCGCGTACTGCTGCCGGCCCTGGTCGTAGCCGTACGGCGCCTGGGGCGGGTAGCCGTAACCGCCGCCCTGCTGCTGGGGCGGGGCCTGCGGCGGGTAGCCGTAGCCACCGGTCGCCGGGCGCCGCTCACCGACCCGCTGCACCTGGTGGTACGAGGTGCGGGGCACGCCGGGCTGTCCGGCCGCCGGCTGGCCGCCGGCCGGGTCGGGCTGGTCGTCGCCCTCCGACCGGTAGAGATACGCGAACGGGTCGTCGTTCTCCGGCGTGCCGTCGTTTCCGGCAGTCATCCGCTGTCCACTCCCTCGACTGTGGTATGCCAGGCACCTTACCGGCCTCGGACGACACACCTCCCACGCTCTTCGACGCATGGGCAGGTCGGTAAGGTTCCCCTGTGAGCAGCGCCACGGGTTCCGGCCGCCCCGATCCGGGTCCGGGCCCGGATCAGGACCGCGTGCCCGGGTGGCTGCCCTGGCGGGACGCGATGGAGCTGGCACTCTACGGCCCCGGTGGATTCTTCCGCCGGGAGCGGCCCGCCGACCACTTCCGCACCTCCGTGCACGCGTCTGCGCTGTTCGCCGGCGCCGTGGCGGAACTCCTCGCCCGGGTGGACACCGCGCTCGGCCACCCCGCGGAGCTGGACTTCGTCGACATGGCGGCGGGCTCGGGCGAACTCGCCGCCGGTGTGCTGGCCGCTCTCCCGCCGTCGCTCGCGGCCCGCGTGCGCGTGCACGCCGTCGAGCGCTCCGCCCGCCCGGCCGGGCTCGACCCCCGTGTCGCCTGGACCGCCGAACCTCCCGCGGGTGCGCGCGGCCTGCTGTTCGCCAACGAATGGCTGGACAACGTTCCCCTGCCGGTCGCCGCGCCCGGCCCCGACGGCCACGCCCACTATGTCGAGGTGCGGCGGGCGGACGGCGCGGAACGCCTGGGCGCCCGGGTGAGCGGTGAGGACGCGAGGTGGCTGGAGCGGTGGTGGCCGCTGGGCGCGGGCGGCGGGCCCGACCGGCGTGCGGAGATCGGCCGCGACCGTGAGGTGGCCTGGCGGCGGGCCGTCGCCGCGCTGGCCGCGGGCCTGGCGGTGGCGGTGGACTACGGCCACACCGCGGCGGCCCGCCCGGCGCTGGGCACCCTGACGGGGTATCGCGACGGCCGCCAGGCCGTCGCCGTGCCGGACGGCACGATGGACCTGACCGCGCACGTGGCGATGGACGCGCTCCCGGGCACCCTGACCACGCAGCGCGAGGCACTGCACGCCCTGGGGGTGCGCGGGCAGCGGCCCCCGCTCGCCCTGGCCGCGCAGGACGCGCCCGCCTATCTGCGGGCGCTGGCCGCCGCCACGGAAGCGGCGGAGCTGACCGCGAAGGGCGGCCTCGGCGACTTCCTGTGGCTCACCACGCCCGTCGGTGCGGGGTGCGCGGACCTGCTGCGGCCGCCGGCCGCGGACTGAGCGCCGCCCGGCCCGCCGACAGGCTTCCCTCCGCAGGTCGTTCACCCTTCCTCCATTCCTCCTCCCCGCGTTCGTCCGCCCCGCCTGCAACCGCGCGGGGCGCGACCGTCGTGTCACCCAGGGACGCGGGACGGGTCAGCAGGGGCCAGGGGGAGGCGGGGGCATGGCCAGTATCGGCATCAGGCCGCTCGGCGAGGACGACCCGAGGCGGCTCGGACCGTACCGGCTGCTGTGGCGGCTGACCACCGGCGGCATGGGGCGGATCTACCTGGCCAGGCCCCAGCGGGAGGGCCCGCTCGTCGCGGTCAAGACGCTGCTGGCGGAAGGCGTGGTCAGCGAACCCGACCGCAAGCGCTTCGCCCGCGAGGTGGACCTGGCCCGGCGGGTGGACAGTTCCTACACCGCCCGCCTGCTCGACGCCGACGCCCGGGCCGAACGGCCCTGGATGGCCATCGACTACGTGCCCGCGCCGTCGCTGGGCGACCTGGTCCGCGCGGCGGGCCCGCTGCCGCCCGAGGCGCTGCCCTGGCTGGCGGCCGGCACCGTACAGGCCCTGCTGGCCCTGCACGACAAGGGCGTCGTGCACCGCGACGTCAAACCCCAGAACATCCTGCTGCCGCTGACCGGGCCGCTGGTCATCGACTTCGGCATCTCGCACGCGATCGACAAGACCACCACCTCGCTGACGCTGGGCACCATCGACTACACCTCGCCCGAGCAGGCACTCGGCCGGCGCTCCACCCAGGCTTCGGACGTGTTCTCGCTGGGCGCGACCCTCTTCCACCTCGCGGTCGGCCGCGCGCCCTACCCGGAGACCGACGACGGCCCGCTGCAACGGCTGGCCCGGGTGCAGAGCGGCACCCTCGACCTGTCCGGTCTGCCGCCGGCGCTGGCCCCGCTGATCCACCCGACCCTGGCCGCGGAACCGGAGGCGCGCCCCACCCTCGGCGAACTCCTGGTGCGCTTCATCGACGAGGCCGACCGGGCGCCCGCGGCGCGTGGCGCGCAGCACCGGCTGCCGGTGCGCTGGACGGCGCTGATCGACGCGTATGAGGCGCACGGGCGGGCGCTGGACCTGGACGAGGGCGGCGCCGTCGCGATGGCCGACGAGCACACCCGCCCGCTGCCACCCCCGGCGCCCACCCTCGTGGACACCCGGGAGCGGGCGGCCCGCCGGGAGCGGGAGGAGCAGGCCCGCCAGGCGCGCGAGCAGCGGGAGCGGGAGCTGCGCGAGCTGGCCGCGGCGACGCGGGCGAAGGCGGCCGAGGCCGAGCGGCAGCGGCGGGCCGAACAGGAGGCGGCGGAAGCGGCGGCCGCCGCCGAGGCGGCCCGGAAGAAGGCCGAGCGCGAGACGGCGGAACGCGAGAAGGCCGAGCGGCGCAGAGCGGAACAGCGCCGGGTGGAGCAGCGCAGAGCCGAGGAACTGGCCGCCGAGCGGCGCAGAGCCGAGCAGAAGAAGGCCGAGCAGCGCAAGGCCGACCAGCGCGCGGCCGAACGCCGTGCCGCCGCGGCCAAGGCGAAGCAGGGGGAGTCCGGCTGCATGCTGCTGGCGACCGTCGTGCTCCTCGTCGCGCTGGTGGCCTGGCATCCGTGGACCGGCCACCACGGCTCGGGCTCGACCGCCGGCGCGACGGGCGCCTCGTCGGGAACCCCGTTCTCGTCCGGCGGGAGCGGCCTTTCGTCCGACGACCCGAACAGCGACAACGCCAACTCCGCGTCGGACAGCACCGGCGGCGACGCCGGCACCGCGTCGGGCGGCGGCTCGGACGACTCGGACGGCTCGGTCGGCAGCTCGGACGGCTCGGACGGCGACACCGTCCCGGACACGACGCCTCCCGCGCCCACCACCACGACCCCGCCACCCGACCCGACCGAGGAGGCGTTCAAGGCCGTCCCGGTCGGCGACTGCCTGCCGGTCTACGACACCGGCCGCGGCGGCAGCACCATCGCGTGGAGCGCCTCCGTCCCACCGAGCCCGGTGTCCTGCTCGGGCCAGTGGGGCGGCCTGGTCCAGGTCACCAGCCGCACCAGCGGCAGTTGCCCGAGCGGCACCGGCAAGTCGTCGTGGAGCTACTACTCCGCGTCCTCGGGCGACACCACGCGGCTGTGCCTCACCCGCGTCTTCCTCCCGCACTACTGCCTGCTCGGCACGCAGTCCGGCGACTCCATCAGCATCGGCCCGATGACGGCCGTGGACTGCACCGCGAAGCAGGTCCCGGTGCCGTACAACCAGGTCATGTGGATATCGGGCGTCTACCGGGCCCCGTCGGGCGCCTCCGCGAACAACTGCGTGCGGGGGGCGAGCGACCGGACCCGGTACTGGGCCTGGCTGGTGAACGACGGCAGCACGCTGCTGTGCACGACGATCTACCAGTCCGGCTGAGCGGAGCGCACTGGAGCGGACCGGCGCGGACCCGGGCGGACCGGGTGCCGGACGTCAGCCGGCGAGTTCGCCGAGCCCGTCGAGCCCGTCGAGCACCCCGCGCTCCACCTCCGGGTCGAGTCCCACCGGCTCGCGGTCCGGCCGCTGGGGCGCCACCCCGCCGATGCCCTCCAGCCAGCGCCAGGTGTCCGCGACGGTCTCCCCGACCGGACGGCACCGCAGGCCCGCGCCCAGCGCCTTCCGCACGTCGCCGCGGTGCAGCGTGTCGTGCAGCTCGCCCGGCGGCAGCCACACCGGCAGGTCCGTCCACGGCTCGATCCCGGCCGCCTCGACCACTTCCGGCGCCACCCAGCGCAGCGCCGCGTCCGAGCCGGTCACCCGCACGCACGTCTCCAGCAGCTCGCCCATTGTGGTGTGCCCGGGCGGGCTGACCAGGTTGTACGGGCCGCCGAGGCCTGCGGCCAGCGCGTCGAGCGTCCAGCCGGCCAGGTCCCGTACGTCGATGTACTGCAGGGCCGACTCCCGCGGCCCGGGCGCCAGTACCTCACCGCCGCGGGCGATCCGCCGCAGCCACCACGGCAGCCGCCCGATGTTCTCGTACGGCCCCAGGATCAGCCCGGCCCGCACCAGCAGCGCCGCGTCGCCGTACGCCTCCTGCGCCGCCATCTCGCCGGCCCGCTTCACGTCGGCGTAGTCGTCGCCCTTGCCGTCGACCAGCGCGCCGTCCTCGTCCAGGCCCGCGCCCGCCGGATACGCGTACACCGACCGGCTCGACACGTATCCGTACCGGCCGACCCGCCCGCCCAGCACCCGGACCGCGTCCCGCACCGCAGCCGGGTCCCCCGACCACGTGTCCACCACCGCGTCCCACTCCCCCGCGGCCAGTTCCCCCAACTCCCCCTTCGCCCGGTCCCCGCGCAGGCCCCGCACTCCCCGCGGCACCTCCCGGTTTCCCCGGTTGAACACCGTCACCCCCCACCCGCGCTCCACCGCGTCCTCGACCACGGCCCGCCCGACGAACTCCGTCCCACCCAGCACAAGTAGTTCCATCCCCCCACCCTCCCTCCACCCCGGTCCCCGTCCCAGCGAATCCGCCGACGGCGAATCCGCCCACGGCGTAGCCGGTCGCTCTTGCTTCGACGGTATGTCGGCATCAGCGCCTAGGCTTCGCCACATGCGTTCTACGGTCTCCGTGGCTCCCCCGCCCGCAAACCCGCTGCCCAGCCTCGGTGCCGTGTTCACCCGCCGCTGGGTGGTCGACCTGGTCCTCGACCTGTGCGGGTACGAAGCAGAGCACGACCTGACACGGCTGCGGGCGGTGGAGCCTGCCGTGGGTTCCGGCGCCTTCCTCGAAGTCATGGTCGAGCGGCTCGTGCGATCCCGCCGGAAACACGCTCCCGATCTGCCGTGGCAGGACCTCCGAGACAGCCTGCGTGGATGGGACGTACAGCGAAAGCACGTACTCCGCTGCCGGGCGAAGGCGGTTGAGGTCCTCACCGCGGCGGGATGCCCCGAGCAGACCGCCCGGGAACTTGCGGAGGCATGGCTGCGAGTCGGGGACTTCCTGCTCATCGACCACCGCGAACGAGCCGCGGACCTCGTGATCGGGAATCCGCCGTACATCCGGATCGAGGACATCGAAGCCGACCTGCTCGCCGCCTACCGCAAGGCGTGTCCGACGATGGGCGGGCGGGCCGACATCTATGTCGGCTTCTTCGAGCGCGGCCTCGACCTCCTTGCGCCCGGCGGCCGACTCGGCTTCATCTGCGCGGACCGCTGGATGCGCAACCAGTACGGCAAGCGGCTGCGTGAGAAGGTCGTCTCCGGTGGATACGCGATGGAGACCTCGCTGATCATGCATGACGCCCCCGCTTTCGTCGACGAGGTCAGTGCCTATCCGGCAATCACCGTGCTGAGACGGGACACCCAAGGGCCGGCAGTCCTGGGTGACGCCACCCGTTCCTTCGAGGCGGCCGACGCCGACGGGTTTCGGGATTGGGCCCGCGGTTCCCGCATGTCCTTCCGCAGCCCGGGCGTCACGGCCAACCGCATCCCGACCTGGCACGGTACGAGCGAGTCCTGGCCCGACGGCTCCCCCGCCGTGCTCGCCTGGCTGGAACGCCTGGCGGCCGAGTGCCCGCCACTGCAGGACGAGCGGACCGGCACGCGCATCAGCATCGGTGTGGCCACAGGCGCGGACGCCGTATACGTCACTCGTGACGCGCAGGCCGCCGAGGCGGAGCGGATGCTCCCGCTGTCCATGGCCACCGACACCAAGTCCGGTTCATTCGTGTGGAGCGGCCACTACCTGGTCAACCCGTGGGATGAACACGGCCTCGTCGACCTGGACCGATGGCCGCGCATGGCCGAGTACTTCGGACACCATTCGGCCGCGCTGCGGGGCCGTTCCATCGCGCGCCGCAGCGGGGGGACCTGGTTCCGCACCATCGACCGGGTCTCCATGGAACTGCTGACCAGATCGACGCTGCTGCTCCAGGACATGAAAGCGCATATCCACCCCGTACTGGCTCCGGCGGGTTTCTACCCGCATCACAATCTCTACTACCTCGTATCCGACGCGTGGGACATGGAGGCACTGGGCGGGCTGCTGCTCAGCGAGGCGGTGGAGAAGCAGGTGTCGGCCTACTGCGTAAAAATGCGCGGCAACACCATGCGGTTCCAGGCCCAGTACCTACGGCGGGTCCGTGTGCCCGAGCTGGCCGGCATTCCGGGGCCAGTGCTGAACGAGCTCAAAGCGGCGTTCCGAGCACGCGATCGCGCACGTGCCACGACCGCGGCGCTACGCGCCTACGGACTTGACTCGTTGCCCGACTGACCGACCCGCGCAACAACAGAACCAGAAGAGGAGTGGGAATGATCCGAGGCGCGAGGATGCGTGTCGATCTCGCACTGCGCGGGTGGATAGACACCCGGATCGAACAGGCGCTGCGCTCGAACAGCACCGGCAACGCCCAGGACGGCAACCGGCCCGCGGTGACGGGTGGAAAGCACCTGAACGCGATCGATCGCCTCGTCCAGGACGAGTTGGCGGCGACCGGGGCCCGGGGACTCGAGCTCCGGGTCGCGCGGAGCGCGGTCCTGCCCGGCTACTACCGCCCGACCAAGGCATGGGACCTTCTCGTACTCCAGCACGGCGAGCCGGTCCTCGCGGTCGAGTACAAGTCGATGAGCGGAAGCGAGGGCAAGAACCTCAACAACCGTGCGGACGAGGTGTTCGGTGTGGCCGAGGACGTCCGGCAGGCCGAGATTCACGGACTGCTGCCGCGGACCATGCGCCGCGCCTACGTGTTCGTCATGGCGATGACGCCCGCCAGTACGAAGCCCGTCACCGTGCCGCAGGTCGCGGCGGGCCGGAGCGACCCGGCGTTCGAGGGGGCCGGCTACCTCGAACGGTCGGCGCTCATGTGCGAACGGATGCTGGAGACCGGCCTCTACCACTTCGCTTGGGCCGTCGGGGTCCGGGAACGCCCCTTCGAGTGGGTCGAGCCCCGTCCCTCGGTGACGTGGGACAGGTTCGCGCACGGCCTGCACGACATGTTCGAGGACGGCGAGGTGAGGCCGCTTCCGAAGCACGCCGTCTGACACCGTCGGGCGGCCTGAGAGGATGGGGGCATGACGGAGACGACGGTCGGGGTCGGTGGGGCGGCCGAGAGCACGGACATGGTGCTGAACATCGGGCCTCAGCATCCCTCGACGCATGGGGTGCTGCGGTTGCGGCTCGTGTTGGACGGGGAGCGGATCAGGACCGCGGAGCCGATCGTCGGGTACATGCACCGCGGCGCGGAGAAGCTCTTCGAGGCGCGGGACTACCGGCAGATCATCATGCTGGCGAACCGGCACGACTGGCTGTCGGCGTTCTCCAACGAGCTGGGCGTGGTGCTCGCGGTCGAGCGGATGCTCGGCATGGAGGTGCCCGAGCGCGCGGTGTGGCTCCGGACGCTGCTGGCCGAGCTGAACCGGGTGCTGAACCACCTGATGTTCCTCGGGTCGTATCCGCTGGAGCTGGGCGGGATCACGCCGATCTTCTACGCGTTCACCGAGCGCGAGGAGTTGCAGCATGTGATGGAGGAGGTCTCCGGCGGCCGGATGCACTACATGTTCAACCGGGTCGGCGGCCTGAAGGAGGACCTGCCGAACGGCTGGACCGGGCGGGCGCGGGCCGCGGTGGCCGGCGTGCGGTCGCGGATGGGCCGCTTCGACGACCTGGTGGTCGGCAACGAGATCTTCCGCGGCCGCACCCGCGGCGTGGGGGTGCTGTCGGCGGCCGACGTGCACGCGTACGGGGTGAGCGGGCCGATCGCCCGCGCCTCCGGCGTCGACTTCGACCTGCGGCGCGACGAACCGTACCTCGGGTACGGGGAGTTGGGCGACGTCCTGAAGGTGGCCACCCGGACCGAGGGCGACTGCCTGGCCCGGTTCGAGGTGCTGCTGGAGCAGACCCACAACGCGCTGGCGCTGGCCGACGCCTGCCTGGACCGGCTCGCCGAACTGCCGCCCGGCCCGGTCAACCAGCGCCTGCCGAAGGTCCTCAAGGCGCCCGAGGGCCACACCTACGCCTGGACCGAGAACCCGCTCGGCCTCAACGGCTACTACCTGGTGTCCAAGGGCGAGAAGACCCCGTACCGGCTGAAGCTGCGCTCGGCGTCGTTCAACAACATCCAGGCGCTGAACGTGCTGCTGCCGGGCACGCTGGTGGCCGACATGGTCGCGATCCTCGGCTCGATGTTCTTCGTCGTCGGCGACATCGACAAGTAGCCCGGTGCCCGGGCGCCGTTGCCGCCGTCCCGGCGGAGGCGGTCAGCGCGCCGCGGCCGTCAACGCGCGGCGCCCCGCAGGTCGCTGACGTCGAGCTGCTCGGTGTCGTCGTGGGCGGTGAGGTCGATCACCTCGGCCGCGGCCGGCTCGTGGTCGGGCGTGGCGGCCGGCGCGGACGCGGTGACGGCCTCGGGCTCGGCCGCTGGCGCGGGGACCGCGGCGGGCGCGGGGATCGCGGCGGGCGCGGCGAGCTGCACCGGGGTGGCCGCGGGAAGCGACTTGTGGGTGCCGAAGAAGTCGAAGCCGCCGACCGCGCGATGGGCCTGGGCGGCGGTGGAGCGGCCCGGCTGGGCGTAGGGCAGGACGGCCGCCGCGGTGGCCGCGGGCACCAGGCGGTGCTCGCGGACCGGGAGCGCCTGCGACCCCGACGCGTGCTTGCCCTGCGGCTCGTCCGCGGCCGCGGCGTCCCGGCGCCGGGCGTCCTCGACGGTGCGCTGCGCCTGCTGGGTGGCGGCGTTGCGCGCGAGGTTGCGCAGCGCGTCCGCGGCCTTGAGGTAGGCGGCGGGGCCGACCGCGGCCACCCCGGTGCCCAGCGCGATCCGGGGCGCCGTGGCGCCCTCCCGCTGGAGCCGGCGCCGCGCCTCCAGGGCCCGGGCCCGCTCGCTCTCCGCGGTGGCGTAGCGCCGCAGCAGATCGGCGTGCTCCGAGCGCAGCCGCGCCAGCTCCGACCGCTTGCCGCGCAGCTTCTTCTCCAGCCGGCCGCGGATCTCCCTGGACTCCTCCAGGTCGGTCTCCAGCTCGGCCACCCGCTCGTCGGTCTTCCACTCGTCGCGCGTCCGCAGCGCGGTCAGCTCCGCGACCTCGCGCCCGGCCGAACGGTCCCAGGTCCGCGCGAGCAGCGCCCCGGCCACCGCGACGAGCGCGATCGCCACCGCGAGCACCCGCAGCAGCTCCGTATCACCGGCGAAGACCGATATGACGGCCAGTACGGCCGCGGTGCCTGCGACGGTCAGCGGCGGCATCATCCGGTGCAGCGGCTGGGAATGGCGGTGACGTCCACGGGGCATGGCCAGAAATTTAGCGTGCGCAAGGCTTCCGTGGGGGCCCGGGGCCCTAATTTTCGGGGGGTTTGGCCGTACCGTTGCGCATGTTCGTCACCCACTGCGCATGACCGGACGCGGCACGTGCGCACGGACATATTGGATCTTGGTCACCCGGGGCCCCACGCGTCAGGACCGCCGGTCGGGCGGTCACCGCACGGGGTGCGCGCCCGGCCCGATCGGCGGGTGCGGAACGGTCGGACGGCCGTCGGGCGGGGTGACCGGCAGGCCCGCCGCGCGCCACGCCTGGAAGCCGCCGACGAGGTCGGTCGCGCGGTGCAGGCCGAGGTCGTGCAGGGAGGCGGCCGCCAGCGACGAGGCGTAACCCTCGTTGCAGAACACGATGACGGGCAGGTCGTGGCCGGTGGCGTGCGGGAGGCGGTGCGAGCCCTCCGGGTCGAGCCGCCACTCCAGTTCGTTGCGCTCCACGATGACCGCGCCGGGCACGGTGCCGTCGCGGTCGCGCAGCGCGCCGTAGCGGATGTCCACCAGCAGCGCGCCGCCGTCGCGGGCGGCCGCGGCGGCCTCGGCCGGGGAGAGCCGGGCCAACCGGGTGCGTACGGCGGCCAGATGGTCCGCTATCGACCGGGATGTCCCGGAAGGACCGCCCTGTGTGCCGGTCATCCGCGTCACCACTCCTCGGGGCGCTCGACGAACTCCAGCCGCAGCGTGCTGTCCTTGCGGCTGTAGCGGCGCATCAGCGGCAGCGGCGGGTAGTACGCGTGCACGGACACCGCGTGGGTGGTCTCGGACACGTTCACCACCTGGTGCACGTGCTCGCGGCCGAACGCGCGGCCCTTGCCCTCGGGCAGGACGCGGCGCCGGTCCACGCCGTCGGCGAGTTCCAGCGACCGCCAGCCCTCGGTCGGCAGCGGCACCGCCAGCGAGTGCTCGGTCAACTCGCCCGCGGCGGTGACGAAGACGCCGTACGAGCCGCCGTGGTCGTGCCAGCCGGTCTCGGCGCCGGGCGGCCAGCCGATCAGCCACGCCTCGGCCCCGCCGGGTCCTTCCAGCCGCCGCCAGGTGCGGCCTTCGGCGTCCAGCGGGAGTTCGGACACGACGGCGGCGTCGGCGGCGATCGAGCGGGCGAAGTCGAGGAGTTCGGCGGCGGTGGGCGCCGGGGACACGGCCGGCGCGGGGGCCTCAAGTGCCTCGGCGGGAGCCGTCGGAGCGGAAGTCGCCGGAGCGACGGCCGTGGAGCCGGCGGAGGACACGGGAGAGGCAGCGGGAACGGCGGACATGGGTTACCACCCGAAGGGAGGAATGCGCGGACGACGCGCGGGCGAACGGTGGGCCGAGGGCGCGCGTCAGCGCGCGGCCGTACACACGCAGCCCGCGTACCGGAGGAGGTCGAGATGGACCCTCCGGTGCAGATGCAGGCGCGTGCCGTTCACGGAACGGACTGAACCATCTCCGGCCCCGCCGGTCAAGTGCGCAGCTCACAGCGGATCGGCCGCCGCGCCGGCCGATCCTCGCGGCGGCCCGGCGCACGGGGCTCGCCCGCACGGGACCGGCTCACTGGATCAGCCCAGCCGACCCGCGTGCCGAGGAGTCCGCCGCGCCGGGCCCGCCCCGCCGGACCGCCTGACGGGCCCGGCTCAGCGGGAGCGCTGCGCGGGCGTGCCGTGCTGCCGGTCGTCGTCCTCGGGAAGCCTGCAGACGCGTTCCAGGAACAGCGCCGCCGCCACCACCGCGATCCCGGCCAGCACCGCCAGCCCCGCGTAGATGGCCTGCTGCCGCCGGGGGTCCATGTCGAGCTTGTACATCACCAGGAAGATCCCGGTGCCGCCGTACATCCCCACCACGAGGGACGCGACCAGCGCGCTGGCCTGCCCGAAGACGACCGCGCGGGCGGCGGCGAGCGGATCGACGCCCTTCGCGCCGGGCTGCCGCTCACGCTGGGCCCGCAGCCGGGACCTTATCGACAGCGCGGTGGCGAAGAGCGCGGCGGCGATCAGCGCGAGCACGACGGGCGCGGCGAGCGGCACCCCCGGCAGCGTCCCGAAGGTGTCCCACAACTTCGCCGCCGCCCACGACAGCACACCCGCGACCACGAAGATGCCGGCCAGCGTCCTGATCCGCAGGGTCCTCACCGGGTGTCCGCCTCCACGTCTTTCCACACGTTCCGGTACGCGGATACGGGATTCGCGTACGTACTCGCCGAATATGCCGGCGCAGGTCCCAACGATTATTCGGGCAGCCGGAGTTCCACGTCGCCGCGCCGCCGTACGCCGCCGTCGCCGACCGCGGCCAGCAGTTCGGCGACCGGGCCACGGCCGGGCAGCACGGCGGCCGGTTGCACGTCGTGCCACGGCACCAGGACGAAGGCCCGCTCGTGCGCCCGCGGGTGCGGAAGGGTCAGCACCGGGTCGTCGGACACGCAGGCGTCGTACGCCACGATGTCGACGTCGATGGTGCGCGGGCCCCAGTGCTCGGTGCGCACCCGCAGGTACGCCTCCTCGATGGCGTGGGCGCGCTCCAGCAGGGAGGCCGGCGGCAGCGTGGTGCGCACCACCACGACCGCGTTGAAGTACGTCGGCTGGCTGCCCTCGGGGACGCCCCACGGCTCGGTCTCGTACACCGGGGAGACTTCCTTGACCCGCACCCCCGGGGTGTCCTCCAGGGCGTCCACGGCGCCTTGCAGGGTCTCCAGGCGGTTGCCCAGGTTTCCGCCCAGCGCGATCACCGCGGTGCGCGGGTTCTGCAGGGTGCTGTCGGCGGCGTCGACCCGGGCGGTCACCTCGGCCGGCACGGGCTGCACGGTCGGATCGGCCACCCCGTACTCAGGAGCGTGTCCGGTGCTGTAGTCGGGATTCTCCGCACTCACGGGCGCCTCCGGGTGATCGTCACGGTCACGTCGTCGAACGGCACGGTGATCGGCGCGTCCGGCTTGTGCACGGTCACCTCCACCTCCTCCACCTGAGCGTGCCCCAGGCACGTGTCGGCAATGCGCTGGGCGAGGGTTTCGATGAGGTTGACCGGCTCGCCGGAGACGACGGCCGCGACCTGTTCGGCCAGCACACCGTAGTGCACGGTACGCGTCAGGTCGTCACCGGCCGCCGCCGCGGACGTGTCCAGGCCGAGCGCGAGATCGACCACGAAGGTCTGGCCGTCCGCCCGTTCGTGGTCGAACACGCCGTGGTTGCCGCGGATGCTCAGCCCGCGCAGTGTGACCCGGTCCACGCTGCTCACTCCTCCGTACCGTCGCCGGCGCCGCGCCGGCCGCGGCCGTCGTCGCCGTCGTCGCCGTCGTCCTTGCCGTCGCCGCCGTCATCGGCCTCGGTGGTGCCGTCGCCGGCCTCTTCGTCGTGCCCGTCGGTGTCGCCACCGTCGCCGTCGCCGTTGTCGCCGCCGCCGTTGTCGTTGTCGCCGCCGTCCAGGTCCTCGGCGTCGGCCTTCGCGGCCTCCAGGACCTCGCCGAGCACGTCCTCTATGGCGGCGTCGACGTCGTCGGCCGCGATGTCGTCGTCCTCGTCGTCGTCATCCTCCTCCGCGAGCACCGGGGAGCCGTGGTGCGCCCACAGCCGCCAGCCCTCGGAGGTGCGCCGGAAGATGTTCGTGGCGACCACCAGGCCGCCGACCAGGGCGCCCGCGGAGCCGTCCTCCTCGGCGGGGCCGCCGGTGAGGATGTTCTCGGTGCAGGTCACCAGCGCGGCGTCGCCGTCGACCGCGACCTCCACGTCGGTGAGGAAGAACTGGATGTACTCCGTGTTCGCCATGATCAGCGCGTACGAGCGCATCACCTCGCGCCGCCCGCGCAGCACCGGCCAGCCGGGGTGCACCGTCGAGACGGACTCGGCGAGCGGGCCGGTCAGCACGGCCGCCTCCAGCTCGTCGAGGTTGGAGTGCTCGATCGCGTCGTAGAACGCCTGGTTGGCCCGCTCGACCGCGCGCGACTCCGCGGTACGCCCCGTCACGCCTGTCCCTCGGGGGTCTCGGCGACCGCGCCGGAGCCGGCGGCCTCGATGGCGCGGGCCACCCGTACCGCGTCGGCGCTCGCCCGCACCTCGTGCACCCGCACCGCCCACGCGCCCTCGCGCGCGGCGATCGCGGTCACCGCGGCGGTCGCCGCGTCCCGTTCCCTGGCCGGCGGCGGCGCGGCCTGCGCGGTCCCGGCCAGCACCCGGCCGAGGAACCGCTTGCGGGAGGCGGCGACCAGCAGCGGGCGGCCCAGCGCGGCCAGTTCGGGCAGGTGCGCGAGCAGCGTCAGGTCGTGCTCGGCGGTCTTCGCGAAGCCCAGGCCCGGGTCGACCACGATCCGTTCGGGCGCGATGCCGCCCTCCAGCGCCCGGGTCAGCCCGGTCCGCAGTTCGGCGAGCACCTCACCGAGCACGTCGCCGTAGACCGCGCGGTTGTTCATGTCGATGCTGCGGCCGCGCCAGTGCATCACCACGAACGGCACCGCGGCCGACGCGACCACCGGGACCATCGCCGGGTCGGCCAGGCCGCCGCTGACGTCGTTGACCAACCGGGCGCCGGCCGCGACCGCCTGCTCGGCGACGGACGCGCGCATCGTGTCCACGCTCACCAGCACCCCGGAGGCCGCCAGCTCGCGCACCACCGGGATCACCCGGCGCAGCTCCTCCGCTTCGTCCACCCTCGCCGCTCCGGGCCGGGTGGACTCCCCACCCACGTCGACCAGGTCAGCGCCCTGCGCGACCAGGTCCAGGCCGTGCTTCACCGCCAGTTCCGGATCGAACCACTGCCCGCCGTCGGAGAACGAGTCGGGCGTGACGTTCACCACACCCATGACGGCGCAGCGATCCCACCGCGGCAGTCCGACCGGTCCGCTCCGCGCCTGTGACGTACTCATGCGCCCAGCGTACGGGTCTGTCCCTACGCCGCCGACTCGCCTCCGGGCGCCGGGCCGGGCGCTACGCCACGAACTTCCGCTCGGGGGCGTCCTCCAGGGAGGCGTAGCCGGGCTTGTGGCGGTGGGCGGGGCGGGCGGCGCGGCCGGGCAGGAAGCGCTGGAGGGCGTCGGGCAGCGGCAGCGACAGGGTGACGAAGCCCTCGGCCTGCATGATGGCGAAGCCGATCCGGGGCAGGTCGCGCGAGTTGGGGAAGACCAGGAACCGCGGCACCCACTGGGGCTGGAACTTGGCGTTGAACTTGTACAGCGACTCGATCTGGAACCAGCGGGACAGGAACACCAGCAGCCCGCGCCATCCGCGCAGCACCGGCCCGGCGCCGATCCGCTCACCGCGGGCCAGTGCCGAGCGGAACATCGCGAAGTTCAGCGAGACGTGTTTCACGCCCAGCTCGGGCGCCTTCTGCAGGGCGGCCACGATGAGGAGTTCGTTGAGCCCGGGGTCGGCGGCGCGGTCGCGCCGCATCAGCTCCAGGGACATGCCGTCCGTCCCCCAGGGCACGAAGTGCAGGACGGCCCGCAGGTCGCCGAGTTCGGGGTGCGCGGCGTCCGGCTCGCACTCCTTGTGGGCGGTGACGACCACGCAGTCCCCGTCGGTCTCCTCGCCGAACCGGCCGAGCGCCATGGAGAAGCCCCGCTCGGTGTCGGTGCCGCGCCAGGCGTCCGCGGCGAGCCGCACCCGCTGCTTCTCCTCCTCGGTCAGCTCGTGCACCCGCCGCACCCGGCAGACGTATCCGCACCGCTCGATCCGCTTGACCATCTGCCGTACGTTCCGCATCGCCCGCCCGGCCAGCGTGAAGTCCACGACGTCCACGATCGCCTCGTCGCCGAGTTCCAGGGCGTCCAGGCCGGTCTCCCGGGTCCACACCTCGCCGCCGGTCTCGCTGCACCCGACGACGGCGGGCAGCCAGGCGTGCGCGCGGGCCAGGTCCATGTAGGCCTCGATGGCGCCGGGCCACGCCTCCACGTCACCGATCGGGTCGCCGCTGGCCAGCGCCACTCCGGAGACCACCCGGTAGCAGATCGCGGCCTTGCCGCTGGGCGAGAAGACCACGGACTTGTCGCGGCGCAGCGCGAAGTGGCCGAGGGAGTCGCGGGCGCCGTGCCGGGCGAGCAGAATCCGCAGCCGCTGCTCGTCGTCCTCGCTCAGCTCGGCGACCGGGCGGGCCGGCCGCAGCACCAGGTAGGCGGTGGAGCAGGCGATGAGCAGGCCGAGGCCGCCCAGCGAGTAGCCGACCACGTCGCCGACCCGGTCGCTGGTGTAGTGCACCGGGCCGGAGAAGCCGAAGAGCCCGTAGAGCACGTGCAGGCAGCGGTCGGTGATGCCGGGGTTGCCGCGCTCGGAGGCGGGGTGGGCGCTGGTGATGACCAGGCCGAGGCAGAACGCCAGCGTGCTGAGGCCGACCAGGTTCACCACCGCCCGCCAGCGGGTGCGCGGGTCGGAGAGCGCGGTGAACTCGCCGCGGTACTTGATCAGCAGGGTGAGCAGGCCCAGCGAGACCACGGCGCCGAAGATCGAGTGCCGGTAGACGATCTGGGTGGCGGCGCCGAGCGGCAGCAGCAGCACCGCCGCCCACCAGGCGCGCTGCTTGCCCCGCTTCAGGCCGTGCGCCAGCATCAGCAGCAGGATGCCGGTGACCACCGCCGTCGCCGCCGCGAGCGAGCTGACGGTGCCCGGGAAGACCGCGGCCAGCTCGTGCATCCGCCGGTTGCGGAAGGCGGGGAACACCGCGGAGACCACGTCGAGCAGGCCGATCACGGCCGCCGCCGTACCGAAGATCTTCGGAACGGACGAGGCGTGCGGCATCAGGCGGTGGTGCGTCATGCGGGCGCGGTCAGCGGACAAGGTGCTCACAGGTTCCGGTATGAGGGACGGTTGCGCCCACTAGGACGGAATCATCCGTCTACGGGTTGCGCGCGAGTCGTGTCAATCCGCGACGATCTCCCGGCCGGGCGCGCTCAACAGCCCGCCGGTACGGCCGAAAACCTTCCCCCCGGGCTGCTTCCGGTTACCCGGGCGGATTCCCCCGGTTGCGCCGGATGCCTGGCTGCCCCCGCTCCCCCGAGCAGCTACCCGCGGCCGATGATCAGGCTCATCGCCTCGGAGCGCGTCGCGGGGTCCCTCAGCTGGCCGCGCACCGCCGACGTGATGGTCTTCGCCCCGGGCTTGCGCACCCCCCGCATCGTCATGCACATGTGCTCGCACTCGATGACCACGATCACCCCGCGCGGTTCCAGTATCCGCATCATCGCGTCGGCGACCTGCGTGGTCAGCCGCTCCTGCACCTGCGGGCGCCGCGCGTACACGTCCACCAGCCGCGCCAGCTTCGACAGCCCGGTGATCTTCCCGCTGCTCGCCGGGATGTACCCGATGTGGGCGACGCCGACGAAGGGCACCAGGTGGTGCTCGCAGGAGGACATCACCTCGATGTCCTTGACCAGCACCATCTCGTCGTGACCGAGGTCGAAGGTGGTGGTCAGTACGTCCTCGGGCTGCTGCCACAGCCCGGCGAATATCTCCCGGTAGGCGCGGGCCACCCGGCTCGGGGTCTCGCGCAGGCCCTCCCGGTCGGGGTCCTCGCCCACCGCGTAGAGCAGCTCACGGATCGCGGCCTCGGCCCGCTTCTCGTCGAACTCGCCGGGCGCCTGGTCGCCGTCGAGCGTCACGGGGTCGGTCATGGGCCTCGCTCCTCCTGCTGACGCCACCTGGCCGGTGCCGCCTCGCCGGTGCCGCCTTGCTGATGCGTCTTGCTGCTGCCATCGCGGCCGGTAGGGAAACACAGCCGGTCGAAAACACGGCCGCGGCCCCAAGGCTAGAACCCTGGGGCCGCGAATCGCATTCCGGACAGTGCCCGAAACGGGGTGGATCAGTGTGATGTTCAGCTCTCCGGGCGGTCTTCCGGCAGGTCGACCGGCTCGGTGGGCTTGGTGGTGGAGACCGGCGACGGGCCGCTTCCGTTGATCGCCTGGGCGCCGTTGGTCAGTGCCAGCTCCTTCGGGGAGAGCACCGGCGGCCGGGTGGACGGGGTCCGGCGAGCCGAACCGGTCCAGGCCGGGCGCGGCGGACGCTTGACCACCGGGGCGAAGATCTCGGCGATCTCCTCCTTGTTGAGCGTCTCCCGCTCCAGCAGCGCGAGCACGAGGTTGTCGAGGACGTCGCGGTTCTCGACGAGGATCTCCCACGCCTCGTTGTGCGCCGTCTCGATCAGCTTCTTGACCTCCTCGTCGACCAGCCCGGCGACCTCTTCCGAGTAGTCGCGCTGGTGACCCATCTCACGACCGAGGAACGGCTCCGAGTCGCTGGTGCCGAACTTGATCGCGCCGAGCCGCTCGGTCATGCCGTACTGCGTGACCATGGCGCGGGCGGTGGTGGTGGCCTTGTCGATGTCGTCCGAGGCGCCGGTGGTCGGGTCGTGGAAGACCAGTTCCTCCGCCGCCCGGCCGCCCATCATGTAGGCGAGCTGGTCGAGCATCTCGTTGCGCGACGTGGAGTACTTGTCCTCGTCGGGCAGCACCATCGTGTAGCCGAGGGCACGGCCGCGGGACAGGATGGTGATCTTGTGGACCGGGTCGGAGTTCGGTGAGGCCGCCGCGACCAGGGCGTGTCCGCCCTCGTGGTAAGCGGTGGTCTTCTTCTCCTTGTCCGACATGATCCGGGTGCGCTTCTGGGGGCCGGCCACCACACGGTCGATGGCCTCGTCCAGCACGCCGTTGTCGATCACCTTCTTGTCGCTGCGCGCGGTGAGCAGCGCCGCCTCGTTGAGCACGTTGCTCAGGTCGGCACCGGTGAAGCCGGGGGTGCGGCGGGCGACGGCCATGAGGTCGACGTCCGGCGCGATCGGCTTGCCCTTCTGGTGCACGGTGAGGATCTCCAGCCGGCCGTTGAGGTCCGGCGGGTCGACCGCGATCTGCCGGTCGAACCGGCCCGGGCGCAGCAGCGCCGGGTCGAGGATGTCCGGCCGGTTCGTCGCGGCGATGAGGATCACGCCGCCCTTGACGTCGAAGCCGTCCATCTCGACGAGCAGCTGGTTGAGGGTCTGCTCGCGCTCGTCGTGACCGCCGCCGAGGCCCGCACCGCGGTGCCGGCCGACAGCGTCGATCTCGTCGACGAAGACGATCGCCGGGGCGTTCGCCTTGGCCTGCTCGAACAGGTCGCGGACCCGGGAGGCGCCGACGCCGACGAACATCTCGACGAAGTCGGAACCCGAGATCGAGTAGAACGGCACGCCGGCCTCGCCGGCCACGGCTCGCGCCAGCAGCGTCTTACCGGTGCCGGGACGGCCGTAGAGCAGCACGCCCTTGGGGATCTTGGCGCCGACGGCCTGGAACTTCGCCGGCTCCTGCAGGAACTCCTTGATCTCCTGCAGTTCCTCCACCGCCTCGTCGCAGCCCGCGACGTCGGCGAAGGTGGTCTTGGGGGTGTCCTTGGTGATCAGCTTGGCCTTGGACTTCCCGAACTGCATGACGCGCGAACCGCCGCCCTGCATCTGGTTCATCAGGAAGAGGAAGACCACCACGATCAGGACGAAGGGCAGCAGCGACAGCAGGATGCTGACGAACGCGTTCTGCTTGGACGGCGAGACGGTGTAGCCGTCGGGCAGTGCGACGCCCTTGACCTGTCCGTCCTGGATCTTCTGCAGGTTTGCGGCGATCGAGGAGCCCTGGTTGCCGATGTAGCTGGCGCGGACCTTCGAGCTGCCCTTGATCTTGTAGCCGTCCTTGAGCTGGACCTTGATGGAGTTGTCGTCCCCAGTGGTCAGCTGTGCGGAACTGGCGTGGTTGGTGTTGATCGCGTGCAGTACCTGGCCTGTGTCGACTGTCTTGTAGCCGCCGCCGGAGCCGACGACTTCCATCAACACGACCACGGCAAGGACAGCCAGCACGATCCACATGACCGGCCCACGGAAATAGCGCTTCACGTCCATCCATGCGGGGCGTAAACGCCCCGTCCCTCCTGCCGCAGTGAGGCACAGCCGCTGGTGGGCGACGTGTGCATCCGGTGTATGACCCGATCCTTCGGACGGTACCCCAGCATTGTGACCCGAGGTTGCCGCCGACCGTTAACAATCCGGCTTTCCCCTGCTCCAACGGCGGGAAACCGACAGGGGTTCCCCGGGCCGCCGTGAGGGTGGTCTCAGTGCGGCCTCAGCCCCCGTAGACGTGCGGTGCGAGGGTGCCGACGAACGGCAGGTTGCGGTACTTCTCGGAGTAGTCCAGGCCGTAACCGACCACGAACTCGTTGGGGATGTCGAAGCCAGTGTATTTGACATCGATGCGAACCTTCGCCGCCTCGGGCTTGCGCAGCAGCGTGCAGACCTCCAGGGAGGCCGGGCCGCGCGATCCGAGGTTGCTGATCAGCCAGGAGAGGGTCAGCCCGGAGTCGATGATGTCCTCGACGATCAGGACGTGCCGCCCGGCGATGTCGGTGTCCAGGTCCTTGAGGATGCGGACCACGCCGGAGGACTTGGTGCCGGCGCCGTAGGAGGACACCGCCATCCAGTCCATGGTCACGTTGCTCGACAGGGCTCGGGCCAGGTCGGCCATCACCATGACGGCGCCCTTGAGGACACCGACGATCAGCAGGTCCTTGCCCGCGTAGTCCCGATCGATCTCGGCGGCCAGCTCCCCCAGCTTCGCGTCGATGTCTGCCTTGGCGATGAGCACCTTCTCAAGGTCGGCGCCCATGTCGGTCTCGTTCACTACGCGGTACGTCCTCAGGTCTGCGGCTCTACGACGGCGAGAACACCAGTCTGCCATCCGCCCTTCGGACGGCGACGCCGCCCGGCAGGTTGAGCGCCTTCTGCCCGCGCCAGCCCGTCACCAGGCGGTCCACCTCTTCGATGTGGCGGGCGAAGAGGAAGCCCGGCGGGGACCCGGCGGCCACCGCCGCCCTGCGCAGCACCCGGCGCCGGACCGCCGCGGGCAGCCGGTGCAGCCGGGCCACGTCGAGGCTGCCGTCGTCGCCGGCCACGTCGGCCTGCGCGTCGGCGGCCCACTGGTCGAGGGCGTCGGCGTCGTCGCGCGAGAGCTGGGCGGTACGGGCCAGCGCCTGCACGACGCCCTTGCCGAGCGACTTCTCCAGCACCGGCAGCGCTTCGTGCCGGACCCGGGAGCGGGTGTACGCGGGGTCGTGGTTGTGCGGGTCCTCCCACACGGTGATGCCCTGGGCGAGGCAGCCCTGGCGGACGGTGTCGCGGTCGAGCAGCAGGAACGGCCGGCGGTAGCGGCCGCCGGTGCCGGAGACCGCGGCCATGCCGGACAGCGAGCGGGTGCCGGAGCCGCGGGCGAGGCCGAGCAGCACCGTCTCCGCCTGGTCGTCCCGGGTGTGGCCGAGCAACACCGCGGCGGCGCCGCGGCGTTCGGCGACGGTGTCCAGCGCGGCGTACCGCGCGTCGCGCGCGGCGGCCTCGGGGCCGACCCGGCGACCGGTGCCGGTGCCCGCGGTGCCGACGTACGCGCCGCCGTGCGCGGCCGTGGTGGACTGCCGGCCGACGGTCACGCCGATCGCGTCGACCGGGTCGAGGCCGAGGGCACGCAGCCGCTCCACGACCTCCTGCGCGCGGCGGGCCGAGCCGCTTTGCAGGCCGTGGTCGACGGTGACGGCGCCGGCACGCATGCCGAGCCGGGGCGCTTCGAAGGCGAGGGCGGCGGCCAGCGCCATCGAATCGGCGCCGCCGCTGCACGCGGCGAGTACGAGCGGGCCGGCGGCGCCCGCGGTGGCGGTGGACGGCGCGGCGGACGCGTCGGCGGAGGCTGCGAGCACGTCGTGCAGGACGCGGCGGACCGCCAGACGTATCGCCGCGACCGTGGGGTGGGGTCCCATGTCCGGTTCCCTCCTGGGGAGGCTGGGTGGGGCGGGCAGAGCGAGAAGCCCTGCGAGACAGGTTGACGCAGGGTATTCAGATGGTGACAGAAGCCCGGGCATAACCCGAGCATCGCACGCGGCACCCCACGCCAGCGGTCCCTCGGACGGGTGAACCGGGCGCAAAACCAGCGGCCGGACCACCCTCGGCGGGGCGGCACGGCCGGTACGGGTGGGGCGGAGGGTGTGAACGGCCAGGGCTCGCGGAGGCGCGGCCGGGGCTCGCGCTCCTGCGAACGAGCCCGCCCGCGTCCACGGCGGTACGGTACGGCGCCCGGCTCAGCCGTCGGTGCGGCCGTGCACCCGCGCCACCCACTCCGCGGGTTTGGCGATCTCCGCCTTGGTGGGCAGCGTGTTCGGCGAGGTCCACACGCGGTTGAAACCGTCCATGCCGACGTCCTTGACCACGCCGCGCACGAACCGCTCGCCGTCGCGGTACTGCCGCAGCTTCGCGTCCAGGCCCAGCAGCCGGCGCAGCGCCTGGTCGAGCCGGCCCGCGCCGCTGGCGCGGCGCTGCCCGAACTTCTCCCGGATCTCCGCGACGCTCGGCACCACCTCGGGGCCCACACCGTCCATCACGTAGTCGGCGTGCCCCTCCAGCAGCGACATCACGGCGGTCAGCCGGGTGAGGATCTCCTTCTGCGCGGGGGTCTGCACGAGGTCCACGAGGCTGCGGCCGTCGTCCGGCTCACCGTCGGCGCCCTCCTCGCCCTCCTCGCGGTCCTTGCCCGCGCCGCTGAAGGTCTGCACCGCCTGCCGGACCCGCTCCACGACCGTGGAGGCGTCGAGTTCGGTCTCACCGAGGAAGGACTGGATCTCGCCCTCGATGTGGTCGCGCAGCCAGGGCACGGCGGAGAACTGGGTGCGGTGGGTCTCCTCGTGCAGGCACACCCACAGCCGGAAGTCGTGCGGGTCGACGTCCAGCTCGCGCTCGACGTGCACGATGTTCGGGGCGACCAGCAGCAGCCGCCCGGCCCTGGACTCCCCCGGGCCCGGCTGCACCGGTCCCGCGGGCATCTCCCGCGTGGCGGGGGCGAACGTCTCGTACTGGCCGAGCACCCGGGAGGACAGGAAGCTCAGCAGCATCCCGACCTCGACGCCGGTGACCTTGCCGCCCACGGTGCCGAGCATGACGCCGCCCGGGCCGCCCGGGCGGCGGGCCTGCATCTTGCCCAGCAGCGGTTTGAGCACCTCGCGGAAGCCCGCGACGTTGGCGCGGACCCAGCCGGGGCGGTCCACGATCAGCACGGGGGTGCCGTGCGGGCGGGCCCCGCCGTCGCCGTACATCCGCGTGAACGCGCTGACGTGGTTCTCCGACTCCTCGGCGTGGGTCCGCAACTCGGCCACGATCGCGCGTGCCTCGTCCCGGCTCACCTCCGGCCCGGGCCGCGTCAGCCGCTGCGCGGTCGCCACGGCGAGGTTCCAGTCGACCATCTCGCTTCCACCGATGCTCGTCATACCTTCACGGTACGTTGCCGCTCCCGATTTGGGGGTGCCTAACGCTTCTCCGCCGCCGTTCTCGGGGCTCCGATCCGTCTACGGGCCGGTGGTGGGCTGAGCCCGCAGTCCCCTGCGGGGTGGCCGCCTCGCCCTTGCCCGCGGGCCCATCGCGGCTGGTCGCGCAGTTCCCCGCGCCCCCGGGTGGCAGCCCCTTGCTGTGGGCACCTACCTGCACGTCGGACGTGGCTGGTCGCGCAGTTCCCCGCGCCCCTGAGTATGTGCGGCTGCTCCGCAGCGCACAGCAGGCCACCGGTCGGCCCTCGGGAACCAACCGGCACCGCGACGGCGGGTCGCCGAAGGGGCGCGGGGAACTGCGCGACCAACCACAACGAGCCCGCAGACAAGAACGAGACAGCCACCCCGCAGGGGGGCGCGGGGAACTGCGCGACCAACCACAACGAGCCCGCAGACAAGAACGAGACAGCCACCCCGCAGGGGGGCGCGGGGAACTGCGCGACCAACCACAACGAGCCCGCAGACAAGAACGAGACAGCCACCCCGCAGGGTCAGGCGCCGGCTACGGCTGTCGCGAGGGCGTCGAGGGCTTGCTCGGTCGCGACGGGGTCGTATCCGCCCTGGGTCATGAACGAGAACGCGAGCAGCCGCCCGCCGGCGGTGACCACGGTGCCGGCGATCGTGTTGGTCCCCGTGAGCGTCCCCGTCTTCGCGTGCACCAGGCCCGCCGCAGGCGACCCGTGGAACCGCGCCGCCAGCGTCCCCGTGAAGTCCGCCACCGGCACCCCCGTGAGGATCGAGCGCAGCTCGGCGTGTTCAGGGCTCGCCGCCAGCGCCAGCAACCGCGCGAGGGTGACCGGCGCCAGCCGGTCGTCGTGGTCGAGCCCGCTCCCGTCGTGGAACGACGCCCGCGGCAGCGGCACCCCGTACCGCACCAGCGCCGCCCTGATCGCCGCCGCACCCCCCGCGAAGCTCGCCGGCCGCCCGCTCGCGATCGCGGACTGCCGCGCCAGCGCCTCCGCGAGGTCGTTGTCGCTGTTGGTGAGCATGCGTTCCACGAGGTCGGCCAGCGGCGCCGACACGTGCGTGGCGAGCGTCGTGCCGGCCACGTTCCCCGCCGTCCCCGCGTGCTCGTGCGTGACGGCGGTCACGGTGATCCCCTGCTTGCCGAGCAGCTGCGCGAAGTCCCCCGCCGCGCTCGCCGCCGGGTCCCACGCGCGGGACGCGGGGCCGCTGCTGCTCCCGTCGAGCCGCCCCTCGTCGGCCATCAGCGCGGTGACCGGCGCGAGGTTCTCGTTGTGCCCGATGGGGTGGAGTGTCGGCCCGCTGTACAGCGACGTGTCGTACCCGAGCGCGATCTTCGTCCGCCCGGCCGCCTTCAGCGCCTTCGCGGTGTCCTCGGCGAGTTGCCCCAACTCCAGCGTGGGGTCACCGCCGCCGACCAGCACCACGTCACCCTTCCCGGTGGTCCCGGTCGCCACCACCCGCGTGGTCAGCCGCTTCTCCGGGCCGAGCAGGCCCAGCGCGGCCGTCGCGGTGGCGAGTTTGGTGGTGGACGCGGGGGTTGTCGCGGTGCCGTCCTGGTGGTCGAAGAGCACGCTGCCGCTGCTCACGTCGATCACGGCGCCGGTGCGGACCGGGCCCATGCCGTACGCCGTCAGCAGCGGGTCGAGCGTGCGGGCGAGCTCGGCGGAGAGGCCGGCCGGCAGGGGCGCCGCGGAGCCGCCGACCGGCAGCAGGACGGGCGCCGCGGACGGCACGGCCGTCGATATGCCCCCGGGCCCGGCCGGGGACACGGCCGTGGATACGGGGCTCGGCTTGGCCTTCGGCTTCCCGCCCGGTCCGGCCTCGGCGTCCCGCGCGGCGGCGAAGTTCCGTTCCGCGGTGCGCTGCCCGCCCTGCCACGGCCCGGCCGCGGCCGCCGCCCCCGCGGCGACGACCACGCCCATCCCGGCGGATACCGCCACGACCTGCCACGTCCTGCCGAGCGGCACAGCCGACCAGCCCCTTTCGCGACCACCCCGATGCGTGGGAGACACTTAACCACCCACACTGTGTGCTGATCATTGAGGAGTAGGGCCGTGGAGTTCGACGTCACGATCGAGATCCCGAAGGGTTCACGAAACAAGTACGAGGTGGACCACGAGTCCGGTCGTATCCGCCTGGACCGCAGGCTCTTCACGTCCACGAGTTACCCCGCGGACTACGGCTTCATCGAGAACACCCTCGGCCAGGACGGCGACCCGCTGGACGCGCTGGTCATCCTGGACGAGCCGACGTTCCCCGGGTGCCTGATCACCTGCCGCGCCATCGGCATGTTCCGGATGACCGACGAGGCCGGCGGCGACGACAAGGTGCTGTGCGTGCCCGCGTCCGACCCGCGCGTGGAGCACCTGCGGGACATCCACCACGTCTCGGAGTTCGACCGCCTGGAGATCCAGCACTTCTTCGAGGTCTACAAGGACCTGGAGCCCGGCAAGTCCGTCGAGGGCGCGAACTGGGTCGGCCGCACCGAGGCCGAGGCGGAGATCGAGGAGTCCTTCCGCCGCCTGAAGGAGCACAACGGCGGTCACTGACCACCGGTTTCCCGCACTACGGGCCCGCGGCCGTCATCGGCCGCGGGCCCGAGCCGTGCGGGTGGAGGAGGGGCCGCACGGCGGAGCGGGTCGAGCGGGACGGATCAAGCGGGGTGCGTCAACGGGGCTGCGGCTGGAGCTTGTCGGTGTACGTGCCGTCCGGCCGAGGGCCCGTGCCGTCCGGCAGGGAGCCCGTACCGTCCGGCGGGGAAGCCGTCCCATCCGCCGCGTCGGCCCGCTCGCCGACCTGCTCGCCGCGCTCAGCGGAACGCGACCGCGTGCCCCGCAGCAGCAGGGCGACGACGACCGCCGCGAGCAGGGCCACGCCCGCGCCCGCCAGCAGCGTCTGGTGGATGCCGTCCACGAAGGCGTGCCGTGCTCCGTCGGCGACCGAGCCGCCGACACCGGTCGCCCCGGCCAGCGAGGAGCGGGCCGCGTCCGCCGCCTGCGGCGGCAGCCCGGGCGGCAGGTGCAGGTGCGTGCGGTAGCCCGCGCCGAGCAGGCTCCCGAGGACCGCGATGCCGAGTGCCCCGCCCAGTTCGCGCGACAGGTCGTTCATCGCCGAGCCGACGTTCTGCAGCGCCCGCGGCAGCGCGTCCGTGATCTCGGTGGTCGCCGGCGTCATCGCCAGGCCCATCCCGGCCCCGAGCGGGACCAGTCCGGCGACGATCAGCCAGTACGGGCTGTCGGTGCCCAGCCGCGAGAGGACCGTCATCGCGACCGCCACCAGCACCAGCCCCGCCACCCACGGCCGCCGCACGCCGACCCGGGCCACCAGTCGCGGGGTCAGCCGGGTGGCGGGCACCAGCGCCCCGGCCAGCGGCAGCACGCTCACCGCGGCAACCAACGGGCTGTCCCCGCGAACCAGTTGCAGATACTGCATGGCCACGAAGATGAAGCCGAAGAAGACGAAGAACTGCAGCGTGACCGACACCGAGCCCGCCGAGAACCGCCGGTTGCGGAACAGCCTCGGGTCCAACAGCGGCTGCTCCCGGCGCAGTTCCCATCCGACGAAGGCGGCGAGCACCACCACGCCGAGACCGATGCCACCGAGGGTCAGCGGGTCGGCCCAGCCGCGGGTGGGCGCCTCGATCACCGAGTAGACGAGGGCGAGCAGGCCGACCACCGCGATCAGCGCACCCACCGCGTCGAGCCGAGGCCGCTCCGCCTCCGCCGACTCCGGTACGAAGACCAGCGTGCCGACCGCGGCGACCGCCGCGAGCACCACGTTGAGCAGGAACACCGAGCGCCACGACCACTCCTGGAGCAGCAGGCCCGACGTCAGCAGCCCGACGACGGCGCTCGCGCCGGCCACCGCGGTCCAGGCGCTCACCGCCTTCGTCCGCTGCTCGCGCGGGAAGGTGCTGGTGATGGTGGACAGCGTCGCCGGCATCACCAAAGCCGCGCCCACCCCCAACAGGCCCCGCAGCGCGATGAGTTCGTCGGCCTCCTTGGTGAACACGGCCAGCACCGACCCCACGGCGAAGACCACGAGACCGGCCACCAGCGCCCGCCGCCGCCCGAACCGGTCGCCCAACGCCCCCGCGGGCAGCAGCAATGAGGCGAACGCGAGGCTGTAGGCGTCCACGATCCACGACAACTGCGTCTGGCTCGCGTGGGTTTCGCGGGCCAGGCTGGGCAGCGCGACGTTCAGCGAGGCCATCGCCGAGACCACCGCGCCGAGCGCGAGGCACGTGACGAACAGGACCACGCCGTGCCGGACGGCCGGCCCGGCCGGTGAGGCGGGGTGAGCGGGTTCGGCGGGTGGGGTGCCGCTCCGCGAGTCCACGGTGCGCATGGGAGCCTCCTCCTACAGGATGTCGCTGTCCTGCTCACGGTCCCGCCCGGGGTCGGCCACTCGCCACGTTGATGAATTCCGGCCGCCGGTCGTACGGGGCTCTTGTCCGATGCACCGCCCGAATCCGCCGGCCCTGATGAATTCCCGGGGCCGCCCGACCCGCTACCCGGACGACCGCCGCTGACGGGTGGGCGAGCCCTGAAGGGCGAGCCGCAGGGAGGGGCCGAAGTGCCGGACGATGTCGTCCACCGACATGGACGCGATCGGCTCCAGGCGCAGCACGTAACGCGTCATGATGATGCCCGCCATCTGCGCGCCGAACGCCATCGCCCGCGCCTGGGCGTTGGCCCCGCCGATACGTTCGGCGATCCGGCCGAACACCTCGCGTTCGAGCATCTCCCGCAGGAGCGCGGCGAGTGCCTCGTCGGCCGCCGCGCTGCGGACCATCGCCTCCAGGGCGGGCCGGGTGTCGGAGGAGTCCCAGATGGTCACCAAGGCGCGCAGCGCCCGCACGCTGAACGTGGCGGGGTCGCCGTCGAGCACCCGCGTCAGCACGTCCGCCGGGTTCGCCACCAGCGCCATCGCCGCGCCGAACAGCCCCCGCTTGGAGTCGAAGTAGTAGCTGATCAGGGCGACGTCCACGCCGGCTTCGTCAGCGATCGCCCGCAGGGTCACCGCCTGGTAGCCGTGTTCGAGGAACTTCTGCCGCGCGACGGCGAGGATGGCGCCGCGCGTGTCCGAAGCCCCCGGCCGGCGCCCCCGCCGGGGCGGTTCATCTGTCACCGTCCCCACGCTAGCGCCGTGGCCCGGGCTCCGTAGGGACGCCGTACGGGCGTCGTGCGGACGTCGTGCGGACGTCGAGGGGACACCCGCTCGAACGGGCCCGCGCCGTACGGGGCTCAGCGGTCGCGGCGCAGCCTCAGCGCTTCCGCGGCGCGGGTCTTCACCTCGCCGGTGCCGGTCTTCTGTGCCGTGCGCAGGTGGCGTCGGGCCTGCTCGGCGTCGATGAGGATGAGGCCGAGGTGGAAGTGGGCGAGGGCGGAGACCGCGGGGTCGGCGGCGGTGCCCTCTTCGAGCAAGGGCACCGCCTCGTCAGCGCGCTCCTCTTCGAGCAGCGAGACAGCGAGGTCGACCGCGGCCTTGGGCGCGTACCCGGGGTGCCCGGAGGCGTGCACCTGCTCCAAGTAGTGCCGGGACTCAGCGAGTTGCTCCGGGCTATCGCCGGTCTCCCGGAGCAGCCCGGCGAGGTTGAACGCGGCGTGCAGCGCGGTCTTCTGCTGCGGGCTGTCGATGGCGGCGCGGTAACGCCTGATGGCGGCTTCCTGGTTGCCGGATCGTTCGAGGAGCAGGGCGAGTTCGAGTTCGGCCCGGGCGGTGACGACCGGCACGCCGCAGCCCATCGCGGCCTGGAGCATCCGGCCGGCCTCGTCGAGGTCGTCCGCGGCCAGGGCCATCCCGGCGAGCTGGATCGCGGCCAGACCCGCGCTCATGGCCCGCGGCAGGCCCATCGCCAGCCGGTAGTTCGCGTCGGCGTCTCCCCGCTTGCCGCGCGCCTCCATGGCCATGCCGCGCACGAGGAAGACCTCGGCGGCGACGTCCGGGTCGGAGAAGCCGTCCAGCGGTTTGAGGCACTTGACCGCCTGCCGGGACGCGCCCTCGGCGAGGTGGATCAGGGCGGTGACGAGTTCGCCGGCCACCCGCACGTCGGCCTCGCCGGAGCCCCCGGCACGTACGGCGACGGCGGCGGCGTGCTCCCGGGCGTCCACGTCGAGGTAGGCGCGGGCGAGTTCCATCGCGCCGTCGAAGTCGAGCACCAGGTCCTGGCTGGTCAGGATGTCCATGGGGTCGGGGAGCCCCACCCACGAAGCGCCGCCCTGGTCCGGTTGCCGCGTGCCGTCCGCCATGTCCGCCTCCACGCTCGCCTCAACTCGGTTGCAGGCAGCTGAACTTAGCGAACCTCCGCCGGCCCGGGCTGCCCCGTCGCCGCGGCGGGCTCCGCCGAATTCCGGCGAACTCCGGTGAATTTGCCACCGTTTGAACCTCGCCAACCGACATCACGGGCGTTATCCGTCCGCACCACGAAATCCCGTACACCAGGAAAGGCACTTCCCGCCCCAGGGGTTTCTCCCGTATCCGTACGACCAATTGGACCCACCCGACGCATGCCGCCGCGACTTGCTTACGGAGCAGGCGGCGGACCGCTAGTCTCAGCCGCCCGGAGTTCTTCGTTCACGCATGTCACCAGGGAGACAAGACACCATGACGCACGACGTGCCGCCGCCCCCCGGCTCGCCGGCCCCGCCGCCGCACGCGGGTGGACCGTCCGGGGGTTCATTCGACCCCGCTTCGGTCAACCGGCTCGACTGGGCGATTCTCGGGATCGGGTTCATCGTCCTCATCTTCTCGTTCTTCGACTACTACTCCTGGGATTTCGGCGCGTACGGCGTGCACCTCGGAAGTGTGAGTTGGAGCGCCTGGCACTTCGACCACGGGCTGTTCATAGCCTGGTTCGCGATGGTGCTGACCGTGCTCGGCGCCGGCGCGCTGGCCGCGAGCCTCTTCGCCCCGCAGATCCAACTGCCCACCCCGGCGCGGGCGCTGACCTTCCTGGGCTTCGGCATCGGCTTCGTGCTCTACGTGATCGCGATCTTCGCGCACTCCGACTTCGGCCCGGCCGGCGGCCACGGCTTCAGCTTCTGGGTCAGCCTGATCCTCGCGGGCGTCGGCGCGGTCATCGCGCTGCTGCGGGCGCAGCAGACCGGCACCGAGCTGCCCGGCCCGCTCGGCAACCTGCCGCGGATCGGCCAGTAGCCGGGCCCGGCCCGGCAGCTCTCTTCGCGAAAGTGCCGCCGCTCCCACCGTGCGGGTGGGGGCGGCGGCATTTTCGTTCCTACGGCGCACCGTTGAGTGGAGAGGAACCGCTCAACGGTGCACCAGGGAATTGAAGGCCGCCCGGATGTTCGCCTTGCTCGGGTCCACGTACTGGTCCGAGGACGGGCCGGTGTCGATGCCGTCGTACTCGGTGTACGCCAGCGTCTCGGGGCAGCTCTTGCCGCTGATCTCCACCGTCTTGTGGGTGACGAGGCGACCGGTGCGCAGTTCGTACACCTTCACCGGGATCGCGATCTTGTGGAAGGTCACGTCCTCCGGAAAGGCGCTGTAGATACCGCCCTTGTACGGGCAGGTCTGCACGGAGGGACCGTCCTTGTCGTCGCCCGCGCAGACGACGAGGGTGGCGTCGGAGGCGTCGGTGGCCTGCCAACTGCCCGGGAGTTTGTCGGTGTAGGTGGAATTGCCGAAGAACAGCGCCTTGTTGGTGCCCTTGTGGCGCGCGGGGGCGCCGCTGTAGCGCGCGGGCGTCGAGCAGTACTGCGGCGCCGAATCGCCCGACGTGTCGAGCAGGTTCTCGACGTGATCCAGCTCGATCGCCAACTGGGCTTTCCTGACACCGGCTTTGGCGGTGGCTGCCTTCGCGTCGTGCGGGTACTGGGCGAGGACCTGCTGGTAACGGGTCTTCGCCTTCGCCCAGTTGTTGCCGTCCATCAGGCTGTCGCCGCAGCCGAGCAGCGCGTCGGGCGCCGTCTTCCGGACCACGGCGGAGGCCCGGTCGAGCGTGCTGCCGTCCGGCTTGCGCGTACGCAGCCAGTCGGTGACGGCGGCGGTGTGGCAGGCGTTCTTGGTGGGCAGGCCGTCGAGAAAGCCGTCGAGCACCGAGTCGACCATCGGCTGGTGGCCGGGCAGGTCGGTGAGGACCGAGGACAGGCCGTCGAAGCCGGCCCGCAGCGCCTTGGTGTCGCCGCTCAGCCCGGTGGCCAGGTCGGACCTGGCCACCGCCAGCCGCCGGCACGCCGTCACGGTCTTCTCACCGCGCTTGGTGAGCGGGGAGTCGGCCAGCCGCGGGCCGACCCACACGCTGTGCTGCGCGCTCACCGCCTTGGCGCAGTCGCCGCTGTGCCGCGCGCTGGTGACCGTCCCCTCCGCGTGGGAGGCGTCGACCCGCAGCAGCCCCACGACCACCAGCACGGGGACGGCGACGCCGAGCGCGACCAGCCGCTGCGTCCGGATGCCGCCGGTCCGCCGGCCGCTCAGCGGTCCGGGGCGCGGGCCCGTACTCACGGCTCCACTCACCGCTCCACCCGTGGCCCCACCCGCAGCCGCCCCCACGGCTCCGTCCCCGGCCCCGCCCGTACGCCGCCCCAGCCGTCCGCCCGCCAGGAACCAGCCGTGCGCGATCATCAGCACCCACCACCCGACGACCACCCCCTCGCACCACACCGTCCGGAAAGCGGCGCCGAGCAGGATCAGCAGCACGAAGGTGACCAGCGCGGTGAGTACGGCGAAGCCGCGCCGCCGCAGCATCAGGTAGCCGATGCCCAGGAACGAGGCGTTGGCCAGCGCGACGGCGAGCGGATCGCGGACCGGGCGGTCCGGCGGCTCGGCTCCAAGGACGACGACCTCGGGCGGGTAGTACATCGTGATCCCCTCAAAACGTCCTACTGGCAACGGCGTTGACCGCTGCCGCAGATTGTCCGCACCGTCCTCGGGACGGGTCCCACCGTCACGGCGCGCGACATGACGCGCCCGTGGCGGAAGGAACTTCGGGACAACACGCCGCTACGGCGCCGTGCTCGAAGCGGCGCCGTAGGGCGGTGGACGACCCGGCCGGCCGGATCTCGTCCGGTCGGCCGGTCCGGCCGATCGGGACACGTCTCCCCGGTGGACGTGTCCCCTCGGCCAGAGTGGGGCTCCCGCGCGGCCACGGGCTAGCGAGTTTCCGCAGGAGGAAAACGTCCCGCGAGGAAGTCCTCGAACGTGCCCACGCCGACGTTCCGTTCCGGCGCCAGGTGCCCGCCCGCCCGGAAGGACCGGTACGTGCGGCCCGCCAGCGGGACCTTGAGCAGGGGGCGGCGGCGCCCGCTCGCGCGCAGGTAGGCGCGGGCCAGGTCGGCGAAGGTCCGCACCTCAGGTCCGCCCATGTCCGGTACCCGGCCGGCCGGTTCGCCCACCGCGAGCTCGGCCAGCCGTACGGCGACCTCGCCGCTGTCGATCGGCTGGTCGACCAGGCCGACCGGGACCGGCATGACCGGCAGTTTCGCGAAGGCCGACAGCACCTGGAGCACCAGGTCGTGGAACTGCGTCGTACGCAGGACGGTCCAGCCGAGCCCCGACTCCTCGATCAGCCGCTCGACGGCGAGCTTGCTGCGGTAGTAGCCGAACTGCACCTGGTCGACGCCGACGATCGAGATGTACACCAGGTGCCGCACCTCGGCGGCCCGCGCCGCCTCGATCAGGTGGCGGGCCGCCTCCTCGTCGCCCCCGCGCGGGTTGGACGCGCAGTGCACCACGGTGTCCGCGCCCGTGAGGGCTTCGACCAGACCCGCGCCGCCCCTGCGCAGGTCGATGGCGTACGGCGGCGGCGCGTGCCGGCTGAGCACCCGCACCTCGCCGCCGCCGGCCCGCAACCGCTCCACGACCAGCCGCCCGAGCGTCCCGGTGCCCCCGGTCACCATCGTCGTCTTCCCCGTCACCGTCATCCCGCTCGCCGTCCCTCCGCCGGGGGCACCCCCTACCGGAGCGCCCGTCACCCCCTCAGAACCGCCCGGCCCCCGCAAACGTGACAACGCCCCCGGGCAGCTCGCAGGAGCACCAGTGCGGCCAACGGGCGTCGGATACGTTGAGGACCAGAGGGTGTCGCGTACACAGGGGCAGGGGGCTCGCGATGGTGAAGCGCCGGTGGCGGGCCCTGGGCGTCGCCGCAGCGATCGCCGTGGTGCTGAGCGGATGCTCCTCCGGCGACCACCAGGACAAACCGACACCCACACCACCCCGGAGCGAGGCCCAACTCCGCCAGCAGGCACAGGCGAAGCTCACAAAGTCGTCCCAGGTGAAAATGCACTGGACCGGCACCGTGAACAAGAACATGCGGATCATGAAGACGGAACCCCACTTCAAGGACGCCCACGCCTACGTCCTCGAAGCAGCCTGCGCCGGGACCGGGGCCGTGTGGTTCGCCTGGGAGATGAATGCCCCCGATCCCGCCATCATGCCGGACGTGTACTGCGACGGCGACGTCCTGCGGTTCCCCTTCACGGGCAACAAACTTGAGAACTTCTTCTTCGCCAAGGAGTTCACCGACGTCCCGACCGGCGTCCTCGCCTGGCAGGTCATCCCCGCCACCCACTGACCACGAGCCGGCCGCACCACCCGGAGCGACCTACGCCGTCGTCGCCAACTGGCGCTGCACGAAGGACAGTTTCTCCGGGTTCAGGACAGACCAGACGCCGGATATGGCGTCGTCGCGGACGTCCAGGGCGATGACGGTGTAGAGGTGGCCGCTGACCCGGACGACCAGGGCCGGCGCGCCGTTGGCCTCGACGATGTCGACCACGAGGGCGCCGGTGAACTTGCGGACGGTGCCGGAGATGAAGCGGACGACCTTCTCCCGGCCCAGGATCGGGCGCCGTGCGGAGCTGACCTTGCCGCCGCCGTCGCTCCACCAGGTGACGTCCTCGGCGAGGAGCCGTTCGAGGCGGGCGAGGTCGCCCTCGCGCGCGGCCGTCACGAAGGACTCGACGAGTTCGCGCTGCCGCTCGACCGCGGGCGTGAAGCGGGTCTCCTGCGTCGCCACGCGCTTCACCGCCCTGCGGTACACCTGGCGGCAGTTGGCCTCGGTGAGTTCCAGCACCCCGGCGAGGTCCCGGTGGCTGTAGCCGAACGCCTCGCGCAGCACGTACACCGCGCGCTCGGTCGGGGTCAGCCGCTCCAGCAGCACCAGCATCGCCGTGGACACGGCGTCACGCTGCTCCGCGGACTCCAGCGGGCCGAGCGCGCCGTCCCGCGTCACCACCGGTTCGGGCAGCCACGGCCCGACGTACCGCTCCCGCCGGACGCGGGCGGAGGTGAGCCGGTTCACGCACAGGTTGGTGACGACCTTGGCCAGCCACGCCCCCGGCTGCTCGATCGCCTCCCGGTCCGCCCGGCTCCACCGCAGGTACGCGTCCTGCACCGCGTCCTCCGCCTCCTCGGCGGACCCGAGCAGCCGGTAGGCCAGCCCGAACATCCTCCGGCGGTGCTCCGTGAACTCCTCGGCGGTCCCTGACGTCACGCCGCCCAGCGTCCCACAGAGCTCAGCCGGCGGTGGGCCGCAGAACGGCGAGAAGGCCGGTGACGCGCTGGTCGCTGTCGGGGGCTTGCCACTCCGCGGTGAGGTGGGCGCGGAGGGCGGGGTCGGCCGGGGCGGCGGAGTTCGGGTCGAGGGCGCGGACGAGGTGGAGGGTGTGGGCGGCGTACGCCGGGATCTCGACGGCGAGTTCGGTGCCGTCGGGACCGTGGGAGACGGTGGTGGCGACGGCGTCCACGGGCAGCGCGGGGCCGTTGAGGGTCGGGACCACCGTGGGGTCGGGCGTGTCCGAGGCGGACTGCGCCTGCGGCTCGGCCCGGTCCTGGATCAACGCGAGCAACTGCGCCTGGAGCACCGGGTCGTGGGTCCCGTCGTACACCCAGCGGTGCCCGAGCACGCCGTGCTCGGTGGTGCCGATCAGCGCGTGGTCGGCACCGTCGAGCGAATCGGCGCGATACGTCAACGGTACGAGGTAGGCGCGCGGTTCCTCCTCGCCCGAGGTGTCGGTGACCACCAGGAACTCGATGCCCACCTCGCCCTCGGGGTCGTCGAGCCGGAACCCGCCGGACTTGTCGAGTTCGGGCGCCCGCCCGGTACCGACGTACCACGGTTGCGCCGCCAGCCAGGGCGCGACGAGTTCCAGCTTGCCGGGGACCAGCGTGGTCTTGTGGATGACAGCCATTGCCTCAGCTCATCCGAAAACGCCCCAGCAGGTCAAGGCGGCGCACGCCACTCCGTGGCGCAAGCGGACAGGCGGTGGTCCGCTTGCGCCGCGGGGGGCGAGCCGGTTCGACGGTTCAGACGGTGGGGAACTCGTCGGCGCGCACCGCGCCCACGAAGGACGCCCACGCGTCCGCGGAGAACCCCAGCGCGGGTCCGTGCGGGTCCTTCGAGTCGCGGACCGGCACCACGCCGGTGAAGCCGTCGGCGACCTCGACGCAGTTACCGCCGTTGCCGTTGCTGTACGACGACTTGCGCCAGGCGGCGCCGCTCAGGTCCTTGGCAGCGATGAACATGACGTGTGCTCCTCCAGTACGGTGCGAAGCAGGTCCAGGGACCCCTCAGGAGTCATCGCGAGGTCCCTGAACTGATCGTAGGTCAACCGCAGTTGCTCCGCCTCCTCCGCGTCCTCGATGACGTCGCCGCTGAGACTGCCCTCCACGTAGGCGATGTTGCGCCCGCTGGGCAGCCACAGCATGCTCAGCGAGCCGCCGAACATGAAGTGCGGACCGGCGCTGAACGGCACGACGTGCAGCGAGACATGCCGCAGCCCGGCTGCCTCGATGAGCCGTTCGAGCTGCTCGGTCCACGCGTCGTGGTCCTTGAGCCCGCTGCGGAGCGCCGACTCGTGGATCAGCCCGCGGTAGTCGAGCAGGTTCGTCTTCCCGAACAGCCGGGCCTGCCGGGCCATCCGCTCCTGCACCCGCCGGTTCACCTCCGCCAGGGAAGCCGAGAGGTCGGAACTCAGCAGCGACGCGGCGTAGCGCTCGGTCTGCAACAGCCCGGGGATCAGGCCGGCCACGAACTCCTGCATGTTCCTGGCCTCGGCCTCGACGTCCATGAAGCCCTCGTACCGGCCCTGCTTCTTCTCCCGCTTGGCGAGCTTCCACAGGTCGGCGAGCAGGTCACCGGTGCCGTAGAACTTGTCGAGCACCTTGGGTACGTCGGACGAGCCCAGGCGCTCACCGTTCTCCAGCCGGTGCAGATACGACTGCTCGTACCTGGTCTGCTCGCCGAGTTGCACCAACGTCAGACCCGCGCGCTCCCGCAGCTTCGCCAGTTCCTTGGCGTAGATCCGCCGCGCCGAAGGCCCGCTCCCAACGCCTGCGTTGCTGTTGCTGTCGCCCATGGGGGTTCCATTCCGTTCCAGTTGTCGGAAGGCCATGTCAAGAGCCGACCCACACAAGGCAGTCGAACCTCCGACCTGGCCTCCTTCGTCCGCGTCGATCCCTGATGGCTCGCCACATTGCCTGCGGGCATGGACAAATAAGCCCCTTTGCCCGGACAAAGGCTCACCTGAAACAGATCGTAGGGTCTGCCACCCACCCCTGTTCACGGAATGTCAGTAATCGCTCACAAAGTGCTGAACTTCGATCACCTCTGCCCCCATCCGCACCACCCGTCAAGCACATGCACTCTCGGCCATCTCTTTCCGTGTGAGCTTCACAACGCCGCGTCACCATTGCCCCAGGCTTCGGACGTCCCTACGTTCTTGGCCATCTGACGCGAAACACGGGGGGCGTTCGAGATGTCCGGACAGATGGTCGACAACCCGCGGCGCGCGTGGCTCCAGACGTTGCTGTCCACCATGGACGCGACGCTTGAGGCCATGCGGCCCGTACTCGACAAGCCCGCCGCCGACTTCGGCAGCGGCAAGGCGTGGATCGGGACGGAGGCGGCGACCAAGTTCCAGGCCGAGATCACGGGTCGCAAGAGCTCCGTCCACACCCTGACCAACGGGCTACGGGACGTCGTCGCCGACGCGCTGCGTGCCGAGCCGCTGAAGGTCACGGAAAGCCAGGCCCGGCAGATGCAGAGGGACCACCAGCACGACTGGTGACGCATCGCCGCAGCCCTGGCCTCAACACCAACTCCCGGGGGGGAACATGACCAAGATCGCAGCCGTGGACGTTGCGGTACTCGCCCAAGCCATCCAGCAGATGGACACCGGCGCCCAGGCGCTGTCCACCAACTGTGCATCGCTCAGCAGTCAGTTCGGCAAGTACGGGCTTGACACCGAGAACCTGCGCAAGCTCAGCGCCATCGCCTCCTGGACCCGCGACCAACTCCCCGACCTGCGCCGGCGACACGCGCTCGCCGTGCACATCGGCGCAGGGGGCGACCATGTCCAGGTCCCGGAGCCGATCTCCGTCGCGGCGGCCGACGCCTACCTCTTCCAGCAGGCGACGAAGGACCACGACTCGGCCGGCCTCGCCCTGGTGAAGAGCGATCTGAGCAAGAACCTGAACGACCCCGCCTTCCTCAGGGCGTACGCCGACGCGTCTCCCGACGACATCACGGCCTTCCAGGGTCTGCCGGCAACCGATGCCGACAAGTTGAACCGCCTGCGCCTGGCAGAGTGCCTGAAGGCGACGGACTGCCCGGATTCGCTGAAGAAGCTGTCCGCGTACCTGGCACAACCAAAGTTCAAGGACAACGGGGTCTACCTACTGGGATTCGATGCCAAGGGCAACGGCCACGTTTCAGTGTCGTTCGGCAACCCGGATACGGCCGCGAACACCGCGGTCTACGTGCCCGGCACCGGCGCCGACCTTGACAGCGCGAAAGGCGACATGGATCGGGCCATGACGCTGTACACATCTGCAAATGAACAGAAACCAGGCTCAACGGCGTCTGTTTTCTGGCTCGGCTACGACGCGCCCAGTTTCAGCGAGCTTCCTGGCGGCCCCACCGTGCAGAGCTTCGCCAACGACGGTGCACCCAAGCTCACCGCGTTCGTGAAGTCCTTGCAGTCCGATCACACCGGCCGCGGCCACCTGACGGTGATCGGGCACAGCTACGGCAGCACGCTCGTGGGTGACGCGTGCGCCCACTTCGGCATGCGGCCCAACGATGTCGTCTTCGTCGGCTCGCCGGGTGTCACCGCAGGGAAGGCATCACAGCTCGGCATCGGGTCCGACCATGTCTGGGCGAGCAAGAAGAAGTTCGACCCCATCCCGCAGATCGGCGCGCCACTCGACCCGCTTCACTGGGTGGACGACCACAGCGACCGGTTCGGCAACGACCCGACCTCCACGGAGTTCGGGGGAAAGACCTTCGACTCCGGCTCCGGCAGCGGGGTGAAGCACGCGCACAGCGAGTACTGGGACGCAGGACCGTCCCTGGACAACATGACGGACATCGTGACCGGGCAGACGGACAAGGTCAGCAAGATGCCGACCGAGGACAAGACCGGCCCGCTTCCCAACTTCGCAGATGTAGTCGCTGATCCCGTCGCGGGAATCCAAGAGCTCGCTGGCGCCGGACTTCAGAACGCCGGCCACGCGGTCGGCGGCTACTGGGGACGGCCGCTGGAGGACACCGGAGATGCCCTTCACGATGTCGGCCAGGCCCAGAACGACCTCATCGGCTCGGCCACCGACCTGATTTCCGGCGACCCGGGCGGGACACTGGACGACCTCAAAGACACGGGCAGTTCCCTCGTGGACGGCGGCAAGAACGTCGTGCACACCGTGACCGACTTCCTCTAGTAGCAGGAGCGATGACCAGAACCACGCGCACAGGCAGCATGGCCGCCGCCGGGGCCACCGCCCTGCTCCTCACCCTCACCACCGCCTGCGGCGCCGCACACCAAGGCGACGTCCAACCCGACGCCGTCGAAAAGAAAGCCCACACCCTCACCCAGCAGACACTCGACGCCCTCCACCCCACCCTCGGCACGCCCAAAACCACCATCTACAGCGACGCATGGAGCAAGTGCACGACCGAGACGCCCGGACAGCACCGGTTCGAATACGACTACGCACTGAAACTGGTCGTCTCACGGAGTCAGGTCCAACCGGCAGTCGCCGCTGCACGCGCCTACTTCGCCCGCCAGCACTACGAACCCCACTACACGTCCGCCCCGGACCTCCACGCGGGCGCGACCCTGCCCAAATCCTCCTGGACCGTGGACCTCAGCCGCGACACCACCACAACAGTGGTAGTCGACGCCGACTCCGACTGCGTCTTCACCCGGCACGACCCCAAGGCGTCCTCTTGAGTTCCCGCCGCTACGTGCCGGCCGCCGCCAGAGCCACCGCCCTGCTCCTCACCCTCACCACCGCCTGCGGCGCCGCACACCAAGGCGACGTCCAACCCGACGCCGTCGAAAAGAAAGCCCACACCCTCACCCAGCAGACACTCGACGCCCTCCACCCCACCCTCGGCACACCCAGGACCACGACTTACGAGAACAAATGGACCCAGTGCGCCACCGAGACACCCGGACAACACCGCTTCCAGTACGTCTACGGGCTGGCGCTCGCGGTGCCCGAGGGGAAGTCGAAGGCCGTCATGCAGGCCGCCAACGCCCACTTCGCCAGCCAGGGTTACTCGGTGAACTACTCCGATGCCCCGGGCAAGCGCACCACCGCTGACCTGCCGAAGTCCGAGTGGAGCGTGGGTCTAGGAGTCCAGAACGCCGAAAGCATCGTTCTGGAGGCCGACTCCGACTGCGTCTTCACCCGCCACGACCCCTCGACGAAGACCTGACCCTCACCACCGTGCCGCTGGAACTCCCGTAGGGAGCAAGGAAGTTGGCGAATCGCCATTGCGTTCGGATATGCCGGACGGCCCGCCGGGTGATTCCGGCGGGCCGTCGGGAACTTACGTCGATCAGTTGAGTGGAATGTCGAAGTTCTTCGCGGTGATGGACGTGCCGTTCGAGGCCTTCGCGGCGAGCCGCTTGTAGCGCAGCACCAGCTTCGTCGTGTCCTTGGTCGGAGTGAACACGACCCAGCCGGTGGTGGTCTTGCCGGTCTCGGCGTCGGGCAGCGGCGGGTAACCGGCCGCCTTGATCTCGTCGTCGAGGATCGTGGTGCTCGCCTGGTCGATCCCGTTGGACATACCCGTGAGGTAGAAGGAGTCGGCGCCGAAGGTGTCGTAGTACTTGCTGCTGGCGGTCACCTTCACGTTGACCAGGACGACCTTCTCGTCCGCGAGGGCCGAGTACTTGCTCTTGGACGCGGCCGACGGCTGGTACCCGCTCACGTACTTGAGCACGGTCGCCTTCTCGCCCATCACGTCGTCGGTGAACGACTTGTTCACCGTGACCGGGCTGCCGGACGACCCGCTGTTCCCGCTGTCGGTAGTCGCGGACGCGCTCGTCGTGGGCGCGGCGCTGGTGGTGGTCGGCGCGGCGGCCGAGGTCGAGGGCGTGGAACCCGCGTCGTCGGACGAGCTGGAGTCGTCGTTGCACGCGGTGAGCAGCGCGCCGCCGACGAGTATCGCGGCAATGACCGGAAGACTGGGATGAACCCGAACACGCATGATGTACTACCCCGTTTCGAATGCGCGCGCATCGAAATCGGCCCCCATTGCCTCCCCCGAAGTCGCCGCATTCACTTGAATACTGACAACAGCTGGTCACTATACACGGGGCCAACCGCCCCTTTAGCGACCGCGTTTATGCCGATTGGTACGGATTTCCCGGCCGCCGGTGACGGCCCGCTCCGCGGATAGCCGCGTGGCCGCCGCGTGCACCGAACGCAGGGCCAGCATCAGGAAACCGATGTCGTCCACGTAGATCGGATCGGGCAGCAGATCCACCGGCCAGATCAGATACGCGATCGAGCCCCAGAACATGGCCTTGGTCGACAGCGGCATCCCGGTCGCTTTCAACATCCGTCGCGCCCGCACCAGTTTGAGCAGCGTCCGCACCGCGATCACGGCCGTGACCACTCCCACGACCACCACGGCGGCGACCAGCCACCCCACTTCCGCCCGATCCACCACCCACCATCTCCCTCCACATTCGAGGCACCATTCCTCCCCCTCGCGTGCCCCGAATCTCCCCGAACCTGCTTTCTTCGGTGCCTAGTTGTCGGACGAAGGAGAGGTGACCGCGGGCTCGGGAAGGGCAGGCGCCGGAGCGAGTTCGATCGTGCGGGCGCCCTCGTGGAAGGCGGCGAAGGACTGCGTCCAGGGTTCGGCGTCGGGCCAGTGATAGCCGACTTCCCCGTCGGTGGGGCGATAGTCCGCGGTGTAGAGGGTGCCGAACCCCTCGTCGTACTCCCGCCGGTACAGCGGCGGGCGCAGCATCGTGGCGACGGGGGTGTCAGGACCGGCGGCGCGGATCGCCGCGACCCGGGCGAGCGTGCGGCTGCCGGCCTCCTCCTCGGGCGAGACGGGCGCGGCGAGTTGGTGGTTGGCGGCGCACGCCACCGGGTCGGGGTCGACGGCGAGCGGGATGTCCGGGCCGACCTGGACGGTGACGGCGCGGTCCGGGTCCGCGAGTGTGACGTTCTGCGGGATGCAGATGGGCAGGGCGCGCAGGCACTCGACGGCCTCGTCCACCGTGGTGCACGTCTCCAGTACGTAGCGCAGCGCGATCAGGACGGACAGGCCCGGACCGTGCACGAAGCGGCCGCCGAAGGTGAGGGAGACGGCGAGGCCCGCGTCGTTCATCCCGTCGAGCAGCCCCCACGCGCCATCCTGCATCCCGATCACCGGGCGCAGGAAGTGCGAGCGCACGATGGTGCCTTCGCACGCCTCGGGCGGGAAGTCGTAGTTGCGCAGCAGCCGTCCGGGGCGGGCGGTCTGCGTGCAGCCGCTCCAGAACGGTTTCGTCGCCGCGTGCGTCAGCAGCGTCTCGCCCTCAGGCATTTCCGGCACCTGCGCGGCCAACCGCTCCAGCACCGGCAGGAGTTCGGGCATGTGCCGTGCGAACAGTTCCTTCGCCCGCATCGCTCCCTCCGGCGTCCGGCCCTCGTCCGTCAGCCACTTGGCCGGGTCGCTCTCCTTCGCGACCTCCCGCACCCGCGCCGCCCAGCGCCCGTCGCCACCGTCACCGACGTCCACGGCCTTGAACGTCTTCTCGACCCGGCCCGCATGATCCAGCACGGCATCCCCCTGCCCTCGGCGCTTCGCCAACGCCTCCCATGGTAGAGGGATTTCGCCATGTCGGCATTTGTTCGCCATTACGGGCACGCCTTATGCCAGGAGCGCGTGAATCCCCGCTGCCCGCTGGTGAGTTGACAATCACTTCACAGGCAAGCAGGATCGGGAGCCAATCACACGGGGAACAATCTTTTTCGTCGATCACGCTTGGCCTGCGCCGGCCCGCCGCGGAATCAGCTATTCCGTTTGGCGACGCGCCCTCGCATCGGTTCAAGTGCGCTCTCGCGTCTCTTTCACGCGGTCCCACTTCACGGGTCGCCTGAACGCCGGACCGCAGGCGTAGCAGTCGATCGCAGATCGAAACACTTCCCTTCGGATGCGGATCATCTCATTCCGGATGAAAGAAGACTGCTTTGCGAAGAAGCCATATCGGTCGTGCGGCCGTCGCCGCGGCAGGACTGCTCGTGGGCCTTGCGGCCCTGCTGCCCTCAGCACAGGCGGACGAGACCCACGACGGTCAGCCGACCACGGCTGCGGCCACCGACCCGAACGCGACCACGACCGCGACGGGAAGCTGGCAAGAAGTGAACGTCGGCACCACGCCGGCCAAGATGTACGCCTTCCACGACGTCGTGTCGACGGTGTCGGGCGATGTGCTGGCCACCGACCCGGGGCAGGACATCCGCTGCTGGAACGGCACGGGCTGGGAGGTCGTGCCCAAGCCCGGAATTCCGCAGATGCACAACAGCGACTACATCGCCTCCCTCGGCGGCATCTCCTGTTCCGATTTCTCCATCTACGACCAGGAGTCCTTGAGCGCCGACACCGCTCCGGGGCGGTGGCACTGGGACGGCACCGCGTGGCAGCACACCCTCACCGGTGACACCTATCCCTCCATGCATTTCCAGGCATTCGCCGCGAACGACATGTGGGACTTCAGCTACCACTACGCGCACCACTTCGACGGCACCTCGTGGAACACCGTCGCCCTGCCCAGCACGGTGTCGAGCCCGGATATCGTGACGGGCACGTCGGGCAAGGACCTGTGGCTCATGGGTTCGTCGAACACGTCGCCCTTCGGCTCGCTCGCCTACCACTGGAACGGCACCAAGTGGGTCCAGTCCACGCTGCCGTCGACCTGGACGTCGAAGAACAGCGAGCAGTCCGCGGTGACGGTGTCCTCCAAGGAGGTGTACGTCTTCGACTTCACGACGGCCAACGGCTATCTGCGCTGGGACGGCACGACCTGGCACAAGGAGAACACCGGCATCTCCCTCCCCGCGGTCTCCGACTACACCAGCGGGGCCGCGTACTCCGGGGGAACCGTCTGGCTCAGCGTCGCCGCGACCGTCCTGCGCCTGGACAACGGCGTGTGGACGAAGTCGCCGCTGCCCGCGGTCTCCGACCCGTCGCCGATCGACGTCCGCGCGATCGCCGCGGACCCGCGCACCAACACGGTGATCGCCGGCGGTAGCGCGGGCGGCGAGCAGGCGCCCCGACCGGTCCTGCTCCAGTACCAGAACTGACGAACCGTACACCCGCGCGGTGAATCTGCGACTGCGCGTCTAGCACAACCTGGGGCCGTGCGTCCGCGACAGCGGGCACACGGCCCCTCCGGCGTCCGGCCCCCGACGCTCTCCAACCGGCCGCGCGCTAGAGGGAGTTCGCCCGGCTCCCGGCCGCCGCCGGGCGGAACTGCTCGACCGACCACAGCAGGAACGCCACCACCGTCAGGGCGGCGCCCATCACGGTGACGCCGGTCCAGCCCCACGCGGAGTGGACCGCGCCGGTCGCGGCGGACGCGGCGGCACCGCCGAGGAAGACGGTGGTCATGTAGACGGAGTTGACGCGGGCGCGGGCGTCGGGCCGCAGGGCGTAGATGTCGCGCTGGCTGAGCACTTGGTGGCCCTGGACGGCGAAGTCCAGCAGCACGCCGCCGATCGCGAGCAGCACGAGGTTGTCGACACCGAACCCGGCCACGACCATGGCCACCAGGCCGAGCAGGATCGCCACGGCCCGGCCGGGCACCCCGCGCCCGGCGTCGCCGAGCCGCCCGGCGACCGGTGCGGAGGCCGCCCCGGCCGCGCCGACCAGCGCGAAGACCGCGATGCCGTTCTGCGACATGTGGTGCCGGTCGGCGAGTTCGTACGCCACCGCCGTCCAGTACGCGGTGAACGCGCCGAACATGCACGCCTGCGTCAACGCCCGCCGCACCAGCACCGGTTCGCTGCGCGCGAGGCCGGCCACCGAGGCGAGCAGGGTGCCGTAGCGGGCGGAGTGGTCGGGCTTGCGGACCGGCAGCACCTTCAGCAGCGCCAGCGAGGTCAGCAGCATGACGACGGCGGAGATGGCGTAGATGCTGCGCCAACCCCACGCGGCGGCGGCGAAGCTGGCGACGGAACGGGCCAGCATGATGCCCAGCAGCAGCCCGCTCATCACCTGCCCGACCAGCCGCCCGCGCGACTCGGCCGGTGCGAGGTGCGCCGCGAGCGGGATCAGGATCTGCGCCACCACGGAGGTGACGCCGATCAGCACCGACACCGCGAGGAAGACCCAGAAGTCCGGGGCGAACGCGGCCACCGCCAGCGCGACCGCGGTGATCAGCAGGGTGCGGGAGGCCAGCCGCCGGTTCTCCAGGAGGTCGCCGAGCGGAATCAGCAGGGCGAGGCCGAGCGCGTAACCGATCTGGGTGGCGGTCACCACGACGGTGGCGGTGCCCTTGCTCACGTCGAAGGAGTTGCTGAGCAGGCCGAGCAGGGGTTGCGCGTAGTAGAGGTTCGCGACGCTGGCGCCGCACGCGAAGGCGAGGGTGATGATCACCCAGCGCAGCGCCCGCCCTGGCTCGGCGGTGGCCCCGGCTATGGGAACGGGCTCGGGTTCGGCCTCGGTCGGGGCGGCATGGGCGGCGGACGGGGACGGGCCGCTGGTCGTCATACGGGGGCTCTCCGGTGCTCGGTTATTACTGAACGCTTCGTTCAGTTTGAGCAACGGCGATCCGGAGCCGGCTATTCCCTCGCGCCGGCGGCGATCCCCGCGAACACCTGCCGCACGGTCCGCTCCGCGAACTCCTCGTCCAGCGGCTCATGGTCGAACAGCAGCCGGAAGTACACCGGCGCGAAGATCAGGTCGAGCGTCGCCGGGATGTCGAGGTCCGCCCGCAACTCCCCCGTGCGCATGCCCTCCCGCAGGACCTCGGCCGTCACCGCGCGGCGCGGGGACAGCCACTGCTCGCGCAGCGCCTGCGCGATCTCCGGGTCGGACTGCGCGTCCGCGGCGAGCGCGCGCATCAGCGGGCCCGCCGGGCTCCGCGTGAACAGCCGCACCGCCGCCACCGCGATGACGCGCAGCGCCTCCGCGGCCGGGGCCCCCTCGGGAAGCGTCCACGAATCCGCCGCGCGGAGCATGAAACCCTCCAGGGCCACCGCGCCGCGCGACGGCCACCACTTGTACACGGTCGCCTTGCCGACACCCGCGCGTGCGGCGATGGCCTCCATCGTCGCCGCCTTCAGCCCGCCTTCCATCATCAGGTCGCCCGCCGCCGCCAGGATCGCCGCTTTGCGCTTCTCGCTGCGAGGCCGGCCGGTCCGCCCCGGGTGCCCCATCTCCTCCACGTCCATCCGGCCGCCCTCCACCCTTACTGAACGCTACGTTCACCGAGCGTACGGCAACCCGCCGCCACGGTTCCTGCCTGTGCGGAAGGAGCCGCACATACGCAGGGGCGCCGGGGGTACTCCCCGACAAGCCACCCACGGACCGCAAGGTCCCGTGACGCACAGGACGGGGCAGCCGGGCGGGTCCGGCACCCTCAGAACCCACGGGTACGTTTTGCGGCGCGGCGGGGGGCGGAAGCCCCGGGCGCACGGAGCGCGAGCCGGGCAACCTCGTTGCCGAGATTGACCCCGATCGCGAGGGCGAGCGCGAGCGCGGCCGCCTTGGTGAGCTGGCTGAGCGCAGCGGACTGGTGGTGCTGGGTGAGCGCGAGCAGCCCGAAGTAGGTCGCGGAACCGGGCAGGAGCGGCCCGATGGCGGCGGTGATGTAAGGAAGGACGGAGACGAAGCGGTAGCGGGCCATCAGCTGCCCGAAGAGCCCGACCAGCCCCGCGGCCGCGGCGGTCGCGGCGACCTGGTTGCCGCCCGCCCGCTGATGGAGCACCCCGAAGACGGTCCAGGCGACGCCCCCGTTGAGCGTGGCGACCAGCAGCACCTTCCGCTCGCACTGGAGCAGGACCGCGAACGCCAGCGTGAGCACCATCGCGGCGGGCAGCTGCACCCACGGCCGGTCGTACGCCCGCAGCGCCTGGTCCGGGTTGAGCCGCGCCCCGAAGTGGACCCCCGCGTAGAGGACGAGGGTGACCCCGATCACGATGCCGACGATGAGGTAGACCACTTCGAGCAGCCGGGCGGAGGCGGTGATGTAGAAGCCGGTGAGGCCGTCCTGGACGGCGGCGACCAGCGCCCGCCCCGGCAGCAGCGCGAAGAGCCCACCGGTGATCACCGCCGAGGACTGCACGTTGGTCGCGCCCGGTATCCAGTGGCCGTACTGCCCGACCAGCACGCCCATCGCGGCGGCGGGCATCGCGGCGACCGCGAACTGGTAGAACTCCGGCAGCCCCCGCGCGGCCAGCAGCCACGCCAGCCGGTCGCCGAGCATCGCGGCGAGCGCGGCCAGTACGAAGATCAGCGGACCACCGCCGACCAGCACGCTCGCCGCCCCCGCCAGCAGCCCGGCCGCGCCGGTGAGCACCCACGAGCTGTAGGGGTGCCGGTTGCGGCGGATGTCGGCGAGGCTGCGGTACGCCTCCTCCAGCGTCACCTCGTGCGCGGTGATCCCGTCGACGAGGTGGAAGACGGCCGCCAGCCGGGTGTAGTCCGTGCCGCGCCGGCGCACCGTACGGCTCATCGTGTGCGGGGTCTCGGTCAGCGACGGCTGGTACGAGATGCCCAGCAGCGTGAAGGTGACGGTCGGCTCCACCCGGGCCAGCCCGTACGCGAAGGCCACCCCGAACATCGCCGCCTCGACGTCCTCGGCGCCCTCGCCGCCGGCCAGCAGCAGCTCCCCGATCCGGAGGGTGAGGTCGAGCACGCGCGGCACCGAAGCGCCGCTCGCCGTGCCCGCCGCCCCCGGCCGGTCCGCGGGCGGCGCGGGCCGCTCGGTCGACGGCAGCCGCAGCATCGCCCGCATCCGGTCCTGCCACAGTCCGCCTTCGGGCGGCAGCGTGATCACGGGTATGCCGTCGGCGGGCGTCAGCGCGGCGCCGAGATCGACGGGGCCGGGGTCGGTCTCAGGGCCTTCCGGCTCTTCCGGCCCTCCCGACTGTCCCGGCTCTCCCGGCCCTTCCGGTGACCCGCCGGACGGGCCCCGCCGCTCCTCGCCCAAGGCGTCAGCGCTTCGTCGCGCGGTGCCGCCCACCGCGGGAGGCGGTGGCGGCGATCGACTCGGCACCCGGGTCGGCGGCCGGCGCGGCCCCGCCGCCGGTCTCCAGGCCGGCACCCACGCCCGTACCGGCACCGGCACCCTCACCCGCACCCGCACCCGCACCCGCAGCGGACTTCTTGCGCGAGCGCAGGAACTCGATGGCGACCGGGACCACGGAGACGAGCACCACGAGGACGAGAATCGCCTCGATGTTGTCGCGGACGAACGCGATCTGTCCGAGCCAGTACCCCAGCAGGGTGACGCCGGCGCCCCACAGCGTCCCGCCGATGATGTTGAAAGTCGCGAAGGTGCGGTAGTTCATCCGGCTGACGCCGGCCACGATCGGCGTGAAGGTCCGCACGATCGGCACGAAGCAGGCCATCACGATCGCCTTCGGCCCGTGCCGCTCGAAGAAGGCGTGCGCCTTCTCGATGTTCTCCATCTTGAACAGCCGGGACTCCGGCCGGGAGAAGAGCGAGGGGCCGACCTTGCGGCCGAACCAGTACCCGGTCTGCTCCCCCACCACCGCCGCCACCGCGATCAGCGCCGCGACCACGGCCAGCGGCTGGTGCAGGGTGCCGGACGCGACGAGCAGCCCGGTGGTGAACAGCAGGGAGTCACCGGGCAGGAAGAAGCCGATCAGCAGTCCGGACTCGGCGAACACGACCAACAGCACGCCCCACAGGCCGTAGGTGTTGATCAGATGGTTCGGGTCGAGCCAGCTCGGGCCGAGCGCGAGGTTCGTCACGAGTCAAAAGTATCAATCCAGTGTTGATACAAGCGTTCCGCAACCTACGAGTAGTGCACTACCGTCTGCGCAGCGTCAACCACGCATCTTCGCAAGTCTGGCAAGTCACGCAGGCCACACACGTCACACCCAACCGGCACCTGTGTGGCGCCTGTGAGCAAAACCTCCCCCCACGTGCCCCGTCACCGTGCCCGAACTACCTGGCGGCTCCCGTTATGACTCGCGCCATCACTCTGCACGAAGTTTCCAAGTACTACCCGAAGCAGCCGTCGCCGGCCGTGGACCGGTTCTCGCTGGACATCGCACCTGGTGAGTTCCTGGTGCTGCTCGGCCCCTCGGGCTGCGGAAAATCGACCGTCCTGCGGATGATCGCCGGCCTGGAGGACATCACCACCGGCGAGCTGCTGCTCGACGGCGAGTACTCCAACGACCTGGCTCCTGGCGACCGGAAGATGGCCATGGTCTTCCAGAACTTCGCCCTCTACCCGAGCATGACCAGCCGGGAGAACATCGGCTTCCCGCTGCGCTTCGAGATGCCCGGCGAGGAGCCTGGGCCCCGGGTGGACGAGACCGCCCGCATCCTCGGGATCGAGGAGATCCTGGAGCGCTACCCCGGGCAGCTGTCCGGCGGTGAGCGCCAGCGCGTGGCGATGGGCCGGGCGATCTCCCGGCACCCCTCGGTCTTCCTGATGGACGAGCCGCTGTCGAACCTCGACGCGAAGCTGCGCGCGCACCTGCGCGCCGAGATCGCCCGCCTCACCCACGGCATGGGCGTCACCACGGTCTACGTGACCCACGACCAGGCCGAGGCGATGTCGCTCGGCGACCGGGTGGCGATCATGCGCAGCGGGGTGCTCCAGCAGCTCAGCAGCCCCCGTGACGCGTATCACCTGCCGGAGAACGTGTTCGTGGCCGCGTTCGTCGGCACCCCCAGGATCAACCTGCTCCAGGCGACCGTGATCGCTCCACTCAGCGGAGGGATGTGGATCGACTTCGGCCGCCAGCGACTGGGCCTGCCCGAGCCGCTCAGCTACGACCACCAGATGCTGCGCATCCAGCAGGGCCGGCCGATCATCGTCGGCCTGCGCTCGGAGGCGGTGCGGATCGCCCAGCCCAGCCAGGCGCACTCCGGCGAGGTCGTGATCAGCGGGATCGTCGAGCATGTGGAGTACCAGGGCCATGAGTCGCTGGTGCACCTCAACACCGGGTCGCGGCCCGCGGTGGTGCCCGAGCTGGAGGCGCCCCGGCCGGCCCCCGCGCCCAGGACCGGCAGCCGCCGCGCCGCGAACGGTTCCGGCGGCGGGGGTGGCGGCATCGGCAAGCTGGCGCAGAAGGCGGCCCGGCGCATCCAGGCGTCGATACCGGCGCGCGAAGGTGCAGGGGGCGAGGTACCGCCCCGGCCCAGCCATGCGCCGGCCGCCGTGATCGACCGGCCCCCGGGGTCTCCGGAGACCCAGACCGGCGATCTCGTGGTCCGCACCGGCCCCGACATCCGCGTACGCCGCGGAGACCGGGTGCCTCTTCTGGTCGACCTCGCGCACCTCTACGTCTTCGACCGCGACGGCAACCGCATCTGCCCGGCCCCGGCGCAGCAGCCGCGGCTGGAATAGGGGCGGGCCCCTGCGGCCCCCTGCGGGGTGGCCGCCCCTGACCCCCCGGGGTGCCCCTCCCTTCCCCGTCCCGGGACCATCCCTCGGTGGGTGGGCGGATGGGGGTACCTCCCAGGCGAAGCGCGGGCCCCTGCGGGGTGGCCGCCCCGTCCCCGTCTGACCGCCGGCTCGTGGCGGATGGGGGTACCTCCCAGGCGAAGCGCTGGGGGAGCGCAGTTCCCCGCGCCCCTGGGTGGGTGCCCCCTGCGGTGCGTGCTTATCTGCCGGCCGGCTCTGGCTGAGCGCGCAGTTCCCCGCGCCCCTGTTGGGGTTGCTCGCCGCTGTTGGGCGCGGGGTTCCCCCGTTCCCGGGGTGGCCGGGCGCTGCGGAGGAGCCGCACAAAATCAGGGGCGCGGGGAACTGCGCGAGCAACCGGCCACCGGGCGCAAGCCGGGGACGAGGCGGGCACCCTCGCGGCGGGGAGCCGTAGAGCACCGCAGACCACGCTGGGAGAAGGTCCCGGGGGACGTAAGGAGGGGTTCACCGGGGGTTCATGGGGGCGCCCTAACGTGCACATGGTGACGACGACCCGCGGGCATTGGTTCAAGCCACGTCATAAGGGCGCCCTGGGGCCGCAGGGAGGGGCCGTGGCGGCGAAGGGGAAGCCGGAACCGGCGCCGGAGAAAGCGGATTCCGCGGCCTCGGGAGTTTCGTGGGTCCCGGTCACCGTGGTGGAGTGCCTGCGGGCGTGCGCGCGGATGTGCGGCACGCTGACCGCGGTACGAGGCGGCAGCCCCCACCCGGAGCTGGCGCAGCACCTGATCCACCTCCCGTCACCCGACGAGCTGGGCCCGGACACCCCGGTGTCCCCGGCCGTGACGGACGACCTGCTCGACGCCCTCGTGGCAGCGGGCGAAGCCGCGGTGGCGGCCGGCGAGGAGGGCCACCGCCTCGCCCTGACCATCACGGAAACGGTCCTGCCGCTGCGTACGAAGTCCCGCCCGGCCTGGCGCCTCCGGGCCCGCGCCCTCGAAGCGGTGGGCGACTCGGCGGCCGCCCTCACGGCGTACGACCGCTGCGTGGAACTCGCCGGCCACGACGCCCACGCCCGCACCCGCGCCGCGGCACTGCGCGCGGCGCTCCCCGAACAACGCGCGCTCGCCGCCCTCCTCCCGGGCGCTGACGGCACGGCCGGAAACGTACCGGCCCAGGAAGCAGTCGCATTGCGCCACATCGACGAGCAACTCGCGGCCTCGCCAACGGACTCGGCCACCCTCCCCCGGGTGATCGCCCTGTACGCGGACCAGCGCAGGCACCGCCTGCGCGCCCCGATCCCCGACCCGACCTACGGCGGCACCGGCTGGCTCGACCTCGGCGGCCTCCGCAACCGGATCAGCGGCCGCTCGATCTGCCTGGTCGCCAACTCCGGCACCGTCAGGGACGGTTCGCTGGGCGAGCTGATCGACTCCTACGACCTGGTGCTCCGCTTCACCTCCTACGTGATCGAGCCGGCCGCGACCGGCACCCGCACCGACATCCATGTCACCGGGCACCGGAAGGTCTTCAACTGGGACCGCCCGGTCACCACCCGGCTGGTCCTCGGCGACAACGCGGCGGCCTGGCGCACCGACATCCGCGCCCGCCTGGTGCCCGGTGCGCAGCGCCACACCGGCGACGAGTCGCTGCGCGCCCCCGTAAGAGGCATCGGCCGGCTCGGCGCGGACACCTGGCCGCACCCGCCGACCTGCTCGTTCGAGGCGATGTGGCTGATCGACTTCCTCGACGTCAGCCCGCGCCTCGACCTGATCGGCTTCGACTTCCACCAGACGTCCCCCTACCGCCTGCCGGACGCGATACCGATCCCGGTCGCCTCCGCCGAGGCGAACTCCAGCCAGAAAGCATGGGTCATGGAACGCGCCAGAAACGTCGCAGGCCCGGTGATCTCGCTGCGATGAGCACCACCCCCCACGACCGCGAACCGGCAGGACCCGAAGGACCCGCAGGGCCCGAAGTCCGTTCGGCCGCGGCACCCGAAGCCCCCGCGCCCGCCCCCTCCGCCGCCGCGCTCACCGGCAAGCGGCGGATCGCCTTCGCCGCGTGGGTGGACACCGACCGGCTGCCCGGCCTGCTGGCGCTGCTGCGCAGCCTCGCGCTGACCAACCAGACCGTGTGCGAGGACTTCCTCGTCCTGCACGACGGGCTGCCCGAGGGCGCCGCCGCCCGCATCGCGGCCCTGCACCCGCGCGCCCAACTCCGTTGTGTGCAGCCCGAGTCGGCGGCCCGTCTCGCGTCGTACGCGAAGGCCGCGGGCGGCACGGCCGAGCCGGGCGAGTACGGCGTGCTGGAGGCGTTCCGGGTCCGCGACCACGACACCGTGATCGTGCTGGACACCGCGCGGGTGGCGTGCGGCCCGCTCGGCCGGCTGCTCACGCTGCGCCGCGGCCTGGCGGCGGCACCGTACCGGGTGGGCGAGGACGGGCCGGGCACGGATGTGCTGGTGCTCCAGCGAGAGCACCTGACGGACGCGTTCTGCGCCCGGCTGGACGCGGTGGCGCTCGACGGCGGCCACCCGCGCGAGCGGGCCGCGGCGGGGGTGCTGGCGGCAGCGCTGGACGGGGAGTTCGTGCCGCTGGACGTCGACGGGGTGTTCACGACAGTGGACCATGAGCCGGGCGAACCAGGCTCCGTATCAAGGGAGTTCGGGGCGGCCGAGGACGCGGACGAGGCGGACGCCGGTTTCCGGGCGGAGTTCATGGCGCTGCCGGGCGCCGCGCACCACGACCTGCTCGTGCACTTCGGCACCCCGCACACCGCCAGGACCGGCGACGTCGGCTGCGCCCGCCGGGTCGCGGCCTCGCACATCGCCGCGGGCGAGTACCAGGACGCGGTGGACCTGCTCGGTTCGGTGCACATCCCGGTGGACGACGCGTGGCCGCACGAGGTCTACGGCCAGGCGCTGATGAGCGTCTCCCGCGACGACGAGGCGCGGGCGCACCTGCGGCTGGCCACCGCCTCCCCCAACTGGGCGCCGCCCGCCTTCGCCCGGCTGGCCCAGATCGCCTGGGTGCGCGGAGACGACGACGCCGCAAGGGAGTTGGCGCTCGCCGGGCTCGACGCGGACCCGACCCATCGGCCGTGCCGGCAGATGCTGCTGCGTACCGCCGCCGGCGACGGCCCCGCCGGGCAGTCCGACGCGCCCGAACCCGCCGACCGGCGGGAGCAGTTGGCGCATGTCGCGTTCTACATGCCGCAGCAGGGCAACGCGGGCGACAAGGTGCTGCCCGAGGCCGTACGACTCGCGTTCGGCCCCGACGCGGGCCCGCGCCGCTGGCACTCCGTCCACGCCCACCGTCTCTTCGACGAGGCCGCGCTGGAACGGGTCAACTCCCGGCGCGGGCTGGTGATCGGCGGCGGCGGGCTGTTCCTGCCCGACACCATGCCCAACGGCAACAGCGCCTGGCAGTGGAACGTCCCCGACGACCTGCTGGGGCGGATCGAGGTGCCCATCGCGGTCTACGCGGTCGGCTTCAACGTCTTCGACGGCCAGTCCTACCGGCACGACCGGTTCCGCACGGCGCTGCGCCGGCTCGCCGAGCGGGCGGTCTTCTTCGGCCTGCGCAACCACGGCTCCATCGCGCAGGTGCGCCGCCTGCTGCCGCCCGAACTCCACGACAAGGTGCGCTTCCAGCCCTGCCCCACCACCGTCACCCGCCACCTGGTCCCCGGCTGGACCGACCCCGAGCGACGTGACGAGACCATCCTGCTCAACGCCGCGTACGACCGCGCGGGGCTGCGGTTCGGCCACGACTACGGCCACTTCCTCGCCGAACTCGCCTCCTCCATAAGGACATTGGGCGCCCACGCCGAAGTACGCTGCGTCGCCCACACGGTCGAGGACGAGCGGATCGCGTACGACCTGCGGCGCGAGCACGGCGTCACGATGCCCGTCGTACCCATGTACGACTTCGACAACGACCAGATCCGCGCGACCTATGCCCGCACCAAGCTGGTGATCGGCATGCGCGGGCACGCCGGGATGGTCCCGTTCGGCTGCGGCACCCCCGTCATCAGCCTCATCTCCCACCCCAAGATGGCGTATTTCCTCGCGGACATCGAACGCCCCGAGTGGGGTGTGTCCGTCCACGACCGCGACCTCTCCGCACACCTCACCGACCGCGCGACCGCCCTCCTCCTCAACCACGAAGCGGCTGTCGCCGACGTCCACGAACGCCAGCACATGCTGTGGCGCGTCACCCAATCCAACGCGGCCACCCTCCGCACCCTCGGGTTCTGATGAGGCGCCCCTTGGGTACGTACTCGTCTGCCGTCCGGCTCGTGGCGGATGGGGGTACCTCCCAGGCGAAGCGCTGGGGGAGCGCAGTTCCCCGCGCCCCCCTGCGGGGTGGCTGCCTCGTCCTCGGCTGACGGCCGGCTCTGGCTTGTCGCGCAGTTCCCCGCGCCCCTGATCTGATGATGTGCGGCTCCTCCGCAGCGCCCGGCCACCCCTGGTACGTGGGAACCCCGCACCCAACAGCGACGAGCAACCCCAACAGGGGCGCGGGGAACTGCGCGACGAGCCACGGTGCAGCGGCACTGTGGAACGACGAGCAACCCGAACAGGGGCGCGGGGAACTGCGCGACAAGCCCACCACCGGGCGCAAGCCGGGGACGAGGCGGGCACCCCCACGGCGGGGAGCCGTACAGCACCGCACCCCGCTGCGAGAGAGGGTCCCGGGACGGGGTAGGGAGGGGCACCCGGGGGGGTCAGGGGCGGCCACTCCGCAGGAGGTACGTGCGGGATGCACGGGCTAAGCTGAGGGGATGACCGAATCCACCGCCGGAGAGCAGATCGCCGAGGACTTCGGGGACATCGTCCGCCGGGAATCGCGCGCCGTGGTCTACGGCGAACTCACCGCGGGCCTGGGCCCGGCCCTGGACGAGGCCACCTACCCCGTGCTGAGCGGCCTCGCCAGGGGCGGCCCCCGCAGCGCCGCCCGCCTGGGCCACGCCATCGGTCTGGACCGCTCCGTGGTCAGCCGGCACGCCGACCGGCTCCAGGGCGCGGGCCTGCTCCGGCGCGAACCCGACCCCTCCGACCGCCGCGCCAGCCTGCTCGTCCTGACCGCCGAGGGCGAGCGCGTCGTCGCCCGGATGCGCGCCCGTCTGGCCGAGCGGTTCGACGCCTACCTCGCGCACTGGCCGCCCGCCGAGGCCGAGGCGTTCGCCCGCGCCCTGCACCGCTTCACCCAGGAAGCCCTGCTTCCACGGGAGTCGTAGGGCCTGCGGGCCGCGCGGATAGCCCGTAACGTCGTGCGCGTACGGCGGTAGGACCGTACGGGCTGGACGGCCCGACCGGTCACCGCTCCGCTGCCGGGAAGGTCCCCCGCATGTCGTTGCACAAAGGTTCGGGCTCCCCCCACGAGGTCTCCGTCAATCCGTTCTACCTCGGCGCCGCCGATCCGATCGGCGCCATGCAGACCGCCCCGCCCAAGCACCGCCTGCCCGACGGTCCGATGACCCCCTCCGCGGCGTACCAGCTCGTGCACGACGAGCTGATGCTCGACGGCAACTCCCGGCTCAACCTCGCCACGTTCGTGACCACGTGGATGGAGCCGCAGGCCAACGTGCTGATGGCCGAGTGCGTCGACAAGAACATGATCGACAAGGACGAGTACCCGCGCACGGCCGAGCTGGAGCGGCGCTGCGTGTCGATGCTCGCCGACCTGTGGAACGCCCCCGACCCCGGCTCGGTCGTCGGCTGCTCGACCACCGGTTCCTCCGAAGCCTGCATGCTCGCCGGGATGGCGCTCAAGCGCCGCTGGTCCAAGCGCACCCCGGGTTACCCGGCCACCGCCCGGCCGAACCTGGTGATGGGTGCCAACGTCCAGGTGTGCTGGGAGAAGTTCTGCACGTTCTGGGAGGTCGAACCGCGGCTCGCGCCGATGAGCGGCGACCGGCTGCACCTGGACGCCGAGGCCGCGCTGGCGCTGTGCGACGAGAACACCATCGGCGTGGTGGCCGTCCTCGGCTCCACCTTCGACGGGTCGTACGAGCCGGTCGCCGAGATCTGCGCGGCCCTGGACGACTACGAGCAGCGCACCGGCACCCACATCCCGGTCCACGTGGACGGCGCCTCCGGCGGCATGATCGCGCCGTTCCTCGACCCGGACCTGGAGTGGGACTTCCGGCTGCCGCGGGTCGCCTCGATCAACACCTCCGGCCACAAGTACGGGCTGGTCTACCCCGGCGTCGGCTGGGCGCTGTGGCGTGACACCGAGTCGCTGCCGGAGGAACTGGTCTTCCGGGTGAACTACCTCGGCGGCGACATGCCCACCTTCGCGCTGAACTTCTCCCGCCCGGGCGCCCAAGTGGTCGCGCAGTACTACTCCTTCCTGCGGCTGGGCCACGACGGCTACCGCGCGGTGCAGCAGTCCAGCCGGGAGGTGGCCACCTCCCTCGCGAAACGCTTCGAGGAACTGGACGACTTCCGGCTCATCACCAGGGGCGACCAGCTCCCGGTGTTCGCGGTCACCACCACGCCGGAGGTGACGGCGTACGACGTGTTCGACGTCTCGCGGCGGCTGCGCGAACGCGGCTGGCTGGTGCCCGCGTACACCTACCCGGCGAACCGGCAGGACCTGGCAGTGCTGCGGGTGGTGTGCCGCAACGGCTTCTCCTTGGACCTGGCCCACCTGCTGATGGACGACGTGGCCTCGCTGCTGCCCGAACTGCGCCGCCAGGCGCACCCGTTGAACCGCCCCGAGTCGGTGGCCACCGCGTTCCACCACTGAGCGGGGCCGCTCCCCCCACACGAAAGGGACATCGTCATGGCTGACCACACGTACCGCGTCACCGAGATCGTCGGCACCTCGACCGAGGGCGTCGACGCCGCCGTCCGCAACGGCGTCCGGCGCGCCTCGCGCACCCTGCGCGGTCTGGACTGGTTCGAGATCACCCAGGTGCGCGGGCACATCGTCGACGGCGAGATCGACCACTACCAGGTCGGCCTGAAGGTGGGCTTCCGCCTGGAGGACGCGGAGTAGCCCGGCGGATCATTTCCCCGCCCGTCCCCGCGCCCGTCCCGGCGCCCGTCTTCGCACCCGTCCCGGCGCCCGTCTCCGTATCCGCCTCCGCGCCGATTTTCCTCGCGCCCCCGTACCGCGCCGCGTTGCGCCGTACGGGGGCGTTTGCCCGTACGGCCGCTGCCCGTTCGGCGCAACATCTCTCGCCAAGACCGACAATCCGGCAAATCCTCTTGTCATGAGGGCAGGTTTTCGCCCGGTTCGTGCGGTTGAGCCGCATACTCGGCCGGGTGGGCCCGCCGTGGACGCCGACGCATTCTCGGGAGCCCGCCATGAGCCAATCCACCGCAGCCACCCCGCCTCCCGGATCGAACCCGCCAGGCTCCACCGGCGGCCACGACCCCCGCGACGACTCGCGCAGCGCCTGGGCGGCCGGCGGCGCCGTCTTCGCCGGGCTGATGCTGATGATCAACGGCGTGCTGGCGATCCTCGAAGGAATCGTCGGCATCGCCAAGGACTCCGTCTACGTGCGCACCCGCGGCGACTACGTCTACAAGTTCGACGTGACCGCGTGGGGCTGGATTCACCTGGTCCTGGGCGTCATCGCCCTGCTGGTCGGCTACTTCCTGCTGCGGGGCCTGGTGTGGGCACGGTTCATCGGCATCTTCATCGCCGGCCTGAACCTGATCGCGAACTTCATGTTCCTGCCCTACCAGCCGATCTGGGCGATCATCATGATCGCGATCGACACGTTCGTGATCTGGGCGCTGGCCACCTACCACCCGCGCAAGCTGCCGTACGGGAGCGCGCTGTGAACCCCAACCTGCTGTCCCCCAGCCTCGACCAACTGCGGCGCTGCACCATCGCGGTGGACATCGGCGCCGCCCGCACCCGGGTCCACCTGCGCGGTAGCGGCCTCGTGGTCGACGAGCCGAGCGTCGCCGCGGTGGACATCCGCACCGGGGCGCTGATCGCCGTCGGCAAGCAGGCGGAGACGATGTCCGGCCGCACCCCCGACCACATCCGGGTGGCCCGCCCGGTGGCCGGCGGCGCGGTCGTCGACATCGAGATGGCCCAGCGGATGCTGCGGCACGTCCTCGGCGACAAGCTCGGCCGGCGCTGGCTGCGGCTGCGCGGCACCCCCGTGATGCGCGCGGCGGTGTGCATGCCGCACGGCAGCGCCCCGATCGCCCGCCGCGCCGCCGCCGAGACGATGTACGGGCTCGGCGCGCGCCGGGTGGAGATGGTGGACACGCTGATCTCCGCGGCGGTCGGCTGCGGGCTGCCCGTGGAGCACCCCGAGGCCACGATGATCGTGGTGTGCGGGGCGGGGACGACCCAGGTCGCGGTGCTCTCGCTCGGCTCCATCGTGGCCGCGGAGACCGTGCCGGTCGGCGGCGACGCGATCGACCGGGCGGTGGTGGACCACCTGCGCAGCAACCACGCGCTGATGCTGCCGAGCCAGGCGGTGCGGCCGCTGCACAAGGTGCTCGGCACGGCCGAGTCCGGCGGCACCACCACCACCGAGGTCTACGGGCGGGACGTGGCCAGCGGGCTGGCCCGCTCGGTCCTGGTCGAGACCGAGGTGGTGCGCAGCGCGATGCGCACCCCCCTCAACGCGGTGCTCGACGCCATCACGAACGTGCTGCGCCGCTGCGCCCCCGACCTCGTCTCCGACCTGGCCGACCGCGGGATCATGCTGGCCGGCGGCAGCGCGCACATGCCCGGGCTCGACCTGATGCTCCGCGAGGCCACGAACATGCCGGTGAACGTGGCGCCCAACCCCGACACGGTCGCCGTCCGCGGGCTCGGCGCGATGATCGAGGGGAAGGTCAGGCCGATGGTGCTCAGCCCGATCACCGCGTGAGGCGGCCGGCTCGACCCACGGGCGGCCCCGGAGCTCTCGGCTCCGGGGCCGCCCGCATGTTCCGGGCCCGCCCGCGCGTTCCGGGGCCGGGGAGAATGCGGGGCATGCTGAGAATCGGTTCGGTGGTGATGGGCGTCGGCGACGTGGCGCGGGCGTCGGCGTTCTGGATGCGGGCGCTGGACTACGTGCCGCGGGAGGAGCCGGAGGACGACTGGGTCGTACTGGTGCCCGCCGCCGGGAGTGGGCCGCAGCTGTCGCTGGGGCTGAGCGAGACCCCGGTGCAGGAGTACCCCAGGGTGCACCTGGACCTGTACGCGGGGGACGCGGCCGACCAGGCCGCGGAGGTGGAGCGGCTGCTGGCGCTGGGCGCGCGGCGGGTGGACTGGCACGACTATCCCGAGGACGCCGACTTCGTGGTGCTCGCGGACACCGAGGGAAACCGCTTCTGCGTGATCGACACCGGCCACAGTTGAGCCGCGATCGCGCCGGCCGACGGCCCCTACCCGTCGCGGAGTCGGGCGCGGTCGGCGGCCGTACGGCCGTGCCGCCAGCCGTCCAGGTCGCGGCCCTTGAGCCGGGTGGCGGTGGTCCGGGGGAAGAGGCGCCGCGTGGTGTCGCGTACGGCGAGGTCGCGTGCGGCCAGGGCCGGCAGCAGTGCGGGGCCGGCCTCGCGGGCGGCCTCGGCGACCTCCGCGTCGGTGGCGGCGGTGAGGCGTTCGCGGACCCGGGCGGCGTACGCGATCAGGAAGGACTCGCGGAAGTCGCGGGAGCGGGAGGAGCGGCCGCGGTGCAGGGCGCGGTCGGCCTGCACCAGGAGCGAGGTGAACATCACCTCGACCGCTTCCAGGTCCGCGGGGTGCCCGACGACGGTGGCGAAGCCGAATTCCGAGGACCAGACGGACTCGCAGCGGTTGGCGGCGGCCACCGCGTCCAGGAGGAGCGCTTTCGCGCCTTCGTAGGGACGGTCCACGCCGATCCTGCGGGCCGCGGGTGCGTCGGGGCCGCCGCCGTGCGCGGCGGCCAGCGCGGCCGCGTCGATGCTGTGCCGGGCCATCAGGTGCTGGGCCTTCGCCGACAGCGCTTCGGCTTCCTCCGGGAAGCCGGTGGACTCCGCTTTCGCCAGCAGGGCGCGGATACGGGCGAGGGCCTTGCCGCCGGGCCCGTCCCCCGGGTGGGGCGGCGGGGGGACGGTCAGGGCGGTGATCGGGGGGAGAGTGGCGTACAGGCGCAGCAGTTCGACGACGAGGAGGGCCGCCGAGAAGCGGTCCAGCCGTTCTCCGGCGACGAACTCGGCGATCCGCTGCCGCCCGGGCCGCGCCGCGAGGGCCTCGGCCAGCCGGTGGTGGTCGGCGCCCAGCTCCCGCCCGGCCATCCGTACCAGGTCCGCGTCCTGCCACCCCCGCGCGGCCGCTTCCCGTAGGACCCGCGCGTACGCTTCCGCCGCGAGGGCCGCCCACCGCTCCCCCGCGCCCGCGAGCTGCGAAGCCGCGACCTCCGCTGCCCCCGTACCGAGCCACTCCATCCCCCCATCCTGCCCCACCGCCCGGCGCGCCCCGCCCGCCCACGGGTTCGGGCCGGCGGCCGGCCCGCGGCCACGAGGTCGTCGGGCTGCCCGGCCGGGCTCACCGGCCGGGCAGGCGGGACATCGCCCGTCAGACGTCCTGGCAGTTCGCGTGGGCACCTTGGGGGCTGCCGTCCGCGTATTTCCAGCCCGTCACGGCGTAGCAGTACGCGATGTGGCTGCCGGTCCAGTAGTAGAAGCTGGTGGAGGCGTCGAAGATCTCCTCATCGGGCTGCTCGACCGGTACCGAGCCCGCGTCCCAGTACAAGTCCCCACTGGGCAGGACGCTGTTCTTCAGCCGCGGTCCGCTGGGCACCCGGTCGGCGATCTGAATCCAGTTGTCCGTGTACGGGTCGGTCGAGGTGACATCGCTCGACGCCTTCGAGCTGTCGAAGTGGAGCTCCGCGTAGGCGGTCTTGTTGCACTGGTCGAACCCCTGGTAAAACACGCCGATGTGCTGATTGTCGGCGACCAGGTTCAAGACCGTGCCGACCGACCGCAGGCAGTCGGTGGCGCTTGCCGACCCGGCCGCCAGCACCGGCAGCGAGCATCCGGCCAGCACGGCAGCGGCGGTCAGGGCGAGGACTTTGGAACGCTTCTGCGTCGTCTTCATCGCTCCTCCTGGAGCATGGCAGCAGTCCGCCACCGGCACGAACCCGGGGCGTGGCCTGCTGGTCAGGTGGTCAGGTGCGGTCGGGTCGCTTCCTCAGCCCTCGCCATCGAGGGTCGCGCCGGGGTGGCGCAGTGGTGTCGGGCCCTTCTGCGGCGACCGTATGGACACGTGTCCGCCGGCCGTCCTAGATTCGTCCTAGTGCCAGGTCGGACGGGGGTTCGGCGCTGATCGTGAAGTGCCGGGGGGGACATGAGATTCGGCGTGCTGGGTCCGTTACACGCCCAGATCACGGGGCGCGAGGTCCGACTCGACGGACCGCGGCAGGCCAAGATGCTGGCCGCGCTTCTGATCGACGCGAACGACCTCGTCGTCATGGAGCGGCTCGTTGCCGTGATGTGGGACGGGAAGGTACCCGCCACCGCGGTCCGCCAGGTCCAGGACGCTCTGTCCGGGCTGCGCCGCAACCTTGCCGCGTGCGGCGCGTCCCGCTCCCTGATCAGCACGCGGCGCGGCGGCTACCAGATCCACCTGGACCCGGACCAGCTCGACCTCCTGGAGTTCGACCACGAGCGGAACCTCGCCCCGCGGTACAGCGCTCCGTCCGAGACGGCTGCCGGGCTGCGGCGCGCGCTGGCCTGCTGGCGCGGCAACGCCCTGACCGGCATCGCGAGCCGGGTCCTGCAGTCGGATGCGGCCCGCCTGAACGAGAAGCGTGCGGCCACGCACAAACGGTGTCTGGGTGTCGAACTCGACCTGGGGCGCCATCGTGAGGTCATCGAGGAGCTGGCCGCCCTGCTGCGCGAGCACCCCTATGACGAGCAGGTCGCCGAACACCTGATGGTCGCCCTCTACCGGTGCCGGCGGCAGGGCGAAGCGCTGGAGGTGTACGAGCGGCTGCGCCGGACACTCGCGGACGAACTCGGCGTCGACCCCTCCCCGCCGCTCCAGGCGCTGCACCGGCGCATCCTCGTCGCCGATCCCGCCCTGGCGGCCGCTGTCCCGGCGAGCGGTCCCCCGGACGCCCGGCCGGAAGAGCCCGGCGCCGCGGCCACCGGACCGGTCATGGCGATGCCGGTGCGCCAACTGCCGCTCGACTTACCCGACTTCGTGGGACGGGCCGACGCGCTGGCAGAGGTGGCCCGGTTACTCGGCGGGTCGGCGCCGGACCGGTCCCCGGTGGCCGTCGTCGTGGGCGGTCCCGGTGTCGGCAAGTCCTGCCTGGCGACGCACGCCGCGCGGCTGGCGAGCGCCTCCTTTCCCGACGGGCAGCTCTACCTCGACCTCGCCGGGACATCGGACGAGCCGCGGGACCCGGCCCTGATGCTGGCGGAGGCGCTGCGCGCGTTCGGGGTCACCGGCAGCGCGATCCCGAACGGGGTGTCCGAACGGGCCGCGCTCTTCCGCTCGTTGCTGGCGGGCCACCGGATGCTCGTGGTGCTGGACGACGCCGGGCACGCCGACCAGGTGCTGCCGCTGCTGCCGGGGGCCGTCGGCTGCGCCGTGCTGATCACCAGTCGCACCCTGTTGACGCACCTTCCCGGCGCCCGGCACGTCGACCTGGACGTGCTGAGCCCGGCGGAGGCCCGGGAGCTGTTCACCGGCATCGTCGGGCGGCGGCGGATCGAGCGGGAACCGGCGGAGGCCGACGCGATACTCGACTGCTGCGGCAACCTGCCGCTGGCGATCCGGATCGCCGGTGCCAAGCTCACCGGCCGACCGGCCTGGTCGCTGCGGGTGCTCCGGGAACGGATCGAGGACGAGTCCCGGCGGCTGGCCGAGCTGAGGATCGGGGACCTCAGCGTGCGGGCCAGCGTCGAACTGAGCTTGCGGCTGCTGCCCGCCGACGCGGTGCGCGCGCTGAGCCTGCTGGGTCTGCTCGGCGCCCAGACCCTGCCCGGCTGGGTGGTCGGCCCGCTGCTGGACCGCCCGGACGCCGACGAGGTGCTGGACGCCCTCGTCGACGCCAGCCTGGTGCGGCTCACCACCACCGATGCCCTCGGCCAGCCGCGCTACCGGTTGCACGACCTGATCAGGACCTGTGCCGTGGAGGCGGCCACCCGGTTACCGGCGGCGGACAAGCGCGACGCGATGGTCCGGGTGCTGTCCACCTGGCTCGACCTGGCCGGGCGCGGCACCGCCCGGCTGCCGGCCGGGCTGCTGGTCGGCGAGCCCGGTTCCGCGCCGCGCCGGTCGCTGCCCGACGCGGTCGTGGCCCGGTTGACGGCCGACCCGGTCGGCTGGTTCGACGCCGAACGCGCCACCCTGCTCGGCGCGGTGAAACTGGCCGTGGACTGGAAACTGGACGAGCTGGCCTGGGAACTGACGGCCGGCACGGTGACCTACTACGACCACCGGTGCCTGTACCAGGACTGGGAGCACGGGCACCGGCTCGCCCTGGCCGCGGCCGAGACCGCCGGCAACGCACGCGGCGCATCGGTGCTGCTGCGCGGTCTTGGCCAACTGCAGATCTATCAGGACGACTTCGACAAGGCGACCGATGCCCTGGAGTCCTCCGTCAGGCTGTGCAAGGACGGCGGCGACAGGCGCGGCGAGGCACTGTCGCTGGCCATGCTGAGCACGATCAGCCGGGTGCGGGGCCGTTACGGCGAAGGCGCCGACCGGGTCGAGCACGCGCTGGCCATCGCGGTCAGTGAGGGCGACCGGCACCTCGAAGCGCAGCTGTCCGGTTCGATGGCCGTGATGCGGCTCATGCACGGTGAGCTCGACGAGGCCGAGTCCTGGTTCGGCCGGGCCCTGCGCCTGGCCAGGGCGCTCGACGACGGGCATCGGGTCGCGGTCGTGCTGCGGCGGTTCAGCCGGCTGCACGACCGGCGTGGCGATCCGGACGAGGCACTGCGCTGCCTGCGGCAGGCGCTGGCCACCTTCGAGGGCATGGCCGACGAGCGATGCGCCGCGTACACGCTGCTGGAAGTCGGCCGCGTGTACGCCGGCCGGCACGACCGGGACCGGGCGGGCCCGGCGCTGGAACGCGCGGCCGAACTCTTCCACCGGCACGGCGACCGCCACGACGAAGCCGCGTGCTGGCAACTGATCGGCGACCTGGACGCCGCCGCCGGTGCCCACGACCTCGCACGCCGGCACCAGGAACGGGCGCAGCGGTTATGGCAGACCATCGGTGACATGCGCCGGACGAAGGCCCCGGCGCCACCGTCGTCACCGTGACGTGAACGACGTCATGCCCCCGAGGGTCCGCGGGGTGACGCCGCCTCGGGCCCGCGGCCACGGGCCTTGCCGCGGCCGTGACAGCGCGTGGCCGCAGGCGCGCCGGGTGCGCCTGGCCGAAACCGGGATCAGCGCCCCTGGCGCTCGGCGGGCCGGGGGCGCCCCCGGAGGGAATCGCCCGGGTTCCTCCGCAGGAGGTCAGCGGGGCTCGCCCTGGGCCACCTCGATGTTGCCGTGGAGTTCGTAGGCGGCGTGGAGCGCGCAGCCGGCGGAGAGCGCGAGGGCGCCGGCGAGGAGTGCGGCGACCGCGCGGGGCGCACGGGCGGCCCGGGGGGAGAGGAGCGCGGAGACCCGCCGGGGCACGGGCCCGGTGGTGGCGGAGAGGGCGGCGTACGGCCGCGGCACGGCCCGCCCGGCAAGGGCCGCGTGCCCGATCGCGAGAGCGGCGACCCGACGGTCCCCGACGGCCTCGGCGGCGGCCTCGTCCGCGGCCCGCTCCAGCGCGTAGGACAGCGGCACCCGCAACAGCCGAAGCGCGGGATGGCAGGCACAGGCGAGCGCGAGAACCGCGAGGAAGAGGTGGTGCCGCCCGGCGAGGTGGGCCCGCTCGTGGGCGAGGAGCGCCTCCCGCTCGGCCGGGTCGAGCGCCCGCAGCATCCCCGAGGTGACGACGATCCGCCCGGGCTGCCCGAACCGCCCGGGAAGGGCGTACGCATCGGGCCGCGGGTCGCTGAGCACCGTGAGGTCGCCCGCGGCCGTACCGGAGTCGTCCGCGCTGCGCCGGGCCCGGTCCGCGAGCAGGACGTGGCGCCGTACCGCCCGGACGAGCGCCACCGCGACGACGGCGAGCAGCCCGGCGGCCACGCAGGCGGCCGGCACGGTGACCTGGTCGCCGACCACGGGCAGCACGAGGTGGCCGAGCGCGGCCACCGGCGGCAGCCGCAGCGCGCCCGCCCCGGCGAGCAGCCCGAGCGCGGCGGTGCTGCACATCGCGAGCAGCGCCGCGGACACGGCCAGCAGCCACGCGGCGGTGCGCGGCGGCAGCGCGTCGGCGAGCCGGCGGGCGGCGGGCGCGGCGAGCAGCGGCAGCAGCAGCGGCAGCCAGACGGAGAAGTTCACCGGACCTCCTCGTCCCCCGTGTGATCCCCCGCGTGGTAGCCGTTTCGGGGGACGCTTTCGCGACCGGTTCCGTTTCCGTGGCCGTCCCCGGCCGCGGTCGGCGCCTCGCCGGCCTGCGCCAGCAGCTCGCGCAGCACCTTCTCGTCGTCGGGCCCGAGCCCGGAGACGAACCGGGCCAGTACGGTGCCGCGGTCGTCGCTCGCGGACTTGTCCAGCTCGCTGCGCATCCGGCGGGCGGCGAGCCCCGGGGAGTCCTGGACCGGCAGGTAGGCGTAGCCGCGGCCGGAGCGGGCACGGCTGACGGAGCCCTTCTCGTACAGCCGGGCCAGGATCGTGGTGACGGTGGTGCGCGCCAGGGCGGTGCCGAGTTCGCGCTGCACGTCAGCGGGGGTGAGCGGGCGGCCGCCGGCCGCCCACAGCGCGGCCAGGACGCTCGCCTCCAGCTCGCCCGACGGGCGGCGGCCCGCGCTCGGCTCCGGCATGGCTCGATCGCCCCTTCCGCCTCATTCGTCTACAGTGCTGTAGACCGTCTACATCACTGTAGTCGGTCGGGGTCGCCGCGAGCGTCCCCTGAACCATTATGGGAGGGCTCCACCGCCATGCCTCTGCCCGTGCCCGTACTCGTCGCCCATGCCGCGGCCGAACCGGCCGCGCACCTCGCCTTGAACCCGCTCAGCGCCAACTCCGTGCTCGCCTCTTTCGGCGCCCTCGGCATCGCGGTCGTGCTCTTCGCCGAAACCGGCCTGCTGGTCGGCTTCTTCCTGCCCGGCGACTCCCTGCTCTTCACCGCGGGGCTGCTGTGCGCGCCGGGCGCCTCGGGCGCGGTGCACCTCACGCTCTGGCAGGTGCTGATCGCCGCGCTCGCCGGTGCGCTGCTGGGCGCCCAAACGGGTTACGTGCTCGGCCGCAGAGCCGGTCCCGCGCTGCTGGCCAGGTCCCGGGGCCGGCGGCTGCACGAGGGTGCTTCGCGCGCGACCGACCTGCTCGCCCGGTACGGCCACGCCAGGGCCGTGGTGCTGGCCCGTTTCGTCCCGGTGGTGCGCACCGTGCTCAACCCGCTGGCCGGGGCGCTGGGGGTGCCCGTCCGCACCTTCACGCTGTGGCAGGCGGTCGGCGGCGCGGTCTGGACGGTCGGGCTCGTGCTGGCCGGCTACGGGCTCGGCTCGTCCGTACCGAACGTCGATCACTATCTGCTGCCGATCGTCGCGGTCGTGGTCGTCGTGTCGCTGGTGCCGCTCGCGGTGGAATGGCGGCGCGGGCGGCGTGAGCAGGCGCGCGGGCGCCACGCCGTCGTCCCGCCGGAGGGGTCATGAACGCCGAGTTCGACGCGGGCCTCTACCGCTGGGTCGTGCGTCTCTCGCAGCACACGCCCGGTCCGCTCGACAGCGTGGTGCGGCTCTTCAGCGATTACGGGGTGGGCGTCTTCGCGGTCCTCATGCTCTGGGCGTGGTGGCGGGCGCGGGGTGGGGGTGACCGGGCGCGGATGGCCGCGGTGCTGGCGGTGCCGGTGGTCGTGGTCCTCGCCTTCCTCGCGAACGACGTCGTCAAGTCGATCTTCACCGAGCAACGGCCTTGTCAGACGCTGCACGTCGCTCCCACGGTCGAGGCGTGCCCTGCTCTCGGGGACTGGTCCTTCCCCAGCAATCATTCGGCGATCGCGGCGGCTTCGGCGGTGGCCCTTCTTCTCGCCGACCGTCGACTCGGGCGGATCGCGGTCCCGTTCGCCCTTCTTCTCGGGGCGTCCCGGGTGTGGATCGGCGTCCACTACCCCCATGACGTCCTGGCAGGGTTCGTACTGGGCGGGGTCGTGGCGTGGCTCCTCATGCTCGCGGTCCGTCGCCTCGGTGTCCGGCTCCCCACGCCGACGGTTCCCCTGGGTCCGCGGCTCCAGCGCCGTCGTGGCTGAGGTGCCCCTGTGGGGTGGCTGCCCCTGACCCCCCGGGGTGCCCCCGTTCTGTCGGCCCAGGGACCCCCGGCCGGTGGTGGGTCGCGTGCCCCTTCGGTTCCCCGCCGTCGGGGTGCCGGCCCGTTCCCGGCTGCGGCTCGGTGGCCTGCTGGTCGCGCAGTTCCCCGCGCCCCCCCTGCGGAGTGGCTGCCTCGTCCTTGTCTGACGGCCCGGTCGTGGCGGATGGGGGTACCTCCCAGGCGAAGCTCTGGGGGAGCGCAGTTCCCCGCGCCCCTGGGTATGTGCGGCTGCTCCGCGGTGCACAGGCACCCGTACCGGACAGGGGGAACGGACACCCGACAACGGCGAGCAACCCCCCCACAGGGGCGCGGGGAACTGCGCGAGCAACCCACCACCGGGCCGTCAGACGGGAACGAGGCGGCCACCCCGCAGGGGCATTCAGGGGGAGGGGTAGGGGGATTTGAGGTGGGTCCAGCGGGCGGATTGGGTGGGGGTGAGGGTGCCTCGGAGGGCTGACAGTTTGAGGAGGGCCGCTTCGGCGCCCTGCGCGAGGGTCTGGGCCTCGGCCCGGTAGTGGTCGGTGACGGCGGCGTCGAGCTCCGCGGAGTTCATGGTCGCGGTGATCCTCCCGGCGAGCCGGTTCATGTTCCGGTAGGACCCCTGCAGGAGGAACGGCGGCTCGGTGCGGGAGGAGTCGTCCCGTCCCGCGGAGTCGATGTACGCCGCGTTGACGGTGAGCAGGACGTCCCGAGCCCACAGCAAGTGCCGCAGCACCGCGAGGATCTCCGCCCGCTCGGCATCGGAGTAGGGGTGCGCCAGGTCCGCCGCGCGGGCGGTCGGGTCGTCGGCGGCGAGCCGTACCAGCAGATCGAGGTCGGCCCGGTCGCGCCCGGCCAGCGGGGCGAGCACCGGGTTCGCGGTGAGCGCGTTCTCCACGTAGCTGAAGGCGAACAGGTCCTCCCGCCCGGTCAGCACATCCCCGAGGTTCCACACGTCGGCGCGGTTGGCGAGCATGTCGGGCACCCGGAAGAGCGCGCCGGACTCGGTGTACGGGTTGCCCGCCATGCACACCGCGAACCGCTTGCCGCGCAGGTCGTACGCGCCTGCCGGGCCTTCGATCCGCCGCTGCGCGTCGCACAGCGGGATGAACTTCTGCAGGAACTCCGCCGAGGCGTGCTGGATGTCGTCGAGGTAGAGCAGCACGTTGGAGCCCATCTCCAGGGCGAGCCGCACCTTCTCCAGCTCGCGCCGGGCGGCGGCGTCGGGGGCGCGTTCGGGGTCGAGCGAGGTGGTGCCGCTGCCGAGGGCGGGCCCGGAGACACCGACCAGTGCCAGGCCGAGGCTGCTCGCCACGTACTCCACCAGCGAGGTCTTGCCGTATCCGGGTGGGGACATGAGCATCAGCAGGCCGCCGGCCGGGCCGAACTGCTTGTCGAGGCTGTCGCCGACCAGCGGCAGGTACACCTCGTCCAGCAGCCGGTTGCGGACGAAGCCGGCCGGAGGGCGGGCCCGGTAGCCGTCCAGCGCGAGCCGGTCCCGCTCGGCGGCGACCACGGCCGTACGGTGCCGCTGGTACGCGCGGTACGCCGGCACCTCCTCGGCGGTGAACCGCCTTACCCGGGTGAGGAGTTCGTCCACCCGCAGCGTCATGGCGCCGTCCACCGCCCTGGGGTGCGCCGCGAGCAGCCCGCGCACCGTCACCTCGACGTCGGCGTCCACTTCGTACCGTACGGCCCCGGCGCCGCAGACCAGTCCGGCCGCGGCCTCCACCAGGTCGCCGGCGCCCGGGCCTTCGGTTCCGTCCGCACCGTCGGCCTCCCCGGCGAACGGGCCGAGCCAGGCCCGGGCGAGCTGCCAGCGCGCGCCCAGCCCGGCGTCCAACTCCCCACCCAGCGCGTCGAGATCGGCGCTGAACTCCTTGTACGGCACCGCGTCCGGGCCGCCCAGCGCGTCGGTCAGCCGGGCCACGACCGTCCGGGCACCGGGGCCGACCGCGAAACCGGCCTGCTCGGCGGCGAGTTCGGCGACCAGGTACTCCCCCAGCAGCAAGGCGTCGGTCGCAGAGTCCGGGGCCGGGCGGACCGGTTCCGGCAGGTCGGCGGCGAGCAGGAAATCCCGTGCGGCAGAGCCGAGTTCGGTGGCAAGAGCGTCCAGCGCCCGCCCGGCGCCCGCCCCGCCGAACGTGGTCCGCGCCCGGCTGAGCGACCGGGCCCGCGCCGTCCACGCGGCACGTTCGGCGGGCCGGCTGCCGTAGGTCCAGAAGAGCAGGGCGCCCGCCCGGGTGCCGGCGGAGTACCGCAACAGCCCGGCGTGCTCGGCGCGTTCGGCGAGCGCCGTGAGGAGCAGCACCGCGTCGTGGTCGTGCACCCCCCGCTCGTACCCTTCCGAGGCGCGCTCGGCGACGGCCGCCCGTACCCTCGCGGGCACGTCGCCGGTGGCCGGGGCGCCCGAGGCGAGCTGGTCCAGCAGCAGCCCGCCGGCGAGGAACTCCGCCCGGGACAGCCGCGGGGATTCCGAGACCAGCGGCCGGGACCAGAAGGCGTGGGTGGCCGCGAAGGCGGGGTCGTCCACCGGGGCGAGGTAGTCGGTGCCGGTGAGGGTGAAGGCGAGGCCGTCGGCGTGCGGGACGAGCGCGAGGTCGAGGGGCTGGGTGTTGACCGCGAAGCGGTGCCGACCCAGCCGGATCGCGGCGCCGCCGTCCTCGTACAGGTCGAGGCGGTCGCGCAGGGCGCCGGTGGCGGCCTGGCGGGCGGCGGCGAGCGCGGAGCCGAGTTCCGCGGCCCGCGCGGGGTCGCCGATTGTGCGCAACTCCTCGGCGATCCTGCGGTGTTCGGCGGCGAGCGGGTCGGAGGCGAAGTAGGTGTGGATCGCGTCGGCGGAGCCGAGGGTGGCCGCGCGGCGCCGGATGCCGTCCAGCAGCCGGGCGGCGCTGGCGGTCAACCGCTGGGCGCGCTGGGCACGTTCGTCGGCGAGCGCCTGCTTGCGGGCGGCGAAGGTCTCCCGCACCTCCTCGCGGCGGGCGTCGAGCGCCGCGAGCCGTTCCTCGTCGGCGGCGAACCGGGTGGCGAGGTTCTCGATCTGCACCAGCAGACGGCCGAGTTGCTCCTCGCACGCCTCAGGGGTGCCGGCCGCGTCGAGGGCGGCGCCGATGCTCTGCGCGAGCAGCGCGCTCTGCGCGGCGAACTCCGCGCCGGTCTCGGCGGCGAGCAACTCCCTTCTGCGGGAGCCGAGTACGGCCCTGGCGTGGTTGACCGCACCGAGCACGTCGGCGGCGGTGGCCAGGATGCGGGTGCGTACGGTCGCGTCGGTGATCTCCAGGGTGCCCGCGGTCTCGGTGACGGTGGCCAGGCCCGCCGCCTGCTCGTCGAGGGCCGCGGCCAGCGGCGCGGTGTCGGCGGCGGTGGCGGCCTGCGGGACCCGCGCGGCCACGTCGGCGACCCGCTGCCGGTAGCCGTCGAAGGCGGCCTCGTCGGCGAAGTGCGCGGCGGCGCGGGCCGCGGCCTCGGCCAGTTCCCTGGCCAGTAGCGCGTCCAGGGCGTCCAGCCGGGCCGGGTCGGCCTGCCGCATCTCCCGCAACGTGGCCAACCTGCCCTGTGCGCCGCGTAGTTCGGTGAGGCGGGCGACCCACTCGTCCGCGGACGCGGCGGCCTCGCCACGTACCCGGCGGCCGAGCGCGGTGATCCGCGCCTCCGCCTCGTCGGCCGCCGCGGCGGCCCGCGCGGCCGACTCCCGTACCCGGGCGTACTCGGCGAGCACCTGGCGGGCGGTGTCGCGCACCTCGGTCAGCGGTCCGGCCAGGTCCTGCGCGGCCGGGTCGGCGAGCCAGTGGTGGCGGTCCAGGACGCGCTCGGCGGCGGCGGTCAGCGCCTCGTAGACGGCCGCGGCGGGCTCGGGCTCCAGGGCGGCGCGGGCCACCGACAGCGCGTCGGAGACCGCCCGGACCAGGTCGGGGTTGCCGATCCGGGCCAGCGGGCCGTCACCGACCGGGCGGGCGGCGGCGTAGGTGTCGGACAGGAAGGGGGTGTGCCAGCGCTGGAGGGTGTGCACCCGGCCGGGCTCGCCGCCCTCGGCGGGCCGCAGCGTGATCAGGGTGCCGTCCTCGTACAGCGCGCTGCCCTGGACGTGCAGCGGGGCGGCGGCCTCCTTGCGGATGAGGTTGTACGGCAGCAGCAGCCGGTGGCCGTCGGCGGGGGCGTGGAAGACGTACAGCACGTCCTCGCCGTTGGCCGAGCGCACCGCGCGCTCGAACTCCAGCCGGGCGGGGGCCACTTCGCCGGCCGGCGGCGCTCCGGGATCGCCGGCGGGTTCGGCCCGGCCGGCGAGGTCGGCCAGGTCGAAGGTACGGGTGCCGCCGGTGGCCAGGACGTAGCCGCCGGGGAAGACCACGCCCTGGTCGTCGGGCAGCCGCAGGCAGACCTGGCCGAGCGCGTCGATCCGCTCGATCTGCTCGGTGCGGGTGTTGACCGCGAAGTGCCGGTCGGCGGACTCCCGGTACGGGCGCACCCGCAGCAGCACCAGCGGTCCGGCGCCGGCGAGCGCGACGTCGGCGTCGGCCAGCGACTGGAGGGCGTCGTCGACGGGCTCCTCGTGGACGGCGCCGCCGGTGCGCAGGGCGAGGGCGCCGCCGGTGGTGTCGAGGGTGAGGGTGCCGCCGTCGGGCGCGGCGAGCGCGATGTGCGGGCGGCGGCCGGGGACGTACGCCTCCCTGCCGACCGCGCTCCAGCGCACCGTCTCCGGCGGCTCGGCAGGCTCCTCGCGGGCCGTGCCCTCGTAGGCGCAGCGGCCGTCGCGGCCGATCCGCCAGCCCAGCGCCTTCACGTCGTCGGCGCCGGCGCCGGTGCGGAAGACCGCCAGCACCCGGCCCTCCCAGACCCGCACCCGCACCACCCGGGTCTGCCGGTAATACCGGTACAGCTCGTGGAAGTCGCGGACGAAGCCGGGGTCGTCCAGCAGCCCGGCCGGGCCGGTGTCCGGCGCGGTGGACGCGGCCGTAGCGGCGCCGGCCGCACCGGCGCCCGTCCCGTCGCCGTCCAGGTCGTCCGCGCGGCGCACCCGGAACACGTCGGCGACGTCCTCGACTTCGGCCGGGTTCGCGGCGAACAGCAGGTAGGGCCCGACCGGGGCGATGTCGGCGGGCAGCGCCGGGCGGGCGGTGCGCAACCGCTCGGCGCCCGCCAGCCGCAGCTCCGTGGAGCCGAAGACCTCCTGCCGGGCCGCGTTGAGCGCCTCGGCCCGGCGGGCCAACTCCCTTGCCGTGCCGGACAACCGGGTGCGCAGCACCTGGTAGGCGTCGCCGGCCGGCCCGGCCGTTTCCGGTCCGGGGCCGGCGTCCGCCATGGAGACCTGCTCGCTCACTTCTTCGCCAGTCCGTTCGCCTGTGCGCCGCCGGCCGCGCCCGAGGTGCCGTTCACCGCGGCACCGGCGGCAACGGGTACCGCGGTGCCGGCGGCGTCGGACCCGGACGTGCCCGAACCGGAGGCGCCTGCGCCCGCGACGCCCGCCAGGGAGGTGTCGGCGATCCCCATCGCCCGTGCCTGGTCCAGCAGTTGCTGCAACCCGCCGGCCTGCGGGCCGCCGCCCGCGATCAGCCGGTTCAGCAGGCCGGCCACGCTCATGCCGCCCATCCCCCCGCCGAGCGAGGACAGCACCCGGGTGGCGTCCTGCGTGAACCGCTCCGACCCGTCCAGCCAGGGCGCCGCCACCGCCTGGACCGTCTGGGAGTTGGCGACGAACGAGTCCACCGAGCGGGCCGCGCTGACCGCGCCGAGCAGCCGGTCGAAGAAGACGTCGTCACCGCCGACGATGCTGATGTCCGCCTTCTCCAGCCCGGTGGCCAGGACGGTCGCCTGCGCCTCGGCGATCTGCCGCTGCGTGTCGAGCCCGGCCAGCCGGACGTCCTTCTCCGCGGCCAGCCGCAGCCGGTACTCCTCGTGTCCGCGCGAGGCGTCGTCGAGGGCCGCCATCGCCGCGGCCTTCTCGGTCAGCCCGGCCGCCTCCGCCTTCAGCCGCTCGCCGATCATCGCGGCGTCCGCGGTCGCCTGCGCGGCCGTACCCTCCGCCTGGGCAAGGGACTTGGCGCGGGCGCCCTCGGCCTCGGCCTTGAGCCGGGCGGTGGTCGCCTCGGCCTCGGCCGCGCCGACCTTGGCGATCGCGGCCGCGCTGCGCTCGCGCACCTCGACCTCGGCCAGCCCCTGGGCCGCCGCCTCCGCGCGCAGCCCTTCGGCCAGCCGCACCTTGGCGTCCGCGTCCAGGTCCGCGGCGCGCTTGCGGGCTTCGGCCAGCGTCAGCGACTCGCGGGCCTTGTGCTGGGCGGCCTGCTCGGCGGCCTCGGCGGCCTTGATGTCCTTGACCAGCCGCTCCTGCGCCTGCGCCTCCGCGGTGATGATCAGCGCCTGCCGCTCCCGCTCGGCCTCCTGCACCATACGGAGCTGCTTGATCGACTCCTCCTGCTCGGCGACCGTACGGTCCACCGCGATCCGCTCGCGCACCACGTCGGCGACGTCCCGGCGCTCGCCCTCGACCTCCTTCTCCTTGGAGATCCTGGCCAGTTCGGTCTCGCGCTCGCGGGCGATGACCTCCAGCACCCGGTCCTTCTCGATCCGCTCGTTCTCCACCGCGATGACCCGCTCGCGGTTCTTCTGCGCGACGGCGACCTCACGGGCCTGGTTCTCCCGCTGCACCCCGAGTTGCTCCTCGGTGCGCAGGAACGCGCCCTGGGCGCTGAGGCGTTCCTCCTCCTGGACCTTGGCGGTGACCGCCTCCTCCTTGGCCCGCAGTGTGTCGACCTCGCGGCGCTGCTTGATCTCGGCCTCGGACTGGCGGCGTTCCAGCTCCAGGATGGTCTCCCGGGCCTCGACGTTCTGCCGGGTGATCTCCTTCTGCTCGGTGCGCTGGAACTCGTTGGTGCGCACGTGCTCGATCGCGGTCAGCTCGGTGATCTTCCGGATGCCCTGCGCGTCCAGGATGTTGGCCGGGTCGAGCTGGGTGAGCGGGGTCTGCTCCAGGAAGTCGATCGCGCAGTCCTCGAGGTGGTAGCCGTTGAGGTCGGTGCCGATCACCTGGATGATCTGGTCGCGGAAGTGCTCGCGGTGGGTGTAGAGGTCGACGAAGTCGAGTTGCTTGCCGACCGTCTTCAGCGCCTCGGAGAACTTCGCGGCGAAGAGCTTCTGCAACGTGTCCTGGTGGCTGGCGCGTTCGGTGCCGATCGCCTGCGCCACCTTGATCACGTCCTCCTTGGTCTTGTTGACCCGGACGAAGAACGTCAGATGGATGTCGGCGCGGATGTTGTCCTGGCAGATCAGGCCCTCGCGGCCGGTGCGCTGGATCTCGATGGTCTTCACCGAGATGTCCATCAACTCGGCGCTGTGCAGCACCGGGAGCACGACGGTGCCGGTGAAGGTCACGTCCACGTGCTTGGACTTGGAGACGATCAGCGCATGGCCCTGGGAGACCTTCCTGAACAGCTTCGTGACGGTGACGACCACGCCCAGGGCGATGAGCAGGAGGACGGCGACGAGCACGCCGATCCCGATGACGGTGGCATCCATGACGGACCAACCTCGATGCGGTGAAGCGGATATGAGTGAGTGTCAGATGTGCGGCGGGACGTGGCGCGCCGCGGTCAGGACCGGACGGGACAGGTCGAGTCAGGTCAGGGACCGGGCACCCGGCGGCGGCGGTCCGGCGGCCGGGTCCTCGTAGGGTGCGGCCCAGAAGAACTCGCCCTGCGGGTCGTAGTCGTAGAGCAGCGCGCTGCTGCCGGCCGCGAGGGGGCCGCCGGTATCCTCTTCCGGCCGCCTGACCTGGACGATCGCGGTGGAGCCGTCGGGCGCGGTCACCTCGGCCTGGCCGAACCGGCTGGTGACGGTGCCGGTGCGGACCACGCAGATCCGGCCCACGAAGTCCGCGCGGGAGGGCGGCAGTTCGTACGGGAACAGGCGGCGCAGCGGCCGTACCAGGACCCAGGTGAGCAGCCAGGCGCCGACCAGCGCGGCGGCGATCAGGGCGGCGTCGGCGACGGCGCGGCCGGGCCCGTGCAGCCCGGCGCCGTTCAGGGCGGCCGAGCCGGCCAGGCTCAGGAACCAGCCGAGCGCGATGAGCAGCGAGAACACCACGGTGACGGGTACGCCCTCGAGCCCGGCGGCGGCCAGCAGGCCGGAGTCGGCGGAGCGGTCGCCGCCGTCGTGGGAGCCGCCGTCGTGGGCGCCGCCGCCCGCGTGGCCGTGGCCCGCGAGCCCGTCGCCACCGGCCGGGGCCGCTCCATGGGACCCCCCGTGTCCCATGGAGTGGCCGCCGTCGGCGCCGTGGTGGCCCGGGCCGTGCGAGTCGGCAGCGCCGACCAGCACCAGGCCCCAGAAGCCGACCACGACCACCAGCGCCCCCCCGAACAGGACGGTCGGAAAGCCGAGGCACACATCGACGAACTCCCCCATGCCGGGTGCGCCTCCCCCCTCTGCCGTTCCGTCCTGCCGGACAGATCGTGGCAGCGCGCGGGCGGGTACGGCATTTCCGCATCCCGGCAGACTTGGCGGCCTTCAGATGTCCTGGTCCACCTGCAACCGAAACGCGACGGCCGTCGTAGGCGCCGGATCAAGCGCCCACAACGGCCGTCGTCAGAAGGTGGAACCTGGGTGGAACGAGGGTGAATCGGGGTGGATCAAGGGTGGATCGAGGGTGGTCCGGCGGCGGGCCCGGTGGTGAAGTGGGCCCGGTTCAGCGGCTGTTGCCCGGAACGATCAGCAACGCCCGGCCGGATCAGGGGTGCCTCAGGCCTCGACCTTCGCGGCCTCGATCTCCAGGGCGATCCGGATCTTGTCGCCGACCGCGGCACCGGCGGCGCCGCCGGTCACCCCGAAGTCGCCACGGCTGATCTCGGTGGCCGCGGAGAAACCGGCGACCGCGTTGCCGTCGAAGCCGGCGCCGAAGCCGTTGAGCTCCAGGGCGAGGGTGACGGGCTTGGTCACACCGCGCAGCGACAGGTTGCCGTCGACCTCGAAGACCTCGGAGGACTTGGCCCGGATACCGGTGGTGGTGAACGTCAGCTCGGGGAACTGCTCGACGTGGAGGAAGTCCTCGCCGCGCACGTGGGCGTCGCGGCCCTCGTTGTTGGTGCTCACCGAGTCCGTCCTGATCACGGCCTCGACCGTGGACTCCAGCGGGTTCTCGGCGGTGACGATGGTGCCCTCGAAGGCCGCGAAGTGACCGCGGACCTTCGAGACACCGAGGTGGCGGACGTAGAACGACACGTCCGAGTGCACAGTGTCGATCTTCCAGGTGCCGGCGACGTAGCCGTCGATCACTTCGGTCTGCGTGCTCATGGGGAAGGCTCCTCGAAACGGAACTGGGATGTATGCGAGATCATTGAGCTTTCACTGACCATACTGCTCTGGTGTTGAAAGTTCAACCACACGTATGCTGGATCGTATGGACGACGTGCGCTGGCTGACCGAAGAGGAGCAGGAGGTCTGGCGGGCCTACATGACGTCGAGCGTGGAGTTCTCCGCGTATGTCGATCGTCAGTTGCGCCGGGACTCCGGCATGCCCATGGCCTACTACGAGATTCTGGTCCGGCTCTCGGAGTCGCCGGGGCGGTGCCTGCGGATGAGTGAGCTGGCGGACGCGTCTCTCTCCTCGCGCAGCCGTCTCTCGCATGCGGTCTCCGCGCTGGAGAAGAACGGCTGGGTGCGACGGCGTCCCGCCGACGCGGACCGCCGCGGGTGGGTCTGCGAGCTGACTCCGGCCGGCTTCGACGCCCTCGCCGCTGCCGCGCCCGGGCATGTCACCGCGGTGCGCGAGCATCTCTTCGACGTCCTCACGCCCGAGCAGCTCGATGCTCTGCGCGGGATCGGGCGCGCGATCAGTGCGGGGTTGCGCACGGAGTGCGATTCCGCGCGGGCGGAGGAGGCGGAGGCGGAAGCGGAAGCGTGCGAAGCCGCTGGCCGCGGCGGGGCTGACGCGGACGGCTGCCGGGGCTGAGCCGGCCCCGCTGGGTGGGTGCCCTTTACGGTCGTCGTCCACCTTGCGGTGCGCTACGGCTGGTCGCCCCTTCGGGCTCCCCGCCGCCACGGTTTCGGCTCGTTCCCGTCTGACGGCCCGGTGGTGGGTTGCTCGCGCAGTTCCCCGCGCCCCCTGCGGGGTGGCCGCCTCGTCCCCGTCTGACGGCCCGGTGGTGGGTTGCTCGCGCAGTTCCCCGCGCCCCTGGGTGCGTGCCCCTTCCGGTTGGTCGTTCACCTTGCGGTGCGTGGGTGGTTGCTCGCTCCGTTCTCCCCCAGAGCTTCGCCTGGGAGGTACCCCCACGCGACCCTGTGGGGGGTTGCTCGCCGTTGTCGGGTGTCCGTTCCCCCTGCCCGGTACGGGCGCCTGTGCGCTGCGGAGCAGCCGCACATACCCAGGGGCGCGGGGAACTGCGCGACCAGCCACAATGCGGCGGCACTGTGGGACGGCGAGCAAGCACCCCCAGGGGCGCGGGGAACTGCGCTCCCCCAGCGCTTCGCCTGGGAGGTACCCCCATCCGCCACGACCGGGCCGTCAGACAAGGACGAGGCAGCCACCCCGCAGGGGGGCGCGGGGAACTGCGCGACCAGCAGGCCACCGAGCCGCAGCCGGGAACGGGCCGGCACCCCGACGGCGGGGAACCGAAGGGGCACACGACCCACCACCGGCCGGGGGTCCCTGGGCCGACAGAACGGGGGCACCCCGGGGGGTCAGGGGCGGGATCAGAGGGTGCGGGTGGGCCAGTCGAGGAGGCGGGCGCCCAGGGCCGCGGTCTCAAGGGTGTAGCGCTGGAGCGCGTCGTCCGGGTCGAAGCCGGTGAGAGAGGCGATGCGTTCGAGCCGGTAGGACAGCGCGCGCACGCTGAGGTCGAGCCGGCGCGCAGCCTCCGCGTTGACGTAACCGGCGGCGGCGTACACGGAGATGGTCTCGACGAGCGGCTGAGCGCCGCCGCGGGCGTGGACGAGCGGACCGAGGACGGTGCGGACCAGGTCGGACATCGCGGCGCGGTCGCGCATGAGGACGGGGAAGACCAGCAGGTCCGCGGAGTTGAGCACGGACGCGGTCAGGCCCAGCCGGTCCGCGAGGTCGAGCGCGCTGAGCGCCTCCTCGTAGGAGCGGACCACTCCGGCGGCGCCGCTGTGCGGGCGGCTGACGGCCACCCGCCCGGCGGCGGCGAGCTTGACGAAGGCGTCGAGGGCGGGCCGCTGCTCGGTGGGGGCCACGCAGACCAGCCGGCCGTCCTTCGACGCGACGAGCAGGTCGTGGTCGCCGAAGCGCCCGGCGAGCTCGCGCTCGACGCGGTGCAGCAGCGGGTGCGTCTCGTGGTACGGCTCGTCGGCGGGCGGCGCGGCGACGGCGACGACATGGCGGTCGGCCAGCCGCAGCCCGAAGCCCTCGGCCTGCTCGGCGATCCGGCCGGGATCGCTGCGGCCGTAGAGGAGGTCGTCGATGAACGTCCGGCGGGCCGCCTCGGCGCGGCGCACCGCGTGCCGCTGGGCCCGCGCGTGCCCCTCGGCGAGGGCCGCGATCCCCGTCTCCAGCGCGGCGAGCACGGCGCCGCCGACCTGGCGCAGCTCGCCCGCGTCGCGCGCCGCGGCCACGCCCGGCAGGTGTGGCCAGGCCCGCCGGGCCTCGGCGAGGTGGACGGCGGTCAGTTCACGCAGCCCGAACCCGGAGTCGGCGGCGTGTTCGCCGAGTACGCGGCGGCTCTCCCGCTCGGCGCGGGTGAGGGTGCGGCAGCTGCGGGATATCTCGGCCAGCGTCTCGGGGAAGCCGGCCACGAACTCCGGGGGTACGGCCCCGTCGCCCGTCGCGTGCCCGGTCCGACCCGCGCGCCCCGAACCGCCTGGGTGCCCCGGCCCGTCCCCGCTGCCGTGCCCCGTGTTCGTACCCGCCCCCGACGACACAACAGGCCCCCTCGCTTCGCTTCCCGCACCCGGACGTCCTGAACGTACCAAGACTGCCGGGTCCCGGAAGCGGGGGGCCTGTCACGGGCGCGGGGACCTGCCGGAGCGCGCGGGGCGCGTCCGGTGCCGGCGCCGCGCTCCGCCGCCGGCGGTCACGGCCTGGGGTGCGCCCGCACCCCGGGCCGTTACTTCACCGAGCCGGTCGCGGGCTCCTGCGTCTGCGCCTCGTTGGCCGTCACCACGTCGCTGGGGGTGATCGCCTCGGGCGCCGGGGTGGTGGAGGCGTTGGGCGTGCCGCCGGCGGGCGTCGCGTCGTCGCTCTTCATCGCCTTCGCCTCGGACTTCAGGATGCGCATCGACTTGCCGAGACCGCGGGCGGCCTCAGGCAGCTTCTTGGAACCGAACAGCACGATGACGACGATCGCCACCACGATCAGGTGCCACGGCTCCAACCCGTTTCGCAACATGGGATGATCCTCGTTTCGTTATGGCCGACTCACAGCTCTCTAGTGTCGCATTGTCACCCGGCCACCGTTGCCGACGGCTACCCGGGTACTCAAAGCATGCGCAAAAAGCTGGTGAACGGGAAGACCCAGACCCCCTTGTCCCGCGTACCGGACACCCTCGCCCCACCCCGTCACCCGTGCTCCGACCTGCGCGAAAGCGCTCGTACCCGACCGGACGGCGGGTTTCCGCAACGGCGGCGAGCGGCGCCGCGAATCCACCCCAATCGGACAGGGCGGGGCCGGGCGAGGCGGCCGTCCGGCGGAGCGGTGGGGCCGGCCGGGGCCGGGGCGGCGGCTCGTAGCGCCGGTCCAGGTCAGGCCGTCAGCCGTGTCCAGGGCGGCCGGTCGGCCTGTCCGGGTCAGGCGGTCAGGCGGTCAGGCGGTCAGGCGGTCAGGCGGTCAGGCGGTCAGGCGGTCAGGCGGTCAGCGGAGCGTCGCGACCGTCAGCAGGACCGCGCTGTCCTCCAGCGCCTCCAGGCCGTGCCGGGCGTGCGGCAGCACCAGCAGGTCCCCGGCCATCGCCTCCCAGACGTCGTCGCCGCAGGTCAGCCGGACCCGGCCGCGCAGCACCTGCAGCGTCGACTCGCCCTGGGTCTCGTGGTCGGCCAGGGCGGTGTGCGCGGTCATCGCGATGAGGGTCTGGCGCAGCGCCCGCTCGTGGCCGCCGTAGAGGGTCTCCGCGCTGCGGCCGGTGGAAGCCTCGGCGGCCTGGCGGAGATGTTCGCGTACCTGGGCGTCCAGGGAGAATTTACGCATTCCCCGAGTCTGGCAGCGGCGGGGACCGGCGGCCCGCAACGCCATGCCGACGGCGCGGGGCGAGCGGCCGGCGGGCGGGTGCGGGATGCGGGTCCGGGATGTGGGTCCGGCCGCGACACAGAGTGCCCCCGTTCGCGGAAGGTGGGCTTCCACGCACACCCGCGGCGGCCGAACCCGACTCCGTCATCATGCGGAAGGGCGCCAACCGACCGCTAACATATGGCTAACGCTTCGTCCCCACAGCGTCGGCCGTCCCCTCAGTTCCGACCCGGTGCCGCGTCGTCGCGCGCCACGGTGGACGTCCGGCGGGCGCACCCGGCGGCCGACCCGGGTAGGACAGCGGGCGGTCCACCGCCCAGGAGCCACCGCCCCGAGGATGCGCGCGACGGCACGGAACGCGGCGAAGGCACGCGCGAGGTGGCGCGACATCGGCATCCGGCGCCGCGGGCACGTTCGCGACTGATCCGGCCAGGGAGGCCCACGGATGCGGTTCGGCCTGCTCGGCACCGTCACGGTCGTCGCCGACGGCGACCCGGGCGGAGGCATGAGCGGGAGCACGGGCGGAGACGCGGGCGGTGACACGGGCCAGGGCCTGCCCCGGCCGGTCGGGTCGGCGAAGGTCCGCGCACTGCTCGCCGCGCTGCTGGCCACCCCCGGCCGCGCCGTGCCGCTGCACCACCTCAAGTCCGCGCTGTGGGGCGACGCCCCGCCCATCACCGCCACCGCGTCGCTCCACAACCACGTGGCCAGGCTGCGCCGGGTGCTGCACGAGGAGGGCCGGGACGTCTCCCGGCTGCGCGCCGCACCACCCGGTTACGTCCTGGACGTCGCCGACGACGAGGACGAGTTCGACGTCTGGATCTTCCTCGGCCACCACGCGGCCGCCCGCACCGCGCACCGTGCCGGGGACTGGGCGTCGGTGCTCGCCGAGTGCGGGGCCGCGCTGGCGCTGTGGCGCGGCGACCCGCTGTCGGACGTACCGCTGCGCTCCGACGTTCTGCGGGCACTCGCCGCGCACCTCACCGAGGCCCGGTTACTCACCATGGAGTGGCGCTTCGACGCGGAGCTGGCGCTCGGCCGGCACCAGGGCATGGCCGCGGAGCTGGCCGGGCTGGCCGCCGCGTACCCGCTGCGCGAGACCTTCCACCGGCAGCTCATGCTCACGCTGCACCGCACCCATCGGCAGGCCGAGGCGCTCGCGGTCTACCACGGGCTGCGCCGCACCCTGGTGGACGAGTTGGGCGTGGAGCCGGACTCCGCGGTGCAGGCCACCTACCAGGAGATCCTGGCCGAGCCGGCGCAGACCCGGGCCGCGCCCGGAGCCCCGGTCGGCGAACCCGCCGAGGGCATCGGTGGCGGTACGGGCGCGGTCGGCGCGGCCGCCGGTGTGACGGTCCCGGGTACGGGCCGGGGCTCCTCCGGCGGCGCGACCGCCGAAGCGGCCGACGGCACCTCGGGCCCCGGGGGCGTGCCCGCGGTGCCCGGACCGCCCGCGCGCCCGGCCGGGGCGTCCGGACCGCCCGGCACCGTCGCCGCGACGCCGGGCGGCGCCGTATCCGTACCCGTGCGCGCGTCCGCGCCCGTGCTGCCGGTACCCGTGTCCGTGCCCGGATGGGACCGGTCGGCGCCGGAGCAGGCCGGTGCCGGGCGCCCGTCCTCGCGGCCCGGGCAGGACCGCGCCACGCACCGTACCGAGGGCTCGGGTGACGCCGGTGAAGGGCCCGGGGGCGGCGACGGGGACCGTCCCGGCGCCCACGACCGGCCCGCGGCCGCCGTCCAGGCGGCGGCCCCTGCGGGCCTTCCGCCCGCTGCCCACCGCCGCCCCGCACCGGCCCAACTTCCCGCAGACACGCCTGACTTCACCGGCCGAGCCGCCGAACTCGGCACGCTGCTGGCCGCGTTGCGGGGCGGTGCGGAACGCCGCGGCCCGCGGGTGGCGGTGGTCTCCGGGATGGGCGGGGTCGGCAAGACCGCGCTCGCGGTGCGCGCCGCCCACCTGCTGCGGGCAGAGTTCCCCGACGGCCAGCTCTACGCCGATCTGCGCGGGTTCGGCGCCGGTGGCGCCCGCAGTCCCGCCGACCTGCTGGCCCGCTTCCTCGGCGACCTCGGCGCGGACGGCCAGCCGCTGCCCGAAGACCCGGACGACCGGGCGGTGTTGTGGCGTGACGCGCTGCACGTCCGGCGCGTGCTGCTGATGCTGGACAACGCGGGCGACGCGGCGCAGGTGGTGCCGCTGCTGCCGGGCGGCGGCGACATCGCGGTGGTCGTCACCAGCCGCCGCACCCTCGGCGAACTGCCCGGCGCCGCGCGGCTGGCGTTGGAGCCGCTCTCCGCCCAGGAGCAGCGGGAGTTGCTGGTCGCGCTCTGCGGCAGGCAACGGGTGGCGGCCGAACCCGAGGCGGCGGCGGGGGTGTTGGCCGCGTGCGGCGGGCTGCCGCTGGCGCTGCGGATCGCCGGCGCCCGGATGGCAGCCCGCCCCAACTGGCCGCTGACCGCGCTCGCCGAACGTCTCGACGGCCCGGGCGGCTCTCGGCTGCACGCCCTTTCCACCGGCGGCCTCGCGGTCCAGGACACCTTCGCGATGAGCTATGTCGCGATGCGGGACGGCCTGCTCGCCGCGGACCGCGCGGCTGCCCGCGCGTTCCGGACGCTGGGGGTCTGGCCCGGGCACGGGCTGGACCCGTCGGCGGCCGCGGCACTGCTCGGCCGGACGTCCGCCGGCGCCGCCGACGACGTCCTCGAAGCGCTCGTCGACGCGCACCTGCTGGAGGCGCCGCAGCCGGGCCGGTACAGCTTCCACGACCTGGTCGGCGAGTACGCCGCGGTCTGCGCGCTCGCCGAACTCACCGCGGCGGAACGCCGGTCCGCGCTGCGCCGGATCACCGTCTGGTACGCCGCCACCGTCGCCGCCGCGCTGGCCGTACTCGCCCCCGAGGGGCACCCGTTGCCGCCGCTCGACGAGCAACCGGCGCTGCCCGTGGCCGAGTTCACCAGCGACGAGGAGGCGCTGCGCTGGTGCGTGCGCGAACTGCCCGCGATCAAGGAGACGATCGCCACCGCGATCACCCAGGGCTGGCCGGAGATCGCCTGGCGCACCGCGGCCGGGCTGTTCGGCTACGCGCAGGCGTACTGGTGGACCGGCGAGTGGACCGCCTGCCTGGAGGAGGCGATGGCCTGCGTCACCGCGCACGGCGACGTCCTCGGGCAGGCGTGGATGCACAGCAGGCTCGGCGTCGCGCACGGCATGGCCGAGCGGTACGACGTGAGCCTGGGCCATCTGCACGTCGCCCGCGCGCGCTTCGAGGCGGCCGGCGACCAGCGCGGGGTCGCCGCGATCCTCACCAACCTCACCGCCCTGCACCGCGGCACCGGCGAGTACGGCCTCGCGCTGGAATACGGCCACCGGTCGCTCGAACTGCACCGCTCGCTGGGCGACTTCGACCGGGTGGCCACGGTGCTGGGCAACCTCGGCGACACCCACCTGTACGCGGGCGACCCGGTGGCCGCCGAGGAGTGCTTCCGCGACGCGCTCGCGGCTTGGCGCACCCGCGGCTCGATGGTCAGCATCGCCCGCACCCTGACCAGTCTCGGCGAGGCCCGGCTCGCCCGGGGCCGTCCCGCCGAGGCGATCGACGCTCTTGAGGAGACGCTCGCCCTGCTCGACCGGCTCGGCGACCGCGCCACCGCGGCGGACGTCCTGGAGGTCCTCGGCCGCGCGCACCTGGCCCGCGGCGACCGCGCCGCGGCCCGCGCGTGCTGGGAGGAGTCGCTGGGCCTCGCCCGGGCGCACCGGCTGCCGGCGGAGGAGGAGGCCGCGCTGCGCGGCCTGGCCGGACTCGACACGGAATAGGGTCCGGCGGCGGGCCTTACGGGTGGTACCGCTCGGCGACCGTGTCGGCTCCGCCGGACGTGCGGTCCAGGGTGACCCGGACGGTCACGCTGCTCATCTTCGCGGCCGTCTCCAGCTGGCCCTCGGTGCACTTCGTGGTGCCGTAGTCGTCGCTGCCGATGGTCACGTTGCCGTCGGGACCCGAGCAGATCGCGGCCGCGCCGAGGATCGTCGTCGCGTTGGAGACGTAGAACGCCTGATCCGTGCCGCCGCCTTGCGGCTTGACGATCAGCTTGCCGGGCGCGAGGTACTCCAGGGTGCCGACGATGGTGCGCGCGTTGTCCGCGGTGGCGCCACCGCTGCCGGTGGCGGGGGACGGCGACGGGCAACTCCCGGTCTGCTCACCGATGCTGTTGATCTCGGCGTTGGACCGCGGATCGCCCGCGTAGTCGATCCGGTCGGTGCACTTCACCCCGGACTTCCCGGCGGTGCCCGACCCCGGCGACGTGGCCTGCGAAGAGCCCTGGCCGCTCGTGGCGGTGGGCGGGGTGGTGGCCTGTGTGGAACCCGTGGCGACCGGCGACGTGGTGGACGAACCGTCCGCGGAGTTCCCGTTGTCAGGTCCGCACGCGGTCAACGCCAGCCCCGCGGCCACGAGCACGGCAGTGGACAGACCCCAACGAGCAGCCCTGGTACGCATGTTGTTCCTCTTTCCCTCTCGACGCTGTCGTCCGCCGCGGTGGTGACGGGTTCGATCCCGCCCCCGGACGGGGCGACCACCCGCGGACATGACGACCTTGACATGGACAACTTCCCAAGTCAGCGCCTGTTACAGCCCCGTGGCGCAACGCCACACGCGTCACGACAATCATCACAGGAAGATCGCCAACGGCCGCGTCGGTCGGCTCGGACGGAGCGCGGAAGGGGGCTCGGGACAGAAAGGAGCCCGGGCGCGGGAACGGGCCCGCGCCCGGGCCGACTTGCCGGGCAGAACCGGTCAGAGCTGCATCTCTGCCGGCACCGCGGCCAGCGCCTCCTGGATCGCGGCGACCAGCGTGCGCGCGGACTCCGCGGTCAGCTCCAACGCCACCCGGGCGGACGGCCCCTTGGCCGGATCGGCGAAGTCGACGTTCAGGGTGTGCTCGGCCATCGCGTGGACCGGGTGGTCGAAGTAGACGGTCACGTCGGTGACGTGGAACCACGGGCTGCCGGGCCCCTTGGCGCTGCCGTCGACGACGTCCTTGACGGTGGTGTAGGTGCACATGGCCGGGTCAGCTCCGCTCGCCGTCGGTGAGGTGTCGGCCGTAGAACTCCTCGATCCGCTCCCAACCGTCGTTCGCCGCAGCGACGTTGTAGTTGGGGCGGTTCACCGCGAAGAAGCCGTGGCCGGCGCCCGGGTAGGTGTGGAACTCGAATACCTTGTCCGACTCGGTGAGCAGGCGGCCGAGTTCGGCGACCTCGGCCGGGCCGGGGTGGGTGTCCTCATCGCCGAAGAGGCCGAGCAGCGGCGCCCTCAGGTCGGGGAGCCGGTCCACGAGGCTGGTGACCTTCATCGGGGAGCCCTCGGGCACCAGGCCGATGACGAAGGCGCCGTAGCAGTCCACCACCGCGTCCATGTCCGTGGCGCAGCCGGCGAGCACGGCCTGGCGGCCACCCGAACAGTGCCCGATGACACCGATCTTGCCGTTGGAGGCAGGCAGCGCCCGCAGATACGCGGCGGCGCCGGCCACGTCGCCGATCAGCCGCTCGTCGGGCACGCCACCCTGCGCACGGGCCACGGCCGCCGCGTCGTCGGGGGCCGCGCCGGGGGCCTCCCGCGTGTAGAGGTTGGGGCAGACCGCGTCGTAGCCCAACTCGGCGAAGCGACGGACCATCTCCTTCGTCTGCCGGTCGTATCCGGGCATGTGGTGGATGACGACGACACCGCCGCGGCGGGCGTCGCCCTCCGGGCGGGCGAGGTACGCCTCGATCGCGTCGCCGCCGTGACCGGCGAGGGTGACGGTGGTCGCGGTCAACGAGCCGGTGGAAGGTCCGGAGAGGGAATCGCTCATGGGCGTCAGCTATACCATAAGGCTGGACTGATCAGTTTATACTGAAGATCATGTCATCAACCGGCGGTCCTCCGACCGCGACCCCAGCGCAGGAGCCGCCGCCGGACCCGCCGCCGCACACGGCATCGGCCCTGGCGTCCGCTCAGGGTCCGGACCCCGCCCCCGCCGAGGCACCGCCCACCGGCCCGGCCCGTATCGCCACGGACCTGCGGGCCGCGCTCGGCCCGCTGACCCGGCGGCTGCGCACCGTCAAGCCGGACGGCGAACTGACCTTGTCCCAGACCTCGGCTCTGGTGCTGCTGGACCGGGACGGCCCGGCCACCGCGTCGGAGCTGGCCGCGCGCGAGGGGATCAGGCCGCAGTCGATGTGCACGATCGTCGGGGTGCTGGCCGAACGCGGCCTGGTCTCCCGCGCGCAGGACCCGCACGACGGCCGCCGGATCGTCGTATCGCTCACCGACAGCGGCCGCGACGGCCTGCACGGCGCCCGCCGCGAACGGGCCCGCCGGCTCACCCTCGCCATCGGCGAGGAGCTGAGCCCGCGCGAGCAGGAGCAGCTGGCGGCCGCGATCCCACTGCTGGAGAGGATCACCCGACGTGTCTGAGCAGCCGCCGTCCGGCAGTTCCCACGGGGGACCCGGCCGAGGTCCGGGCGACGGTGCGGGAGGCGGAGCCGGCGATGGCGGGAGCGGCGGCGGTCGGGGCAGCGGCGGGGGCGGCCGTCCCCGCGGTCCCGGCGGCAGGACGGCCGCCACCGTCACCGCCGATCCGTCCGGCCCCATGGGTGAACGCCCCGACCGCTACAAGTGGGTGGCGCTGTCCAACACCAGCCTCGGAATGTTCATGGCGACGGTGGACGCGTCGATCGTCATCATCTCGATGCCCGCGATCTTCCGCGGCATCCACCTCGACCCGTTCGCAGCCGGGAACATCATCTACCTGCTGTGGATGATCATGGGCTACCTGCTGGTCACCGCGGTGCTCGTGGTGAGCCTCGGGCGGCTGGGCGACATCGTCGGCCGGGTGAAGATCTACAACCTCGGCTTCGTCATCTTCACGCTCGCCTCCATCGCGCTCTCCTTCGACCCGGCGCACGGCACGAACGGCGCGCTGTGGCTGATCTGCTGGCGGATCGTCCAGGCGCTGGGCGGCTCGATGCTGATGGCCAACTCCGCGGCGATCCTCACCGACGCTTTCCCGGCCCGCCAGCGCGGCATGGCCCTCGGCATCAACCAGATCTCGGCCCTGTCCGGGCAGTTCATCGGACTGGTGCTCGGCGGGCTGCTGTCCGCGTGGGACTGGCGCGCGGTGTTCTGGGTGAACGTCCCCGTCGGCATCTTCGGCACCATCTGGGCGTACCGCTCGCTGCGGGAGATCTCCGCGCGCAACCCGGCGAAGATCGACTGGTGGGGCAACCTCACCTTCGCGCTGGGCTGCGGGCTGATCCTCGTCTCCATCACCTACGGCATCCAGCCCTACGGCGGCCACACCATGGGGTGGACCAGCCCCAAGGTGCTCACCGGGCTGATCGGCGGCGCCGTGCTGCTGGTCGTGTTCGGGCTGATCGAGACCCGGGTGGAGCAGCCGATGTTCGCCCTCCGGCTCTTCCGCAACCGGAGTTTCGCCGCGGGGAACGCCGCCGCGCTGCTCGCCTCCATCGCTCGCGGCGGGCTCCAGTTCATGCTGATCATCTGGCTGCAGGGCATCTGGTTGCCGCTGCACGGCTACGCCTTCGAGGACGCGCCGCTGTGGGCGGGCATCTTCCTGCTGCCGCTGACCGCCGGGTTCCTGCTGGCCGGGCCGGTCTCCGGGACGCTCTCCGACCGGTTCGGGGTGCGCTGGTTCACCACCGGCGGGCTGCTGCTCTTCGGTGCCAGCTTCGTCGGTCTGCTCCTGCTGCCGATCGACTTCCCCTACTGGGCGTTCGCGCTGCTCATCCTGCTCAACGGGATGGGCTCGGGGATGTTCTCCGCGCCCAACACGTCCGCGATCATGTCGAGCGTGCCGGCCACGCACCGCGGGGCGGCTTCCGGGATGCGGTCCACGTTCCAGAACTCGGGGACGTCGCTGTCGATCGGCGTCTTCTTCTCGCTGCTGATCGTCGGGCTCGCGGACCGCCTGCCGAGCACGCTCCAGGCGGGGCTGCGGGCCCAGGGGGTGCCGGCGGGGGTCGCCCACCACGCGGCGACGCTCCCACCGGTGTCCACGGTGTTCTCGGCGTTCCTCGGGGTGAACCCGGTCGAGACGCTGCTGAAGCCGTCCGGCACGCTGGCGAAGCTGCCCGCGCACAACCGCGATGTCCTCACCGGGAAGGAGTTCTTCCCGAACCTCATCTCCTCGCCCTTCCACCACGGCCTGGTCATCGTCTTCGCGACCGCGGCCGGGATGTCCCTGCTCGCGGCCATCGCCTCCGCGCTCCGCGGCACGCCGAGCAGCGCGGAGTAGCCGGAGCGGCGGGGAGCACCCCACGGCGGCGGGCGGCGCCCGACACCCGCGCCCGCCGCCCGGCGCTTGCACGGCCCTAGTCCGTAGGGAGGTCCAGTGCGGCCAGGCGGTCGGGGTCGGCGAGCACGTGGATGTGGGTGATGCGGGAGTTCCGCACGGTGAAGGCGACGAGCGCCCGGGGGAAGCCGCCGGCCACCGTGAGGGTGCCCGGGGCGCCGTTGACGACGACCGGGCGCGGCGCGGCTCCCGCCCCACGGAACAGCAGTGCCTGGCGGGCGACATCGGCGGCGCCGTGCACCTCCTGGGAGACGCCGCGCCCTCCCGCCCCGACGTCCGCGCGCAGCACGACCTCGGGGTCGAGCACGGCGACGAGCCCGTCGAAGTCGCCGTCCCGGGCGGCGGCGAGAAAGGCGTCCACCACCGCCCGCTGCCGGCCCGGATCGGGATCGGGCGTGGCCTCGGCACCCTGGACGCGCCGCCGGGCCCGGCTGGCGAGTTGGCGCGCGGCGGCCGAGCTCCGGCCGACGACGGGCGCGATGTCGTCGAACGGCACGGCGAACATGTCGTGCAGCACGAACGCGAGGCGCTCGGCCGGGGCGAGGGTGTCCAGCACGACGAGCAGTGCCAGACCGACCGAGTCCGCGAGCAGCGCCTCCTGTTCCGGATCGACGTCGTCCGCCGCGCTCACCAGCGGGTCGGGCAGGTGCGTGTCCAGGGAGTCCTCGCGGCGCGCGGCACGCGAGCGCAGCATGTCGAGGCAGACCCGGGCGGTGACGGTGGTGAGCCAGCCGCCGAGGTTGTCGATGCCGTCGGGGTCGGTACGGTTCAGCCGCAGCCACGTCTCCTGCACCGCGTCGTCGGCCTCGCTGAAGGAGCCGAGCATGCGGTAGCCGACCGACCGCAGATGGGAGCGGTACTCCTCGAAGTGGCGGGCCAGCAGGTTCGCGTCGTCGCTGTCATCGCTCGTCGTCAAAGGGTTCACACCTCTCTGACGGGACGGGCGGCGCGGATGTGACCGCCCTGCCCGTCCCCGCCGCCGGCCACCGCTTCCCCGTCCATGCCCGGCATTGTGTCCCCTCCCGGCACCGATCCCGTGGCACGACGGGCCGCCGGGCACGAACCGGGTCGCCGCCGGGTACGGCCCGGGCCGCCGCGCTCAGGCCGAGGCCGCCACGGCCGGCCCCCGGTTCCGCCGGCGCACGGCCGCCGCCTGCGTGGCGAGCGTGAGCGTACGGGTCAGCGTCATCGCCACCGCCATCAGCAGCAGCGAGTCCGTGAGCGCGTCCACGGTGACCTGGTGGTGGATCATCCAGTGCCCCAGCTGCGCGGAGAACCAGTGCTCGGAGCCGTAGGAGAAGGCCGCGCGGGCGCCGATCACGGCGACCCACAGACCCGCGTAGGCGACGCCGGTACGACTGACCGGCTTTCCGGTGCGGGGGCTGGCATAGACGTGGGTGAGGCCGGCCGCGGCCAGCCCGGCGGCGACCCCGGCGACGACGGCGACCAGCTCCATGCCGAGGCCGTCCCCGTGGGTGGCGGGCGACGCGAGGAACAGCGGGACGATCGCGCCCGACGTCAACAGCGGCCGCAGGATACGGAAGGCGCCGATCTTGCGGTGCGGCCCGAGATCCGCCTCCAGGACGGCGAAGAGGACGGCGGCGTTGATCACCATGGCTTGGGTGAGCGTGGACATGAGCGGAGTCCCTGTCTCGGAGTGCGCGGAGGTGGTTCGGGGTGGCCGGGGACGGTGGACGTGGTTCGGGTTGGTGGCGATGTCGGCCGGCTCGGCCTCGGAGCGCCGGGCGCCGGGGGGTACCACCCGACCCCCACAGCGTCGGCTCCGCACCGGTACGACCGCGCCGTAGCACGGGGCGATTCCCGGGGTGATCCGCGCCGCCCGCCCGTCACCCGGTCACCCCGTGCCTCACCCCTGGACGTCACCCCGCGGCTCACCCCGCGGTGTGACGCCCGCGCCCGGCCGGCTCCGTAACGTCGCTGGTGGCAGGCCGGACCGGGCCGCCGCTGACCGGAGGAGCTTCCCGTGCTCGAGGTACTGGCCGTGATCGCGATCGTGGTCTACGTCATCGGCCGCCAACTGCTCGGCGAGTCGCTGCGCGGCAAGCGGGTGCTGCTGCTGCCCGCGATCCTGGTGGTGGTCGGGCTGACCCGGCTGGGCGGCGGCGGCCACCATGTGCGCCCGGTGGACGTGGCGTGCCTGGTCGCCAGTGGCGTGATCGCGGCGGCGATCGGCGCCGGGCAGGGCGCGATGATGCGGCTGGAGAACCGCGAAGGCGGCCTGTGGGGGCGGATGCCGCCGCGCAGCCTGCTGCTGTGGGTCGCCCTGGTCGGCTCCCGGGTGGCCATGACGGTCCTGGCGAGCGCGCTCGGCGCCCATGTGGCCGCCTCGACCGCACCGATCGTGCTGATGCTGGGCGTCAACCGGCTCGGCCAGGCCGCGCTCATCACCCGCCGCGCCCTGGCGATGGGCATCCCGTTCGCCCGCGAGAAGGACGGCTCGGTCTTCCTCTCCGACCAGCTCTCCGGCCTGGGCGCCCGCCTCACCGGCCAGAACGGGCAGGGCGGGCAGAGCGGCCAGGGCGGTCACCCTCACCCCGGCCGCGACGGCGCCGGCGACGGCCGGTACGACACGTACGACGCTTACGGCCGGGACGACCGCTACCGCCGCCGGGACACCTACGACCGGGATGACCGGTACGACGCGTATGACACGTACGACCGGGGCGACGCCGCCCGCCGTGACCGTACCGACCGCCGGGCCTCGCGGCGGTACCGGTGACATCGACGCCCGCGGTCGCGCGCGGGAGCCGTACGGCGCTCCGCGGGCCGGGGGCCACCGGCCGGACGCGCGGCTCGGGCTCCGAGCACGACCAGGGCTATCGTGCCGGGGTGCTGACTTCCGTGTCCTGGCTGATCCGGGCGGTCGCCTACGCCCTGTTCGGGACCGACCTGTTCAGCCACCGCGCGTACGGTCCGGTGGAACATCCGGCGGTCGCGATCGCGTACGGCCTGTCCGGGGTGCTGCTCGTGCTGTGGGCGCTGCTGAACGTCGGCGACGGCGGCACCTCGGCGCAGCGGACGACCGTGCTGGCGCTGCTCGCGTCGATCTCCGGCGCGGTGGCGGTGCAGCCGGGCGCGACCACGCTCGTGGGCGTGGGCTTCATCGCCACGATCGACGCGGGCACCGGTATCCGGCGGGCCGAGGGCTGGTGCGTGTTCGGCGCGGGGGCGCTGGCCGCGGAGGTGGGTCTGCTGTTCAGCAGCGCGGACCCGAAGGCCGCGCAGGGCGTCCCCCTGCTGTTCGCCTTCGCCCTGCTGGCGGGCTTCAACCGCCGCTCCTACCGGGTCCAGGCCGAGCAGAGCAAGGCGCTGCTCGACCAGGCGGAGCGGCTGCGCTCCGAGCAGCGCCGGGTCGCCGTGCTCGACGAGCGCACCCGGATCGCCCGCGAGATCCACGACGTGCTCGCCCACTCGCTCGGCGCCCTCGGCATCCAGATCCAGGCCGCCCGCGCCCTGCTGACCGACCACCAGGACACCGACCGGGCGATCGACGTGCTCACCACCGCGCAGCGGATGGCCTCGGACGGGCTGTCCGAGACCCGCCGCGCGGTGCACGCCCTGCGCACCGACACCCCGCCGCTCGCCGAGGAACTGGCGCGGATGGCGGCCACCCACGAGCAACGGCACGGGAGTACGGTGACGCTGACCGTGGTCGGCGGCGCGAAGCCGCTGCCCCCGGACCAGGCACTGGCCCTGGTGCGCACCGCACAGGAGTCGCTGACCAACGCCGCCAAGCACGCGCCGCACCGGCCCGTGACCGTCGATCTGCGCTACGGGGACCAGGACGTGACACTGACCCTCACCAATCCGCTCGGCCGCGGCACCCCGCCGCCCGCCGAGCCGCTGCCGGACACACCGGACGGGCCGGACACACCGGACGCGCCGGGCGCTTCCCCGGCCGGGCGGGCCACCGGTTTCGCCACCGTCGACGGCGGCTACGGCCTGACCGGGATGCGCGAGCGGCTGCTGCTGCTCGGCGGCACCCTCGACGCGGGTCCGGCGGAAGGTCGCTGGAACGTGACCGCGCGCGTGCCGAGGAACGGGCGGGCAGCGGCGTGAACCCCACTCCCCCGGCGACCGGAGAACCCGCCCTGCGGGTGGTGATCGCGGACGACCAGGCCGCCGTGCGCGAAGGGCTGGTGCTGTTGCTGGACCTGCTGCCGGGTATCGACGTGGTCGGCTCGGCGGCCGACGGCAGGCAGGCGCTGGCGGTGGTCGCCGAACAGCAGCCGGACGCGATCCTGTTGGACCTGCACATGCCGGTGATGGACGGCATCGAGACCACCCGCCGGCTCACCGCCGAACACCCGGACGTGGCCATCGTGGTGCTCACCACCTACGCGGACGACCGGTCGGTGCTGGAGACGCTCCGGGCGGGCGCGCGCAGCTATCTCACCAAGGACGCGGACCGGCTGCACATCGCGCAGACGCTGCGCAGCGCCACCGCCGGGCTGACGGTGCTGCACCCGCAGGTGCAGGCCACGCTGCTGGCCGCCGCCGAACCCGACCGGGGGACGCACGCCGGCGCCAGGGGGACGTTCGGTGACCCGGCGGGTTCCGGCCCGAACTCCGTTGCCGAGCCGGCCCCTCGCCCCGAACTCCCGGACGGGCTGACCCGGCGTGAGGCCGAGATCCTGGCGCTGATCGCCCGCGGCCGGAACAACGCCGAGATCGCCGGCGAACTCTTCCTCAGCGGCAACACCATCAAGACCCACATCAACCGGATCTTCGCCAAGACCGGCTCCCGCGACCGCGCCGCCGCCACCCGCTACGCCCAGCGGCACGGCCTGGACTGACCGTCTGAACGGACCGCCCGGCCTGGCCGCCCGCGGCCCGACACCCCTGCCCCGCCTGCCTACTTGACGGCTTTTCCGGCTGCCGCCTCGCCGTGGACACACACGTGGGCGGCCCCTCCGGTGACGGAGAGGTCGCCCGCGCTTCTCTTCGTGCTCTGGTACTTCCCTGGTGCCCGGTAAAGCGTCAGTCCGTCACCGACGGACCCTCCGCTTCATCAGGCCCAGGCCCATCGTGGCCAGCCCAAGCAGGATGGCAACACCACCGACAATCGCGTTGTTCACGATCGCCTTGTGGATGTCGGCATGGCCCGACACCGCCCAAGGAGCCGCTATCGTCCATGCGCCGATCGCAATCGCGACCCAGCCGAGTCCGTGGGTCCGCTCCAAGACGGAGCCGAACCCCATGGCCAGCACGGCCAGCGCGATACCCACCACCAGGTTGGTGACCCGCAGGCTGGTGAGGCCGGTGAAGCCCACCACCCAAGGCGAGATGGCCAGGTACAGACCGGTGAGGAGGCACAGACCCTCGATCAGGCCGGCCATCGGCTTATCCGACACCGCGGCATACCGGTCCCTCAGGGACATGATGTCCGGGTGTTCCTCGATGGTGGAGCGCGTCGACGGAGAAGTCGGCGAATGGCTCGAATCGGTGGCCATGTAAGCCACCTCCCTTTCGCAAGAGCAGTCGCTTCTGACGCCGGATGTCCTTCGGTTCTCCATTCCGAAGCTGCCGCATCCTTACTCAGAGTAAAACTCCTGGCAGCCTTATGGCCACCCGACGCCGGGACGGTTTGCCCGCATTGGCGGTTCTTTCGTCCCTCTACCCATGCACAGGGGGTCGAACACTCCCCAAATCCGCCTCAATCGCATGTTTTGCGATATTCGCGGCCGCCGCGCCGTCAGCCGCGCCCGGCTCCCTGCCCCCGGTCGAGGCCATCGGCGCCGCGTCCACCAGCACGGTGGCGGCCTCGCGAGCGACGGACGCGGCCGTGGGGTCGTGGTCCATCTTGGAGCTGAAGGTGGCACCGTCGTAGAGGAGGTGCAACTGGCGGGCGAGGCCCTCCGGGTCGGCGACTCCCACCTCCGCGGCGAGCTCGGCGAACAGCGCGCGCATCCAGGCGCGGTACTCGTCGGACGCCTGCTCGACAGAGCCGCCGCGCGGCGCCTCGGCGCTGGCCGCGGCGAACGCGCACCCGTTGTAGTCCGGCGAGGTGATCAGCTCGCCCTGCGCGTCGAACATGCCCAGCAGCCGCTCGCGCGGGGTGCGGAACCGGGTCAGCACCCGGGTGATCCGGTCGACGCTCCGCTCGCGCCGGTAGTCCAGGTACGCCCGGACCAGGCCCTCCTTGCTGCCGTAGCAGTTGTAGAGGGACGCCTTGGCCACGCCGGCGTGCTCGATGACGCGATCGATGCCGACCGACTGCACGCCCTCCGCGTAGAACAACTCGTTGGCTGCCAGGAGCAGGCGCTCCCGCGCGGAGACCTTAGGCGCCTTGGACGCCTTCGCCGGCACCCCGGGCACGGTCCTCTGCACCATCCCGATCACCTCTCAGACAACCCTGTCTAGTCTAACGCGGGCACCGTATCGGAGATATGACTCGGAAACGGGGATTCGACTCGGAGCCAGACCTTAGGGCACGCACTAGCTCTCCCGCACCGCCTGGGGAGCGCGGCGGCCGAGCAGCAGCCCGACGAGCGCCGCCGCGGCCAGCAGGATCACCGCGGCGCCGTACTCCCGCACGGTGTCCAGCAGGCCGCCGCCGTGGACGACCAGGACGCCGGCGATCACCGCGGGCACACCCATGCCGAGGTAGGAGACCACGTACAACAGCGAGAGCACGCCGGCCCGTTCGTGCGGCTGCACCAGCGGGAGCACCAGGCGTATGCCGCCCTGGAAGCCGGCCCCGAAGCCGAACCCGGCCACCGCGCTGCCGGCGAAGAAGCCGACCTCGGAACCGGTGCCGCCCGCGCCCGAACCGATGGACAGCACGGTGACGGCGACTCCGACGATCAGGGCGCTCACCCCGCTCACCATCACCGTGCGGGTCGGCGTCTCGCGCAGCAGCGGCACGGACAGCGCGGCGGCGCCGGCCAGCACGAACAGGCCCAGCCCGCCGTAGACCACCGAGTCGGAGTGCACCAGACGGCTGGTGATCGCCGGACCCAGCGAGCCGTAGAACCCGGCCAGCGACCAGACCGCGAAGAGCACCGGCGCGGCGACCGCGATCGAACCGCGGGCGGCGCGGGGCAGCTTGATCTCGGGAACCATGCTGGCCAGCGCGCCCCGCTTGCGGGTCACCGGCTCCTTGAGCGCGGTCACGCCGAGCGCCTGGAGGGCGAAGACGCCGAGCAGCAGGTAGTAGACGAGGTGGGTCGGCGCGGGCAGGAACCGCACCACCAGCCCGGAGGCGAGGGCGCCCACCGCGGTGCCGATCGGCGGCGCGAAGGAGTTGGCGACCGAGCCCTTGATCCGGTCGATGTCGAGCAGGCCGGCGCCTATCGCACCGAGCGCGGCGCCCGTCGCGACCCCCTGGACCACCCGGCCGGCCATCAGCACGTCGACCCCGCCGGCGGTGGCGAACACCACCATCGCGACCGCCTGCGCGGCGAGCGCGACGAACAGCACGGGCTTGCGGCCTATGTGGTCGGAGATCTTGCCGAAGATCAGCAGCGACACCAGCACCGCCACCGCGTAGACCCCGAAGACGACCGTGGTGGTGATCGGCGAGAAGCCCCACTCGCCCTGGTACACCGCGTAGAGCGGGGTCGGGGCGCTGGAGGCGGCGAGCAGGGACACGATGATCGAGGCGAGCAGGATCAGCGCGGCGGTGGGGCCGAGGCTCCGGCCGCCCGCGGAGGCGGGGCCGGCAGGGCCGACGGCATCGGCAGTGCCGGGGGCGCCGGAAGGCGCGGACCTCGTCGTGCGCCTTCGGCGGGCGACGGCCTCACTGGCCGGGGGGACGGGCATGGCTGCTCCCTCGATGGATGATTGAACAGACCTGTCTACTTCGGATTTCTGATGCTAGACAGACAGGTCTACCCAAGTCAAGCCGAGGTTTGTCCTCCGTCCGAGTGGTGACCCGTCGGGGGAGGCTGGGTGGGGACCGGGCGGGGCCGGGGCCGGGGGCGAAGGGCAAGCCGCAGCAGCGAGGAGGGCGCCGTGGCCGCATCGGACACCTCAGGTACCCCGGACACCCCGGAGAGCGCCGGGAACGGCGGGACCGCCGGGAGCACGGACGACCCGCGGGCTCCCGCACCGGACGCCCCGGACCGCGGCCGGCCCGGGCGCCGCGCCGCCCGCGGCAAGGACCGCCGCGACCGGCTCGCCACGTACCACCGCAAGCGCGACTTCGGACGTACCGCCGAGCCGCGCGGGACGCACGCCTCCGCGGACGGCGGCCCGGTGTACGTCGTGCAGATCCACGACGCGAGCCGGACGCACTTCGACTTCCGGCTGGAGGTCGACGGCGTGCTCAAGTCGTGGGCGGTGCCCAAGGGCCCCTCGACCGATCCGCGGGACAAGCGGCTCGCGGTGCCGACCGAGGACCACCCCATGGAGTACCGGGACTTCGAGGGCGTGATCGAGGCGGGCGAGTACGGCGGCGGGACCGTGATCGTCTGGGACGCGGGCGGCTACCGCAACGCGAGCACCGACCGGTCCGGCCGCGAGGTCCCCTTCGCCGAGGCGCTGGCGCACGGCCACGCGTCCTTCCGGCTGGTCGGCGGCAAGTTGCGCGGCCGCTGGTCGCTGACCCGTTTCCGCGCGGGCGAACCCGGCACCGAGGACGACAGCGGGCACGCCAGGGGCGAGGCGTGGCTGCTGGTCAGGTCCGCGGAAGAGGGCCGCCGCGGCGGTGGACGCGGACGTGCCGCCGCCCGCCGCGGCCGGGCGCGCGGAGCGGCCGCCACCGGGCCGGGTCCCGGCGCGCACGGCCGGCGCGCGGCCGACCCGGACCCGCACGGCGCGGACCCGGGCGACGCCGCCGAGCCCGCCCGCGGCCGCGGCACCCCCGACCCGCATCTGGCCCGCAGCGCGCGCACCGGCCGCACCCTCGCGCAGGTGGCCGCGGCGGGCGGACCGACCTGGCACTCGGACCGTTGACCGCCTCCCGAGGCCCCTCGCCCGGCTCCCGCCGCGGCACCGCCCCTCGCGGTGCGGCTCCCCGCACCGCCTCGACCGGCCGCTCCCCCGGCTCCCCCACCTCCGCCGCCTTGAGCCCCTCCGCCGTACCCGCCCGCCTGCTGCGCCCGGTCCCCGCGCACCGCGCCGGCCTCCCGGTCCTCCCGATGCTCGCCACCCCCACCGACCGCCGCTCGTTCGACGGGAGGTGGCTGTTCGAGCGGAAGCTCGACGGCGTGCGGGTGCTGGCCGTACGCGACGCGGACGGCGTGCGGCTGCTCTCGCGCACCGGACGGGACGTCAGCGCGACCTATCCCGAGGTGGTGGCGGCGCTCGCGGCGCAGGAGTGCGCGGACTTCACGGTCGACGGCGAGGTGGTGGCGATGCGCGCGGGGCGCACCGACTTCGCGCTGCTCCAGCAGCGGATGGGGCTCACCGATCCGCGGGCGGTGCGGGCCAGCCCGGTGGAGGTCCACTACTACGTGTTCGACGTGCCGGCACTGGCCGGCTGGGACACCTCCCGGGTGCCGCAGCGGACCCGGAAGGCGCTGCTGCGCGACGCGTTGGCGTACGGCGGGCCGCTGCGCTTCACCCCGCACCGCAACTACGCGGGCGACACCCCGGCGTTGCTCGCCGACGCCTGCGCGCGGGGCTGGGAGGGGCTGATCGCCAAGCGCGCGGACGCCGCCTACCAGCCGCGCCGCTCGCACGACTGGCTGAAGCTGAAGTGCGCGGCCGGGCAGGAGTTCGTGGTCGGCGGCTTCACCGAGCCGGCCGGTTCGCGGATCGGCTTCGGCGCGCTGCTGGTCGGCTACCACGACGCGGACGGCGCGCTGCGTTACGCGGGGAAGGTGGGCACCGGGTACCGCGACCGGGTGCTGCGGGAGGTGCGGGCGCGCCTGGACGCGCTCGCCCGGCCGGCGTCGCCGTTCGCCGACCCGGTGCGCGAACGCGCCGCGCACTGGGCCGAGCCGGTGCTCGTGGCGCAGGTCGCCTTCACCGAGTGGACCAGGGACGGGATGCTGCGCCACCCCCGCTTCCTGGGGCTGCGCGACGACAAGGACCCCGCCGACGTGGTCCGCGAGGCGCCGCCCGGCTGACGGCCCGGCGCACCGGCCGGTGACTACAGTGGCTGGGATGGAACTGGCGATGTGGGGCGAAGCGACCGGCCAGGGCTGGTCGCAGATCGGCGAGTTGGGGCTGGCGTTCGTGCTGTCGGCGGCGATCGGGCTGGAGCGCGAGGTACGCCAGAAGAGCGCGGGCATGCGTACCCACACGCTCGTCGGGCTCGGCGCCGCGCTGATCATGCTGGTGTCGAAGTACGGCTTCAGCGATGTGCTCGGCCACGACACCGTGCTGGACCCGTCGCGGGTGGCCGCGCAGATCGTCTCCGGGATCGGCTTCATCGGCGGCGGGTTGATCTTCGTACGCCAGGACGTGGTGCGCGGCCTGACCACCGCGGCCGTGGTGTGGATGACGGCCGCGATCGGCATGGCGGCGGGCGCCGGGCTGCCGGTGCTGGCCCTGGTGGTGGCCGGCGCGCACTTCCTGATCGTGCTCGGCTTCGCGCCGCTGGCCGCCCGTATCCCCGGCTCGACCCGCTCCCCCGCCTGGCTCCGGCTGGACTACGAGGACGGTCGGGGGGTGCTGCGATCCGCCCTGGAGTCCTGCACGAAGATGGGCTTCAACGTGGTCGACCTGTCCGCGGAACACGACCACGAACCCGAGCACCGCGGCACCGTCACGGTGCATCTGACCGTGCAGGGTCCGCGGCCGGTGGTGGAGCTCGCGTCGGCGCTCGCGGAGATCGACGGCGTGCACCGGGTGAGCACGACCCAGGACGACGCGATCGAGTAGCTTCCGCACGCCCCCGATATCAGTTGCTTGCCTCCAGCAAGTAATATAAGTTGCTGAAGGCAAACAACTGCTTATCGGACAACAGGGGGCGAGGGCGACGGACATCGAGGCCGTACCCGCGACCGACGGCGTCGCGTACGGGACTGACGCGACGCACGGGACGGACGCGACGCACCCGGCGGACGCAGCGCACCCGGCGGACGCGACGCACGCCGCGCACACCACGCACGAGACCGAGGTCGTGCTGGAGAGTGCCACCGTCGGCGACCAGTTGTCGCGGCTGATGCGGCTGGTCGGCGCGTGGAAGCACCGGGTGCGGGACGAGGGGTGGGGCGACCGGCTGCTGCTGGGACGGCTCGCCGAGGGCGGCCCGCGGCGGGCCACCGACCTCGCCGCCGACACCCTGCTCGACCTGTCCACGGTGAGCCGGCAGATCCGCTCGCTCGTCGAACGGGGCCTGGTCGAGCGGCGACCGGACCCGGAGGACGGCCGCGGCACCCTGCTCTCCCCGACCGAGCAGGGGCTCGCCGCGGTGGAGCGCTACCGCGCGCAGCGCGACCAGAAGCTGGCCGACGCGCTCGCCGCCTGGCCCGGCCCGGACCGCCGGGACCTCGGCCGCCTGCTGGCCCGCTTCAACGACGACTTCGCCGAACGGCACGTGCGGCCGGTGTGCGCTCCCGCGCAAGGACACGGCCACGCCCACGGGCACGGCCACGGCGACCCGCACGGCCACACCCACTCGGGCCCCTCGGGCCACGACCGCGACCCGGCAGCCGGACACGGCGCCGACGCACCGGGCGGCGCGACCGCCCCCCTCCCACTTCCGCACCACCGCCGGGCCCGCACCCCGGGTCAGATCCAGGAGACCACCTAAGTGAGCAGTAGCAGCCGGACCTCGCCATCGTCAGGGGCCGCCCCGGAACCCGCGGCCCCCGCGGCCGACATCGCACCGGGCGGCCTGACCCACCGTCAGATCCTGACCATCCTCAGCGGTCTGATGCTGGGCATGTTCCTGGCCGCGCTCGACCAGACCATCGTCAGCACCGCGATCCGGACCATAGCCGACGACCTGCACGGCCTGAACCAGCAGGCGTGGACCACCACCGCCTACCTGATCACGTCGACCATCGCCACCCCGCTGTACGGCAAGCTCTCCGACATCCACGGGCGCAAGCCGTACTTCATCGCCGCGATCAGCATCTTCATCGTCGGCTCGGTCCTGTGCACCTTCTCCACCTCGATGGTGGAACTGGCGGTCTTCCGCGCCTTCCAGGGCATCGGGGCCGGCGGTCTGATGTCACTGGCGCTGGCGATCATCGGCGACATCGTGCCGCCGCGCGAACGGGCCAGGTACCAGGGGTACATCCTCGCGGTCTTCGCCACGTCCAGCGTGGCCGGTCCGCTGATCGGCGGCTTCCTCGCCGGCCAGTCCACCATCCTGAGCATCGCCGGCTGGCGCTGGGTGTTCCTGGTCAACGTGCCGATCGGCATCATCGGGCTGTTCGTGGTCGCCCGGGTGCTCAACGTGCCGCACGTCAAGCGCAATCACCGCATCGACTGGTGGGGCGCGGTGACCATCGTGATCGGCCTGGTGCCGCTGCTGCTCATCGCCGAGCAGGGCGAGGCGTGGGGCTGGCTCTCCGCGCGGGCGGTGCTCTGCTACGCGGTCGGCGTGATCGGGGTGGCCGCCTGGATCTTCGTCGAGCGCGGCATGGGCGACGAGGCGCTGATCCCGATGCGGCTGTTCCGCAACAACGTCTTCAGCCGCACCAGCCTGCTCAGCCTGATCGTCGGCATGGTGATGTTCGGCGGGCTGCTGATGATCCCGCAGTACCTCCAGATCGTGAAGGGCGCGAGCCCGACCAGGTCCGGCCTGGAGATGCTGCCGCTGATGCTCGGCATGATGGTCGCCTCCATCGCCGCCGGCCAGGCCACCTCCAGGACCGGGCGCTACAAGATCTTCCCGGTGGTCGGCACGGCGCTGATGTTCATCACCATGCTGCTCTTCCACTACCAGGTGCAGTGGGACACCCCGCTGCCCAAGACCATGGCGTTCATGGCGCTGATGGGGGTCGGGCTCGGCCTGACCATGCAGACGCTGGTGATGTCCGTGCAGAACGCGGTGCCGCCGCAGGACATGGGCACAGCCACCGCGTCGGCGACGTTCTTCCGGCAGCTCGGCGGTACCGCGGGCACCGCGATCTTCCTGTCGGTGCTGTTCAGCACGGTCGGCGGCAAGATCACCACGGCGCTGGGCAAGGCGAAGTCGCACCCGGACTTCCAGAAGGCCGTCGCCGCGCATCCGCACGCGCTGTCGCCGCAGAGCGCGAAGTCCGTGGTCACCGACTCGTCGTTCCTCAAGCACCTCGACCCCGCGCTGGCCGCGCCCTTCAAGCAGGGTTTCGCCGACTCGATGCACCTGGTGTTCATCATCGTCGCCGGTGTGGCCCTGCTGGCGTTCCTGCTGATGCTCACCATCAAGGAGGTGCCGCTGCGCAGCCTCTCGGGTGCGCAGGCCCGCGCGCAGGCCGAGGCGGAGTCGGCGGCGACCACGGAGTCGTAGGCGTTCGGGCGTCCCGTCGTCCTGGTTCCCCGCGCACCCTTTCGGAAGGGGGCGCGGGGAACTGCACGTTCGCGGAGTGCCGCGCGTTCGCGGAGTGCCGCGCGTTCGCGGGGCGCGCCCTCGACCATCCGCGCACCCCGTAAATCCGAGACGGAAAGTCTCGAAACAGGAGTAGGCTCGGGACCATGCGGGCCATCGAACAGCAGACGATCATGATCACGGGGGCGACGGACGGCCTCGGCCGGGCGCTGGCCCGTGAACTCGCCGCGCAGGGCGCCACGCTGGTGCTGCACGGCAGGAGCGACCGGAAGGGCGAGGACCTCCTCGCGGAGCTGCGCGCGGCCACCGGCAACGACCGGCTGAGCTTCCTGCGCGCGGACTTCGCGAACCTCGCCGACGTCCACGCGCTGGCCGAGCGCGCGGCCGGGCTCGACCGGCTGGACGTGCTGGTCAACAACGCCGGGATCGCCTCCCCCGACCGCCAGGTCAGCGCGGACGGCCACGAGTTGACGTTCCAGGTGGACTACCTGGCCGGCTACGTCCTCGCGGTGCGCCTCGCCCCGCTGCTGGCCCGCTCCGCCCCCGCCCGCATCGTGCACGTCAGTTCCGCCGGCCAGGCGCCGATCGACTTCGCCGACCCGATGCTGACCCGCGGCTACGACGTGATGCAGGCGTACTGCCAGGCGAAGTTGGCGCAGATCATGCTCACCGTGGACCTCGCGGAGGCGCTGGCGCCCCAGGGCGTGACGGCCAACGCGCTGCACCCCGCGACCTTCATGCCGACCAAGATCCTCATGGGCGTCGCCCCGCACAGCACCCTCGAAGAGGGCATGCGCAACACGCTGCGCCTGATCACCGATCCGGCCCTGGACGGCGTCTCCGGCCAGTACTTCGACGGCGCCCGCCACACCCGCGCCGCCCATGACGCCTACGACCCCGAGGCGCGGCGCCGGCTGCGCGAGTTGAGCGAACGGCTGACCGGCGCCCCGTTCCCGGCACCTCCGAGGAACTGACTCCCGGCGAACCGATCCCCGGCGCCGCGGCGCCGGAGAGTCCGGCTCATCTCCGGTGAAGGGTCACGGCACTAGCGGGTGGGAGCGGAGGCCGGGGCGGGGGTCTCGGTGGAGTGGTGGGGCTGGTCGGTGGGGACGGTGGAGCGCTGGCGGGCGGCGAGCCACGCGACGAGGCCGGCGATGAGGACGGCGAGGACCAGGCTGACCGGGCCGGTGCCCCAACCGAGGCCGCCGTGGGCGGTGGAGGCGCCCATCCAGTCGGCGAAGGAGGCGCCGAGCGGGCGGGTCAGGACGTAGGCGGCCCAGAAGGTGGCGACCGGGTTGAGCCGGAAGCCGAGCCAGGCGACGGCGGGTACGGCGATCAGCGCCGCGAACATCACGCCGGAGGAGAAGTAGCCGAGGTGCAGACCGCCCGCGGTGAGGTCGCCGACGGCGGTGCCCAGCGCGAAGGTGGCCAGCACGGTACCCCAGTAGAACTTCTCGCGCCGCCGGGTGCGGATGCTGTGGATCGACAGGGTGCCCTCGCTGCGGTACCAGGCGATCAGCACGGCCGTGAGGATCACCGCGAAGGCCGCGGTGGAGACCGCGTACGGGATGCCCACCACGACGTGCACGACGTCGGCGGCCATCGTGCCGAAGACGCTCACCATGACGATCGCCGACCAGTACGTCCAGGCCGAGTAGCGGGGCGCGCGGAACTGGAGCATCAGCGAGCCGACCAGCCCGAGCAGCCCGATCGCTCCGGCCCCGACCGGGCTCAGCACCCGGGCCAGGAAATCCGAGGTGGTCTCACCCATACCGGTGGTGAGCACCTTCGTCAGCCAGAACAGCACGGTCACTTCGGGTACCTTGCTCATGGCCGCGCCGGCCGCCCTCGCCGCGCCACCGCCGCCGTGTCGGGACCGCTTCACGAAGCCGCCGCCTTCCTGGCGCCACGCGGGCGCCGCCCTACGATCCATGTCTGACTACAGGACTGTAGACGGGAATGCCTCGGCGCTCGTTCCCGGGGGCCTCCCGGGAACCCGTCGGACCCCCTTGCGCCCTCCGGGGGACGGTCCTAGATCCAGTCGAGCCAGAAGAGGAAGACGTTCGCCAGCGCGCCCGGGGCGCCCGCGCCGAAGGCGATCACCAGGGCCTGGCCGATCGCCACGTCGGTCGGGTCGATGCCGGGCTGCCAGCGCAGGCGCGCGTCGAGCCCGGGGATCTCCCGGAAGGGCGAGTACGACCGCAGGGTGCCGTGGGCGGCGGCGATGGGCGTGCCGTCACGCAGGAGGAGGGCGCGGCGCAGGCCGGTGGGCCGCAGCTCGTAGCCGCGGTCGCCGACCAGGGCGGTGCGGGTACGGCTCGCGCGGCTCATCGACCAGGCCCGGCCGGCGCGTTGGAGGGGTATCGGCCGGCCGTCGAAGGTCATGCCACCGAGGTCGCGGCCGGGCAGCGTCGTCACCGTCGGCACGTTCGGCCCGTCGAGCACCGCGATGACCGACGGCCAGCCGTCGTAGCTGATCCGGAGCTGCCCGAACGGGCTGTCGACGGTGCGGTGTCGGGTGAGGCGGACCTTGCGGCGGCCGCGGAACAGGGACACGTACGCTCAACCCCCCGGTATGAAAAGTGCGGCTCAGTCTGGCACACGGGCCCCTGCCGCCGCAGGGTCCTCGCCACCCCGCGCCGACCCGCGGTGACACGCCGCGTACGGACCAATGGGCCGGACCCGGGCCGCTCGCACGGGAAGCTCTGGTTCTCCCAGGTAACCGGTGTGCGAGCAAGGCGGTGGCGTGGCGCAGGACAGGCACTCCCTGGGCCGGCTCACGGCCCTGACCGACGGGGTCTTCGCGATCGCCCTGACCGTCCTGGTGCTCCAGATCCCCGTGCCGCGGCTCGCCGACAGCGGCTCCGCCCGGCAGATGCGCACCGCCCTGTCCCGTCTGGAGGGCCAGTTCCTCAGCTACGCGGCCACGTTCGTCATCATCGCCGCCTTCTGGCAGCAGCACCGCCGGCTCTTCCACCTCTCCGCCTGGCACGACGAATGGGTGGGCCGCCTCAACTCCCTCTTCCTGCTGCTGATCGCGTTCCTGCCGTTCCCCTCCGCCCTGGTCGGACGGTACGGCTCCAACGCGGCGGCCGTGGTCTTCTTCAACCTCGCCGTGCTCGCCGTGGCCGCGGTCTTCGTGCTGCTCTGGCTACGGCTGCGCCACGTCGGCCACTTCACCGACTACCTCCCCATCGCCTACGGCCGCTGGGTCCTCGCCCGCACCCTCGCGGTGTCCGCCGCGCTGGCCGCGTCGGCCGCCCTCGCACCGTTCGACACCGATGCGGCGACCTACGTGTGGATCGGCATCGTGCCCCTGATGCTGGCGGTGAACCTCCGCTACCGGAAGGCGATCGCCAGCGCCAACGCCGCCGAGGACGAGGGGGATTCGGAGGGATGAGGAGGTCAGCGGCCCGGGGGTTCGGCGGCCCGGGGACTTCAGCGAGCCGGGGACTTCAGCGAGCCGGGCGGCGGGCTATGGCCGTATGGGCGGTGATGTCGACCACGCTGTGGTGGTAGGGGCGTTCGGTGAGGATGCGGAGGGGCCGGCTGAGGAACGCCACGAGGTTCACCAGCGGGATCAGCCAGCCCACGACCGCGAGGAAGCGCGCCCGCCGGAAGGACTGCTTCCAGGTCGGCCGCTCGTGGCCGTCCCAGAGCCGGACCACGCGCAGCCCGGTGAGCAGCAGCCCGGGGGTGCCGCCCCACAGGGCCACGAACACGGCGCCGTAGAAGGTCAGCCAGACGCACCCGAGCAGCCAGAACGCGAGCAGGAAGTACCCCTGGCCGTCCGGGTCCACCGCGTACTGGATTCCGGACGCGAGCGTTCCCGGCGCGGCGAGCGAGATCGCGGCGATCGCCAGGTCGATCACCATGGCGGCGAACCGCCGTCCGGTGGAGGCCAGTTCGACGGTCGCGACCTCGCCGCCGCCGACGGGTGCCCGGCCGGCCAGACCCGCACAGGCGTACGCCGTCCGGGAGCCCTCCGGAGGCTCGGCCGTGAGCGGGTGCCTCATGCGCTGCGCCTCGCGGGCCCGTTCGCGCCGCGCGGCCCGGTCCATCGCGCCCGCGGCGGTACGGCCGCCCTCCAACGTCTGCATCGTTTCCCGCCCTTGACGTGCACGGCGGTGCGCGCCTCGCACCGCGTTGTCGGCGGGGAGATCCTGACATGATCTTCGCAATGACCACACCATGAGTTCACCAAGGCTGCGCCGACTCGCCATCATCGGGGAACCAAAGAGGCGCCGGTGCCGTCACGGCGGCCCGGGGGCGCTTCGCCGGGTACCGCGCCCAGATGTCACACAGCCGTCACGCGTGCGCGCATTGCCAGCGGTCCGCGGGGCGCATAGCTTGGCGGGTGTGCGGCAAAGGACGAGGCTGGTGACCCGCGTGTACGTCGACCTGTTGCGGTCGGCAAGCGCGTTGTGTCGTTAGGCAGGCAGCCCCCTTCGCCCGTCCCGGGCCGCGCCCGCGCCCGCGCTTCCGAGATGTTCCCGTCCCCGGCAGCCGCGGCGCCCCGGCTGCAGAACGCACCCACCCGCGCCCGGGCCGATTCCGGTGCCCCGTAAGGACTTTCCCGGAATCCCGCCGGCCCCGTCGCCGCTCCACATAGAAGCGCGCGGAAACGCACGATGACGCAATGAATCGGAGTCCCGCCGTGAGTTCGGAATTCCTCTGGTACATCCCCAACACCGTCGAACCCGGCCACCGCGGCGACGACACCACGACCGGCTGGGGCACGCTCGAGTTCTCCACCGAACTCGCCCTCGCCGCCGAGGAGCACGGCTGGGGCGGCGCCCTCATCGGCGCGGGGTGGGGACGGCCGGACACCTTCACCGTGGCCACCGCGCTGGCCGCCCGCACCACCACGTTCAAACCGCTGGTGGCGGTGCGCCCCGGCTACTGGCAGCCCGCGCACTTCGCGAGTTCCGCGGCCACCCTGGACCGGCTCAGCGGCGGGCGGCTGCTGGTCAACATCGTCAGCGGCCTGGACAGCGCCGCCGCGTACGGCGACGGCGAGAGCGACCCGGCCCGCCGCTACGACCGCACCCGCGAGTTCCTGCGGCTCGTACGCCGGCTGTGGACCGAGGAGAACGTCACCTTCCGCGGCGAATTCTTCGGCGTCGAGGACTCCACGGTGAGCCCGCCGCCGTACGGTGCCGAGGACGGCAGGACCCCGCGGCTGTACTTCGGCGGCGCCTCCGCGGCGGCCGAGCGGGTCTCGGCCGCCGAGGCCGACGTCCAGCTCTTCTGGGGCGAGCCGCTCGACGGCCTGGCCGAGCGGATCGACCGGCTCAAGGCACTGAGCGCCTCGCTCGAACGGCGGCACGCCCCGCTGGAGTTCGGGCTGCGGATCACCACGCTGATCCGGGACACGACCGAGCAGGCGTGGCACGACGCCGAGGCGAAGGTCGCCGCGATGGCGGACCGGCCCGACACCACGACCGCCCACTGGCACAGCGCTGTCGGGCAGCGCCGGCTGCGCGAACTCACCGAGCGAGGCGAGGTGTTGGACTCCTGCCTGTACACCGCGCCCGGCCGCGCCGGCGGCGTCGGCGCGGGCAGCAGCTGGCTGGTCGGCTCGCCCGACGACGTGGCCGCGGCGCTGCGCAGGTACGGCGAACTCGGCATCACCCACTTCGTGTTGTCCGACACTCCGTACCGCTCGGAAGTGTCCCGTATCGGGGACCGGTTGCTCGGCCGGCTCCGGCAGCCCAGCGCGGTCTGAGCCGGCCCGCTCCGGTTCGGCGGACGAGCGGCAGGCCGTCAGGACGGTGAGCGGGAAGGCCGTCAGGACTGGAGGAACGCCAGGACCGCCAGGACACGGCGGTGGGTCTCCTCGGCCGGGGGCAGGTCGAGCTTGGCGAGGATGTTGCCGATGTGCTTGCCGACCGCGGCCTCGGAGACCACGAGCCCGCGGGCGATCGCGGCGTTGGAGCGGCCCTCGGCGACCAACGCGAGGACCTCCCGTTCGCGCGGGGTGAGGCGTTCCAGGGGATCGCGGCGGTGGCGCAGCAGTTGACGGACCACCTCGGGGTCCACCACGGTGCCGCCATCGGCGACCTGGTGGAGGGCGGCCACGAACTCCTCGACCCGGCCGACCCGGTCCTTGAGCAGGTAACCGACGCCGGTGCCGTCGCCGGTCTCCAGCAGCTCGGTGACGTAGGTGCGTTGGACGTACTGGCTGAGCACGAGGACCGGGAGCGCGGGCGTCGCGCGGCGCAGGGCGACGGCGGCGCGCAGCCCCTCGTCGGTGAAGCCGGGCGGCATGCGGACGTCGGTCACCACGACGTCCGGGCGGTGCGCGGCGACGGCGGAGCGCAGCGCGTCGCCGTCGCCGACCGCGGCGACCACCTCGTGGCCGAAGCGCGCCAGCAGCCCGGTCAGCCCCTCGCGCAGCAGCACGCTGTCCTCGGCCAGCACTACCCGGAGCGGACGGTCGACGGCGTCATCTCGCACGGCAGCTCCACTCGCAGCAGGGTCGGTCCGCCGGGAGGGCTGGACAGTTCGAGTCTTCCATCCAGCACCGATACCCGGTCGGCGAGGCCGATCAGACCCGAACCCCGGCCGGCCGAGGCGCCGCCGCGCCCGTTGTCGCCGACCTCGACCGTGAGGCGGCCCGCGGCGTACCTGCCCACCACGCCGGCCCGGGTCGCGCCGCTGTGCCGGGCGATGTTCGTGAGCGCCTCGCACACCACGAAGTACGCGGTGGCCTCGACCGCGTCGGGCAGCCGGCCCGGCAGGTCGAGGGAGACGTCCACCGGCACCGCCGACCGGTCGGCGACATCCGGGATCGCGGCCGGCAGGCCGTAGTCGGCCAGCACCTTGGGGTGGATGCCGCGGATCAACTCCCGCAGCGCGAGGAGGACCTCGCCGGCCTCGTCGTGCGCCTTCGCGATCAGGTCCGCGACCGGGCCCGGCGGGGCGTCCAGGCGGGCGAGGCCCAGGGTCATGGTCAGCGCCACCAGCCGCTGCTGGGCGCCGTCGTGCAGATCGCGCTCGATGCGGCGCCGCTCCGCCTCGAAGGCGTCCATCAACCGGCCCCGGGAGCTGGCGAGTTCCACGATCCGGCGGCCCAGCGCGTCGTCACGCGGCGACGTGAGCAGCCGGGTGAGCCCGGCACGTGCGCCGGCCAGCGGGCCGAGCACGTATCCGACGACGCCGAGCAGCACCACCCCCAGCAGCGCCGCCCCGAGCGCCTCGGGATACGACGACACGCTCCACGTCTTGAGCACCCTGTACTGGCGTCCGTGGCCGACCGTCGCCATCAGGACGGGGGTGGCGATCAGGCCCAGCGCCACGGCCAGCGCGACGCCCGCGGCCAGCAGGTCCAGCGGCCACAGCACGACCGCGAACAGCAGCGTGTACGCCAACTCCCGCCAGGTCGCCTGCTCCCGGTACCGGGTGCGCAGCAGCGCTACGACGCCCGGCCGGCCCGGCGGCCGGTGGCCGCTCGGCGCCGGGTCGGCGTCGATCAGCCGCAGCCGCCACCGTTCGACGGCCGCCACCGGAATGCCCACCAGGCCGAGCAGGGCCAGCAGCGGCAGACCGACCAGCACCAGGGTCAGCCCGCCGGCGACCACCGCGTACCCGGCGATCACCACCAGCGCGGCCAGCCCCACCGGAGCGCTGCTCAGCAGGTAGCCGGCCGCCCGCCAGGGCCACGAGGTCAGCAGGTAGTCGGGCCGGGCCAGGGCCTGCCAGACGTTGCGGGAGCGCATCCGCCCACCGTAGAAGAGCGGTTCATGGCCAGGCGATCCCGCTGGACCGAACTCCGGGGTAGTGCCTGCACTACCCCGGACCCGGCCCGCCCACGCGCCGTGCGACCGCCCTTGGCCGTCGACTCCCCTCCGTTCAGGGTCTGTCCGGCCCACCCCGACCAGCCGTACTACCAGCCGTATGGCCTTGTCCGGTGGGTCTGGGCCCACCCCAGGACTCGGTCCTGCCCTCCTGCGCCCGGCCGCGCCCGGCGCTTGGGTGAGGGCATGGCGAACGAGGCGGTCCAACTGCGCGCGGTGAGCAGGACATACGGGTCGAGGGACGCGCGGGTCACCGCGCTCGACGACGTGACACTGGGCTTTCCGGCGGGAACCTTCACCGCGGTGATGGGCGCGTCGGGGTCGGGCAAGTCGACGCTGCTGCAGTGCGCGGCGGGGCTCGACCGGCCGACGTCCGGGGCGGTGCTGCTCGGCGGTACCGACCTGACCGGGCTGGGCGAGACGGAGTTGACGCTGCTGCGCCGCCGGCGGGTCGGCTTCGTCTTCCAGTCGTTCAACCTGCTGCCCGCGCTGACCGCGGAGCAGAACGTCGCGCTGCCGCTGCGGCTTTCCGGGCGGCGCCCGGCGAAGGGCGCCGTGCTGGAGGCGCTGGCCCGGGTCGGCCTCGCCGAGCGGGCCCGGCACCGCCCGGCCGAGCTGTCCGGCGGCCAGCAGCAACGGGTCGCGCTGGCAAGGGCGTTGATCACCCGGCCCGAGGTACTGTTCGGCGACGAGCCGACCGGCGCGCTGGACTCCGCGGCGAGCCGCCAGGTGCTGGCCATGCTGCGGGCCATGGTCGACGACGGCCGGACCGTCGTCATGGTCACCCACGACCCGGTCGCGGCCTCCTTCGCGGACCGGGTGCTGTTCCTCACCGACGGCCGGCCGAGCGGCGAACTGGCCTCCCCCACCGCCGAGTCGGTCGCCGCCCGCATGGCCCGGCTGGAGGCGGCGGCGTGTTGAGCACCGCGCTGCGGACCCTGCGGGCCCGCTGGGTCACCTTCGCCGGCAGTTTCGTCGCCCTCGCCCTCGGGGTGGGCCTGATCACGACGACGGGCCTGGCGCTCGCGTCCGGTGCGCACGCCCCGCACCGCGGCCCGGAGCGGTTCGCGTCCCCCTCGGCGCCGGTGGTCGTGCACGGCGCCGACACCCTGCGGGTGCCGACGCCGATCGGGGTGCGGACCGCGGAACTGTCGCAGCCCCGGCCGGTGCCGGCCGGCCTGATCACCGCGCTGGCGAAGCTCGGCACGGTCACCGCGGACCGGTCGTTCGCGGTGAGCGCCGCGCGCGGCCGGGCCGGCGCCGACCACCCCGGCCTCCCCGACGACTCCGGCAGCCCCGACAGAACTGACGGCGCTGACGACCCGACCGGCCCGACCGAACTGACCGGCCACCCCTGGGCCTCCGCCGGCTTCGCCGGTTACCGGCTCACCGCGGGCCGCGCGCCGGCCGCGCCGGACGAGGTCGTCGTCTCCGGCGCCTGGGCCCGCCCGGGGCAGCGGATCGCGATGCGCGCGGCCGGGAGCGTACGGACCAGGACCGTGGTCGGCACGGTCGCCGCTCTTCCCTTCGAGCGGGCGGTGTTCTTCACCGGCGCCGAGGCGGCCCGGCTCTCGCCGCGCGTCCACGACGTGGTGGTGGCGGCGCCCGCCCGCGCGGTGGTCTCGGCGGTCGCCGCGGACCCGGCGGCCGCCGGCGTCCAGGTGCTGACCGGCGACCGGCGGCGACTGGCCGACCCCGACCGGGACGGCGACCACGAGGCGATGGTCGCCGTCTACGCCCTGCTCGGCACCGCGGGCGGGGTCACCGGCTTCGTGTCGGTGTTCGTGGTGGCGTCGACGTTCGCGTTCTCCGTCGCCCTGCGCAGGCGGGAGTTCGGCCTGCTGCGGACCGCGGGGGCAACCCCGCGGCAGGTCCGGCGGATGGTGTTCGCCGAGGCGTTCGCGGTCGGGGTGCCGGCGTCGGCGGCGGGCTGCGTGCTCGGCGGATACGGCGCTCCGTGGCTGGCCCGGACCCTGGTGCGGCAGCGGGTCGCGCCGGGGTGGTTCGCGATCGGCGGGGCGGCCTGGCCGTACGGGGCGGCGTTCGGCACCGGCCTGCTGGTCGTCATGGCGGGGGTGTGGGCGGCCGGGCGGCGGGCGGGACGGGTCGCGCCCACCGAGGCGCTGCGGGACGCGGCCCTCGACCACCGGGTCATGGCGCCCGGCCGCCTGGTGGCGGGCGGCGCGCTGCTGCTGGGCGGCGGCTGGCTCCTGGTGTCGGGTCTGGTGTCCGACCCGGGTGGGGCGCTGCACCGCAAGGCGTACACCGTGCAGCCGATGGTGCTGATCACCGCGGTCGCGCTGCTCGCGCCGGCGGTGGTGCGACCGCTGGTCCGGCTGCTGGCGTGGCTGCCGGCCAGGCTGCCCGGCGCGACCTGGATGCTCGCCGGGGAGAGCGCCGCGGCGGCCGTCCGCCGCAGCGCGGCCCTCGCGGCGCCGGTGCTGATGTCGGTGGCGCTGGCCGGGTCGCTGCTGGGCGCGGCCGCGACCGTCGACGCGGCCAAGGCGGCGGAGGCGCGCGGGCAGAGCGCCGCCGGCTTCGTGGTCACCGCCGCCGACGGCGCGGGGTTCGCCCCGGCGACCGTCGCCCGGGTCGCCGCGGTGCCCGGCGCCGACACGGCCGCGTTCGCCCCGTCCACCGTGCACACCCTGGAGGACGGGGTGGCCCTCGTCGCGGACCGGGCCGAGGCGGTCTCCCCGGCGGGGCTGGCGGCGGTGGCGCGTCCGCCCGTCGTCGCGGGCCGGTTGGCGGCGCTCGACGACGGCTCGATCGTCGTCAACCAGGAGTGGGCCGACCACACGGTGGGTCACCGCGTGCGGGTGTGGCTGGGCGACGGCACGCGCAGGTCGCTGCGGATCGCGGCGGTGCTGCGGCAGGGCACCGGCGACAACGGCGTGTACGTCACGCCCGCGAACGGTGCGGGCTCCGCTGTGCGGCGGATCGACGTGCGGCTGCGGCCCGGCGCGGACCGCGCCACCGTCGTGACGGCGCTGCGGGACGCGGTGGCGCCGGCCGGCGGGCTGGTACGGACGGCGGACCGGTGGACGTCGGCGCGGTACCCGCGGACCGGCCGGCAGACCCTGATCGGCTTCTGGCTGGTGCTCGGCATCGCCCTGCTCTACACCGGCATCGCGCTGGCGAACACGACGGTGATGGCGACCGCCGACCGTTTCCGCGACCTCGCGGCGCTGCGGCTCGCGGGCGCGACCGTACGGCAGGTGCTGTGGCTTCTGGCCGCGGAGTCGCTGCTGGTGGTCGCCGCCGGCGTGCTGCTGGGCGGCCTGGTGACGGGCCTGGACCTGGCCGGCGTCCGGGTGGCCCTCGCGCTGCTGTCGGTACGGTCCGCCGTGGTAGTGCCGTGGGGCACGGTCGGGGCGGTGGCCGGGGCGTGCGCGGTGCTCACCGTGGTGTCCGCGCTGGTCCCGGCGGCGGTCCTGCTGCGCCGCGGCGCGGTCGGGGCGGCCGGGACCCGCGAGTGATCCGGAGCGGGTCCGCGGGCCCTCGCGGGGCGACGCGGGTGCGGTGTACCGGGTGCCGGTGCCGGGTACGGCGGGTACGGCGAAACGGGTGCCGTGCGCGGCGAACCGGGCGCCCCTCGGAAGGCGTCCAAGCTATTCCAGGGGAGGCGGAACAGATGGAACTGACCTTGGCGGAAGAGCTGTTGCTCCTCTCCAGGAACGAGCAGTCCGGTCGGCTCGCCGCCAGCGAGGCGGTGTCGTTCGGCGTGGCGGGGGCAGTGCTGATGGAACTGGCGCTGGACGGGCGGATCGGGGTGCGCGACAACCGGGTGGTCGCGCTCGACGGTGGGTCCGGCGCGCTCGCCGTACGCCAGGCCGGGCCGCCGGCGGAGGAGTTGTGGAAGCGCATCCGCGAGCAGCGGCGCCCGCGGCGGGCCGCACGGTGGGTGGGCTCCGCCAGGAACGACAAGGCGTACCAGAAAGTGCGGACCGGGCTCCGCGACCGCGGCATCGTGCACGCCGAACGCCGCCGTGTCCTCGGCCTGTTCCCCGCCACGCGCTGGACCGAGGCGGACCCTGTGCCGGCCGTCGAGATCCGCGACCGCGTCGCCCGGGCGGTGAGCGGTGGCGACGCCGACGAACGCACCGTCGCCCTCGTCCTGCTCGTCGACGCCTCCGAACTGTCCGCGCGGGTCTTCCCGCGGATCGACCGGCGCACCCGCAAGGACCGGTTGCGGAAGTTCGCCGCGGGTCCCTGGGCGAGCGAACCGGTCGGGGAGGCCGTCCGGGCGGTCACGAAGGGCGTCACCGGCGCCCTCTCCTCGGCCCGCGCCGCCCAGGCGGCGAACAACTGACGTGCGCCGGCCGCCCGGCTCAGCTCGGTACGGGCTCGGGTTCGGGACGGCCCGCCGGCGTCTCGTCGAGGTCGCTGAGGGCCAGGTCCTTCGATTCGCGCAGCACCAGGGTGGTCGCGATCCCGAGGACGAAGCAGATGCCGGCGATCAGGGTGACCACCCGCAGCCCGTAGTGGTCGAGTGCGATCGGGGTGATGAGCGCGCCCAGGAACGCGCCGATCTTGGCGATGCCCGCGGACAGGCCGTGGCCGGTGGAGCGGACGGCGGTGGGGTAGCTCTCGGCGGCGAGCAGCATGGTGGTGTAGTTCGGGCCGAGCGCGATGCCGAACAGGGAGATCCCGAAGACAAGGGCGAACGGGACGACGGTGTGGGTGAGCCCGCCGATGGCGGAGATCAGCAGCATCGACAGGGCGCTGCATCCGAAACCGATGATCTGGAGCCGGCGCCGGGGTATCCGGTCGAGCAGCGCGAGGCCGACGATCGCGGCGGTGAGGCTGAAGCAGACCACGAGGACCGCGTTGATGGCGATGTTGCGGATGGTGGTGGCCTGCGGCGTGATGCTGGCGATCAGCAGCGGCTGGCTGACCGAGTTGCCGTAGACGGCGACGTTGAAGAAGAACCAGGCGCCGGCGGTGCCGAGCAGGGCGAGCAGGAAGCGCCGGCCGCGCAGTACCGAGGTCAGGGACGGGCGCGGCGTGCCGGAGTCCCGGGTCTCGCGGGCCACGGTGTGCCCGGAGTAGTCGGCGAGGTCGTCGGCCGCCTGCGCCGCGTCGCCGGCCACGTTCAGCGTCCAGCGGGGCGACTCGGGCATGTGCCTGCGGTTCCACAGGACGAAGAGCGAGGGCAGCGCGCCCAGCCCCAGCACGATCCGCCAGGCCATGTGGTCGGGAGTGCCGACCGCGACGATCAGCAGCGCCACCAGATAGGCGGCGACCTGGCCGAGCACGTAGAACAGGAAGGTCGTGCCGACCAGCCGGCCCCGGTTGCGGCGGTTGGCGAACTCGGTCATGATCACGCCGCTCGCGGGGTAGTCGCCGCCGATGCCCAGGCCGAGGATCAGCCGTCCGGCCAGCAGGATCGCGAAGTTCGGGGCGAACGCGGACACCAGGGCGCCGACGATCATCAGCACCGCTTCGAGCCCGTAGATCCGGCGCCGGCCGAGGAGGTCGCCGAGGCGGCCGAAGACGAGGGCGCCGACCGCGACCGCCAGCAGGGTGGAGCTGGTGACCAGCGAGACCTGGCCGGAGTCGAGCCCGAACTGCGGCTTGACCAGCAGCATCACGGTGCCGATCACGTTCAGGTCGTAGGAGTCGGTGAAGAAGCCGGCGCCGGCGACCACGGCGGCCTTCAGGTGGAACGTGCTGAGCGGGGCGTCGTCCAGGGTCTTCTGGACGCCGGCGGGGCGGGCGACGGTCGTGGTGGCGGCGGAGGTCACAGCGTGTCCCCCTGGTCATGAGCGTCCATGAGCGCGGGCAGGTCCGCCACGCTGTCGCGGAGGTGGGTGCGGGTGCGGTCGGGGCAGGCCGGTGGGAGCGGAGTTCGCACAGTCGTCCTTCGTGGTGGTGTGCGCGAGGTGGTGGTTTCGCGTGCGGAGGCCGCGGACTGCGGGCGGGGACGGTCACGGGGTGCGCCGGCTCGCGGTTGAGTAGGACTGTCGCAGCGGCCCAGAAGGGCGTCAACGGCTTGTACTTACAAGTCATCGACTGTTCACCTGGAACCGACTCGATGAATCCGGACCAATCGACCCCATCGGCCACGTGGATCACACCGATCGCGCGCGACGCTTCGCCCTATGATGACAAGATCGGTTACGCTGGCGCTCCGGGGCCACGGATCGGGAGAATTCGCCCGCCTGTAGGGTCAGGCGTGTGAAGGAGTCTCTGCACAGCGCCATGGCAGCCGAGTTGCGTCGGCGCATCCGAAGCGGCGAGATCGGGGTCGGGGAGTCGCTGCCCTCGGAGGCCGACCTCTGCGAGGAGTTCTCAGCCTCGCGCACCCCGGTACGGCAGGCGCTGGCGACGCTGCGCGAGGAGGGCCTGATCAGCGGCGGCCAGGGGAAGCGCTCCATGGTCCTGGACGCCGTGCCGTCCCAGCCGTTCGGGTCGTTCCTGTCCTTCACCATGCGCGCCGAGCTCACCGGACACGTCCCGGGCCAGCGTCTCCAGGAGATCGCCCTGCGCCGCCCCGACCGGGCGGTGGCCGCCGCCCTCCAGATCGGCGCCGACGAGCTGGTGGTCCAACTCCTGCGGCTGCGCCTGCTCAACGGCCGGCCGGCCATGCTGGAGCGGATGACCTACACCGAGTCGGTCGGACGGCCGCTGATGAGCGCGGATCTCGACGCGGGCTCGATCTACGCGCTGCTCACCGAGCTGGGTACGGATCTCGCCTCGGCCCGGCACACCTTCGACGCGGTGGCCGCCGACGCCACCGACGCCGAACTGCTCGACGTGGCACCGGGGTCGGCGCTGCTGCGGGAGCGGCGTCTGACCACCGACTCCCAGGGCGTGCCGATCGAGTGGTCCGACGACCGCTACCGGCCGGACGTGGCCACCGTGACGGTGACCAACACCCGTAGTACGCGCACCGCGAGGCTCTGACCGCGCGGGTCCCCGGCTTCGGCGCCGGGGCCCCCGTCCACGGGTAGGGCGCGAACCACCTCAAAGGCGCGGCGCCACGGCCTGCCGCGGCGCCGCGGCTCCGCGGGCGGCCGCGAGCGCGGCGTCCATCCGGTCCAGCCCGTACGTTCCCCCGACCAGGTCGGCGAACGGATAGCCGCGGTGGTGTGCGGCGAGGAACCGTACGGCGTCCGCGAGGTCCACCGGGCGGTAGTTGTGCACGCCGACCACGGTGTGCAGCCCGCGGACCACCCGCTCGGGGTCGAGCGCCACGGTCGCGCCCGGTGACACCGAACCGACCAGCACCGCCGTACCGCCCACCGCGAGGGCGTCCAAACACCGCTGCACCGCGGTCGAATGCCCGGAGAACTCCATCGCGACGTCGGCCTCCCCCGGGGTGGACGCGCCGTCGTGCACCTCGGCCGCACCGAAGGTGAGGGCCTGGTCGCGCCGGGCCGGATCGGGGTCCACCGCGGCCACCCGCGCGCCCGCCGTGGTGGCCATGGCCACCGCCGTCAGACCGAGCATCCCGGCTCCCGTCACCAGCACCCGCCGGCCCCCCAGCGGGCCCGCGGCGGCGATCGCCGCGGCGACGGTCGCGGTCGCGCAGGACGCCGGACTGGCCACCTCGTCCGGCAGGTCGGCGGGCACCGCGACGACCGCCGTGCCCGGCAGGACGACGCAGTGGGTGGCGAACCCGCCGGTCAACGGCGCGCTCTCGACCAGCGGTTCGTGCCCGTACTTCCGCAGGCTCAGGCACTTGTGCGGCAGTCCCCGCGCGCAGCGTTCGCAGCCGCCGCAGGACGCGGTGACCGACCAGACCACCCGCATGCCGGGCGTCACCGGCGACCCGTCCACGCAGCGCACGCCTCCCGCGCCCACCCCGAGCACCGTGCCGACCTGCTCGTGGCCGAGCAGCGCGGGCACCGGGGAGGGACGCCGGCCCGACACCGTATGGAGGTCGCTGCCGCAGACCGTGGCCAGGTCGATCCGCACCAGCAGCTCTCCGGACCCCGGAACGACGGAGGTGCGGTCCGAGACCACGGAGAACGGGCTCCCCACCCCGTCCCAGCGGGCATAGCGGACCGGGACGGTATCCATCGAAGACGTCATGGACTGAACTTGTCATGACGGGAGGTAGAAATCAAAGACCTATAGCTACAGCTTGGCTTATTGTTCACCCTGTCAGCACCGGACCGCCTCAATCCCCCGCTCGCCCGCCATGCGCCGCCACGCACCGCCGAGCCCCGCCACACCATGACCAATGGTGGTAAACCGTGCCCAGCAACGGAATTGACGTCGCTCGTGGCGGCCATCCCGTCGACAGCCGTTCACCTGCCGGACAACAGATGTGTCATGACAGGTGACGGTGTGATGCGCCAAGTTCTGCATAGCCAGATCCCAGCAGCCGCGGGACCCCACCCCGCGCTGCCCGACGAAAGGTCTGTCCATGTCCCCGATCACCCGCAGAACCCTGCTCGGCTCGGCCGCCGCCGTCGGCGCGGGCACCGCGCTGGGCGGGCTGCCCCTCGGCGTCCAGAAGGCCATGGCGGCCTCCACCGGATCGGGTTCGCTCTCCTCGGTCAAGCACGTCGTGATCCTGATGCAGGAGAACCGCTCGTTCGACCACTACTACGGAACCCTCCGAGGCGTACGCGGCTTCGGCGACACCTCGCCGCTGCGCTTCCCGAGCGGCTCGAACGTCTGGAACCAGGACACCAAGGGCTCGGCGGGCGGCGGCGGCATCCTCCAGCCCTGGCACCTCGACACCTCGGTCTGCGACGCCCAGCAGGTCAAGGACCTCGACCACTCCTGGTCCGGCACCCACGCGGCCTGGAACAACGGCCTGAACAACAACTGGGTCCCGAACAAGTCCGGTTACGCCATGGGCTACTACACCCGCGCCGACGTGCCCTTCCACCACGCGCTGGCCGACGCCTTCACCATCTGCGACCAGTACTTCTGCTCGGTCCAGGGCCCCACCCACCCCAACCGGCTCTACCTGTGGACCGGGATGATCGACCCGGCGGGCACGGCCGGCGGCCCGGTCACCGTCAACGTCGAGAGCGGCTGCTCCTGGACCACCTACCCGGAGATGCTCCAGGACGCCGGCGTCTCCTGGCGGGTCTACCAGGAGGCGGACAACTACGACTGCAACCCGCTCGCCTGGTTCACCCAGTTCGTGAACGCCCCCACCACCTCCCCGCTGTACACCCGCGGCATGGCCCGGGTCGCGAGCATCACCTCGGCGATCAGCGCCGACATCGCGGCCGGCACCTTCCCCACCGTCTCCTGGGTGGTCGCCCCCACCGCCAAGTCCGAACACCCGGCCTACCGCCCGGCCGACGGCGCCGACTTCGTCAGCGGCGTGCTCTCCGCCATCGCCGCCGACCAGGCCACCTGGGACTCCACCGTCGTCTTCTACAACTACGACGAGAACGACGGCTTCTTCGACCACGTCGCGCCACCCGTCCCCGCCCCCGGCACCGCCGCGGAGTTCGTCGGCAGCACCCCGATCGGCATGGGCCCGCGCGTCCCGATGACCGTCATCTCCCCCTGGTCCACCGGCGGCCGGGTCTGCTCCCAGGTGTTCGACCACACCTCCCCCGTGCGGTTCGCCGAACTGGTCACCGGCGTGCGCTGCGTCAACATCTCCGACTGGCGGCGCGCGGTCAGCGGCGACCTCACCAGCGCCTTCACCTTCGGCACCGGTCCCGTCGCGTTCCCGACGGGCCTGCCCGACACCGCGGCCCTGGTCGCGGCGGCCGACCGGCAGAAGTCGCTGCCGGCCCCCGCGCTGCCCGCCACCGGCGCGCTGCCCGCGCAGGAGTCCGGCGACCGCCCCGCGCAGCCGCTGGGCTACGTCTTCGACACCGCGTCCTGGACCGACACCTCGACGAACCGCATCTGGTTCGAGACGGACAACGCGGGCACCCTGGCCGGGAGTTTCACGGCCTACACGGTCAACCACCGCACCTTCCAGGCGTGGAACCTGAACTGCCCGGTCGGCGGGAGCCTCACCGACTACTTCTCCGCGAAGACCTACGGCGGCGGCCCCTACGACATCGACCTGCACGGCCCCGACGGCTACCTCCGCGGCTTCCAGGGCAACGTCCTGACCTGGACGGACACCACCAAGGCCCACCCCGAGGCCCGCGTCGTCGACAACCGGGACGGCGCCACGCTGACCCTGACCGTCAGCAACGCCGGTCCGGTCTCCACCGTCTTCACCGTCCAGCCCAACGCCGCCTACCTCGCCCCTGCCGGCGGCACCGCCACCACCCTCACCGTGGCGGCCGGCGGCAGCTCCCGGACCACGCTGAAGGCCACCTCGGCCCGCCGTTACGACTACACCGTCACCGCCTCCACCGGCGACGGCTTCGCCCGCCGCTTCGCCGGCCGCCTCTACGCGACCTCGGGATCACCCGCCCCCGCCGCCACCCATGTGCTGGTCAACCGCAACAGCGGCCTGGCCATCGACGACCCCTCCGCCTCCAAGGCCGCCGGCACCGCGCTCATCCAGTGGCCGGTCGACGGCGGCGCGAACCAGAGCTGGCGGTTCGTCCCGCTGCCCGGCGGCGCCTACAACCTCGTCAACGTGTCCTCCGGCCTCGGCATGAACGTCGCCGGTGGCAGCAGGTCGCCCGGTGCCGGGATCATCCAGTACCCGCTCCAGGGCAGCACCAACGAGCAGTGGACCACGGCCCCCGTGGGCGACGGCTACGTCACCCTCACCAGCGTCAGAAGCGGCCTCGTCCTCGGCGTCACCGGCGCCTCCACCAGCCAGAGCGCCACCCTCCAGCAGCAGGGCAACACCGGGAGCGCCTCGCAGCAGTGGCTGCTGTCACCCGCGTAGGCCCCAGCTCGGCGGCGCGGAACGCCCGCCCGCCGTTCCGTTCGCGTTCCCGTCGCCACCGCCGCCCGCCGCGAGGTCGGGCGCCGGTGGCGGCGGGCTCTGGTGGGGCGGTGGCACGGGGGCGGACGGTCAGTCGTTGGACCAGAGGAGGTCGGCGGAGCTGCCGCAGGCGGTGGTGGTCGCGTAGGCGCCGACGGTGGTGTCGTTCTGCAGGCACTGGCCGGCCGAGACGTTCTGGAGGGTGGTGCCGGAGGAGGTCGAGCGGCCGAGCTTCCACCGGTCGGCGTCGGAACTGCCGCAGGAGACCACGTAGGTGAAGTTGTCCCCGCTGCCGGCCAGGCAGTTGCCGCTGCCGGCGTTCCGCAGTTCGAAGGTGCCGCCGGACACCGCGGCGTAGGTCCACTTGAAGGGGCCGCTGGAGCCGCAGCTCGCCAGGTAGGCGGAGGTGCTGTGGTTGACGTCGTAGGCGAGGCAGTGCCCGTCCAGGGCGGACACCAGCCGGTGGGTGCCGCTCGCGGTGATGGTCGAGCCCGAGCCGGACGAGCCGGTGGAACCCGAGGAACCGCCGGCCGAGCCGCCGGAACTGCCGGAGCTGCCCGAGGCCTTCGATCCGCCGGACCCGCCCGAACTCGACGAGGACCCGCCGGTACGGCCGGTCGATCCCGAGGTGGCCCGCGTGCCCGGGGCCCTGGTGCCGGGGTGCTTGCCGCCCGAGCCGGCAGTCGCGCCCTTGGAGGGTGACGTGCCCTTCTTGGTGGCGGAGTTGGACGCGGAGGGCGTCGCGGAGCCGGCCGACGTCCCGGCGCTGGACGTGGCGGCCGCCGTGCCTCCGCCACCGGACGACGCGTGCCCGTCGTGGTCCTTCGGCGTGAGCAGGTACGGGGTGAGCGCCACCGCTCCGCCGGTCGCGACGACCACCAGGGGTATCACCAGGACGCGCGGCAGCCGCAGCCTGCGCCGCTCGGGCTGGGGCGCGGGCACGGGCGCGATTTCCGGCGCGGGCTCCGGTTCAGGCCGGGCTCCGGGCTTCGGGCCCGAGGGGCCGGCTCCGGGCTCGGAACCCGGGGGCAGCTCGGCGCCGGCCTCCGTCGCTCGCTCCCGCGCCTCCGGTTCGGGTACCCGCTTCGCCGACTCGCTTCGCGTGGCGAGGAGTTCACGTACGCGCGGCGGCCAGGGCGGCACCCCCGCGGCGACGTGCGACGCGGCCCGCGCCGCCAACTCGGCTGCGGTGGGACGGTCTTGAGGATCGCGCGCGAGGCAGTCGGCGACCACCGACGCCAGTTCCCCGTCGACCGCACGAAGCGGCGCGAGGTCCGGCTCCTGGTGGATGATGCGGTAGAGCATCTGCACGCCGCCGCCGTCCCCGTACGGCGGCTGCCCGGTCGCCGCGTACCCCAGCAGGCAGCCCAGGGCGAACACGTCCGTGGCACCCGTCAAGTCCCTTTGGCTGGAAGCCTGTTCCGGCGACATGTACGCGGGGGTGCCGATCACCATCCCGGACTGGGTCAACCGGCTCTGTTCCAGCGCCATCGCCACCCCGAAGTCGATCAGGGTGAGCCCGTCCGCGCGCAGCATCACGTTCGACGGCTTGAGATCCCGGTGCACGATGCCGACCTCGTTCACCACGGCGAGGCCCGCCGCGGCCTCCCGCAGCAGCAGCCAGACGTCCGCGACGGGCATCGGCCCGCCGTTCACCCGCAGCGCCGCGTCCAGGGTGATACCGGGAATGTGCGCGGTGGCGAGCCATGGTGGCCGCGACTCCCGGTCGCTGTCCAGGAGTTCGGCGCTGACCCCTGCGGGCAGGCGGGCCAGGTTGTCGAGTTCGTGGCCGAAGCGCCGCCGGAACCCCTCGTCGTCGGTCAGATGCGGGTGCACCTGCTTGACCGCGGCGAACCGCCCGCCGGCCAGGCCCAGGTAGACCCGCCCCATCCCGCCCGACCCGAGCCGGCCCAGCAGCGTGAAGGGGCCGATCCGGCTCGGGTCGTTCTCCGTGAGTGGCTCGGCTCCCATCCCACTCGGACCACTTCCGTCTCCCCCGTACGCAGTCATGCGCAGCAGGCTAGTCAACGCCTGCACGCCGTGTCATGCCGGAGCCGACGGCGCGGCGGCCCCATGTCCCTTACGGCCCGGGCGCGTTCGCCGTGCTTCGGGCCGCCCCGGGACGGACCTGATCGGGACTCCCGGGTTCTCCGTACGGCGGCGGGTCAGGCGGCGAGTCGGGCGCCCGCGGCGGAACGGCGGGCCGTACCGGCCAGGGCGGCGGCCCCGGTCATGACGGCCAGGAGCGCACCGGTGAACCAGAGCATCGCCGTGGTGACCGGCAGGGAGCGGGTCGCGACGCCGAGGCCGACGACGGGGACGATCAGCCCGAGGTAGGCGATCAGGAAGAGCCCGGCCAGGGCGGAACCGCGCTGCGCGGGAGCGGCCTCGGCGATCACGGTCCCGATCGCGGACTTGAACAGCACGCCCGCGCCCGCGCCGGCCAGCGCGCCGCCGACCAGGAACGCGGCGAGGTCGGCCCGCTCCATGCCGGCGGCCAGGACGACCAGCCCGGCGGCCTCGCCGAGGAGGCCTACGGCCAGCCGTGTGCCCGCTGTCATACGGGTGGTGGCGGACTGGGCGAGCGCCGCGGTGCCGAAGACCATGAAGACGACGACCCCGGCGAGCAGGCGGCTCGGGTGATGCAGCGGGCCGGCGACGAAGGCCGGGGCGAGCGAGGAGAGCATGCCGAACGCCGCGAAGGCGCTGAACGCGGAGACGACGGAGGCGAGATAGCCGGTCCGGCCGCCGGACGGGACCGAGACGGTCTGCGGCCGCCAGGCCGGCCGCCGCGGCAACTCCTCGACGGTCTCGGGGGCGGCGGCCACGGCGGCGATGCCCAGGAGCAGCAGGATCGCGAAGACCAGGTACGGGGTGCGGAGCGGCTCGGTGACGAACTGGGCGAGGAAGCCGGCCACCAGCGGGCCGACCCCGAGACCGCCGATGTTCGCGGCCGTCGAGATCACCTCGAAGCGCCCGCGGCCGGCGCCGGGACGGCCGGCCGTGTGCAGTTCGTGCAGGTGGGCGGTGGCCGTGGCGGTGATCATGCCGACGCCCAGTCCGGTGACGAACCGCGCCACGACCAGGCCGGGCAGCGCCGGCCAGGACAGGAACAGCACGGCGGCGACGGCTTCGAGGGCCAGCGCCGGGATCAGCACCCTCTTGCGGCCCACCCAGTCCGAGATGTGCCCGGCCAGCATCAGGCTCGCGACCACGCCGACCGCGTAGACCGCGAACACGACGGTGATCGTGAAGGTCGAGAAGCCGTCGCGCCGCTGGTAGAGCGGGTAGAGCGGGGTCGGCACCGTCGAGAAGGCCATCGAGGTCAGGAACACGGCGGCGATGAGCCAGAAGCCGACGGAGTGCCGGCGGGAGCCGCGGCCGGCCGGATCGGCTTCGGGGTACGTGTCCGGTGAGGGTGCGGGCCCGGGCGCGTTGCCGGTCGTGCCGGTCGTGCCGGTCGTCGACTCGGGTGCCGTCTCGGTCGTCATGTCTGTCCTCCGTGGCTCGACGACACCACGGTGCGCCTCGCAGGCCCATCACGTCCAACAATCGTTTCTGCTGGCAATCAGCACGTCCGATGATGAATATGAGAGGATCTCGGACATGGAGCTCAGGCATCTGGAGTACTTCGTGGCCGTCGCGGAGGAGCTCAACTTCACCCGGGCCGCCGAGCGCCTGCACGTGGTGCAGTCCGGGGTGTCCGCGACCGTGAAGGCGCTGGAGAGGGAGCTCGGCGTCCCGCTGCTCGACCGCACCTCGCGCCGGGTGGAGCTGACCGACGCCGGGACCGCGCTCCTGCCCAAGGCCCGGGCCGCGCTCGACGCCGTCGAGGACGCCCGCGACACCGTGGGCGAGGTGACCGGGGGCCTGCGCGGCACTGTGCGGATCGGCACGCTGACATCCGTCGCGCTGATCGACCTGCCCGGCCTGCTCGGGCGGTTCCACCGCCGCCACCCGGACGTGGCACTGCGGCTGACGGCGGCCCCGACCGGCTCGGGCGGCCTGGTCACCTCGCTCGCCGAAGGAGCCCTCGACCTCGCCTTCGTCTCCCTGCCCGGGCCGCCCCCGGCGGGCGTGCGCCTGCACGAACTGACCTTCGCCCCGCTGGACCTGGTCGTGCCGGCCGGGCACCGGCTCGCCGAGCGGGCGTCGGTGGCCATGGCCGAACTGGCCGACGAGCGGTTCGTGGACTTCCCCCTCGGCTACGGCAACCGCAGTGTCACCGACCGGGCGTTCGCCACCGCCGGGCTGAACCGGCAGGTGGCCATCGAGATCACCGACATCTCCACCGGCGCGGCCTTCGTCCGGCAGGGCCTGGGCATCGCCCTGCTGCCGCGGTTCGTCATCCCCGCACGCGACGACATACGGCAGTTGGCGGTCACGGACGCCGACCTGCGCTGGCCGGTGTCGCTGGCCGTCTCCGACACCCGCCGGCTCGGGTCCGCCGCTCGGGCCCTGGCCGCGATGGCGACCGTGGCCGCCGCGGTGGACCCGCCGCCGCAGCGCCCGTCAACCGGCTGAGCGGGCAGCGGGCAGCGGCCGGCTCCGTTCGGACGACCGCCTCGACGGTCGATCGAGAAGACGGTCGAGAAGACGATCGGGGTGGGCACCTCAATCCGCCTGCGGCACGCGCCCGTTGCCTTCCGCTCGGCCGACGCGTGAGGGGCCGCCCGGTCAGAGCGACGCCAGCCAGGCCGCGGTGTCCTTGGGGTGGCCGAGGCGAATGACGTCGAGAGGCGCGAAGCGGGGATCGCTGGCACGGCGCCCGATCTCGCGCCGCCGGGGCGCGTGTTGGGACCACGCCCACCACGCCGGGTGCTCCCGGCTCAACCAGCCCGCCCACGTCTCCCTGTTGCCGCCGAAGAGCACCTCGCGCGTGACCGTACGCCGCAACGAACGCCACAGGACGCGGGGCATGACGACCCGCCGGGGATAGTCCAGCCACACCACGGTGCCGGCCCGGTCCCACAGCAGATCGCGGACCTCCGGACAGCCGAGCGAGTCGAAGACCCAGCCCGGCTCGGCGACAAGGCTCGACACGTCCTCGGCCAACCTGCCGTTGACCGCCCAGCCGGGTCCGTTGAAGTACAGGGCGTCCATCTCGTGGCAGGGCACTCCGAGTCGGCCGCCCAGAGCCCGCGCGAGCGTCGTCTTCCCGGCACCGGTGACCCCCACCACCAAGATCCGCCGCACGGCGTCTCCGTCCCCGTCCACCCGAAATCTCCTCGTCCGTAACCGAGTTGACCAACCCGCCCCCAACTCGGCACCTCCGAAGCGGCACTCCCGCGTCCCGCGGGTCATCCGGGGACGATGGGCGTGGCGAGTTCCGGGCAGCAGAGGTGGACCGTGCCGTCGGGGCGGGCCGGGAAGGAATGGTCGAGCCGCCATCCCTGCTCCGCCGCCACGCGCAGGACGGCGTGCGCGCCCGCGCCGCGGAAGTGCCAGGGCCGTACCGCGATCCGGCGCAGGACGCGGCCTGACTCGTCGGCCTGGTAGCCCTTGGCGGGGTTCCTCTCGGTCTCGGTGCGGATCTGCTCGGGCAGGTACGCCCGCAGGTGGGCGAGGTAGGCGTCGGCGCTGCCACGCAGTTCCAGGGCGCGCAGCCGCGGCAGGAAGACGAAGGTGAGCAGCGGCATCGCGAACCGGCGCGGCAGCGGCCCCCACGGCGTCCCCGGGTACGGCGCGGGCCCGTACGGGTCCGGCACACCGGTGTGCTGCGGTGGCGGGATCAACCGGAAGAAGTGCACCGCCTCGGCCGGCTTCCTGGTGGCGTCCCAGTCCATCGACCAGCCGCGTCGCCGGGCGAGTTGGTCGAGCGCGGCCGAGTCCAGGCCGCGGTAGTGCTCCACCGGCAGTTCGCACTTCGCGCGCCGTACGCCGCTGGGCGGGAGTTCGGAGACAGCCCAACCGCTGCTCTTCTCCGCCTTCGTGAAGCGCTCCGCGAGGCGGGAGTCGGTGAACGGCGCCCAGCTCTCGGCCCGTCCGCTCCACTCCGCGCGCAGCCGCCGCCAGGAGATCCCGGTCTTCGTGAAGCCGAACACCCCTTCCGACAGGCCGACGTTGGCGCTGGAGCCGGTGTCGAGCCAGATCACCAGGGCAAGCAGGGCGAGCGCGATCAGCGCCCACACCGGTATGTAGAGGAACTGGAACACGAACTGGGCCACCAGCCCGAACCGCGAGCGGCGCGGCGCGGCGTCGAACTGCCGTATGGCGGGCGGCTCTTGCTTGCGGTACGCCTCGGCGCCCCGCGGCTGCCAGCCGCCGCTCCCGGGTGTACGGCCGTCGTCCCGCGGGAGTGCCCCGCCTTGGCCCGGCCTCTGCCCCGGTCCCTGGGGCGGCGGTCCCTGGGGCGGGTATCCGGTGGCGGGCGGCGGACCGTAGCCGCCGGGTGGGGAACCGTACCCGCCGGGTTGAGGCCCGTAGCCGCCGGCGACTCGGGGGTCGGCTCCGGCGCCGCCGGGGTTGCCGTAGGGGCCCGGACCTCCGGGAGGTGTGGTCATGACTCTCCTTCTCGCCTGCCGGGACGATCCTTCGGTGCGCAGCCGCCACGGGCGGCGGGCGCACTCACAAGGTGTGGATCGTCAGATGCTTCTTGACCTGGTCGAAGATGCGCTGGCCCTGCGCGGACTGGGTGGCGGCCGCCGGCATCACCACATCCAGCGTGTACAGGTCGCCGTCCCCGCTGACCACGTCCAGTTCGAGTTCGCGCGCGGCCGTGTGCGCGTCGACCGTGAGGTCGGTGTAGTGGACCTCGAGCCGGGCCGCGGTCTGGCCCTGCTGCGTCGCCTCGACGACCCGGCCGTCGGCGTCCTGCACCGTGTCGGAGTACTTGATCTGGCCACCGCCCTTGTACCACTGCAGGTTGGCGTTGGCGACGCCCGCCGCGCTGTCCTTCTCGCCCTGCTTCTTGTACAGCGTCACCGTGAAGACCCCGTGCGGGTCGGTGTACGTCACCTTCTTGTCGGCGATGCTGCGCACGTAGTCGCCGGGCACCGCGACCGTGGCGTCGACGCCCCGCTCCTGGTACGACTTCCAGCCCTTGGGCAGGCCACCGCCGAACGGGTAGACGATCGCGATCACCGCCCCCGCCACCGCGGCCGCGACCACCACCGCGGTGACCGTCTGCGCGCGGCGGCTGCGGCGCAGCGCCCGTATCGCCCGGCCGGCGGCGGAGGGCCCGACGGCGCCGCCCCCGCCGACCGAACCGGCCCCGACCACCGCGCCGGCTGCGCCGATCCCGCCGACCGCGGTGGCCACGGCCGTACCCCCGGCCTGGGACGGAACGCGCGGCGGGTCGAGGACGGACCTCAACTCGTCGCCGAACCGCGCCGCGGTCGTGCGCGCCGACGACTCCTTGCGCAGCACCCCCAGGATCGGCCCGGCGAGCGGCCCCGCCTCGCGCGGCGGCGGCAACTCCGCGAGCAGGACGGCCTGGAAGGTCGACGGTGTGGCCTGCCGGCGGAACGGCGACACGCCCTCCACCGCCTGGTAGAGCACGACCCCGAGCGACCACAGGTCGGACTCGGGCCCCGGCCGCTGCCCCAGCACCCGCTCGGGGGCGATGTACTCCGGCGACCCGATGAAGGCCCCGGTCTCCGTCAGCGGCTCCTCGCCCTCGACATGGGCGATGCCGAAATCGGTGAGCACCACCCGGCCGTGCCGGCCGAGCAGGATGTTCGCGGGCTTCACGTCGCGGTGCAGCACTCCGGCCTCGTGCGCGGCGACGAGAGCGCCGAGGACCGCGAGCCCGATCCTGGCCGCCTCCCGCGCCGGGACCGTCCCCTCGGCGAGCACCTCCGCCAGCGACCGGCCGCGCACCAACTCCATGACGATCCAGGGCCGGTCGTCCTCGACGACCACGTCGTGCACGGTGACCACGGAGGGATGGTCGATCCGGGCGGCGGCACGCGCCTCGCGCTGCATCCGCAGATACGCGGTCTGCCGCTGGGCGTCGGTCATGTGCTCGGGGACCCGCGGCTCCTTCACGGCCACGTCGCGGTCCACGACCTCGTCGTGCGCCCGCCACACGGTGCCCATGCCGCCGAAGCCGAGCCGCTCGACGAGGCGGTAGCGCTCACCGACCAACCGCCCACCGCCCGTACCACCGGGACCAGTTGGGGCGGGGGCGGACGGGGCTCCCAAGGGTGGCGTGGCCGCGGCCTCCGACGCTGCCGGCGGGCTGAGTTCGTAGCTCGTCACTGTCCGTGTGGCCTCGTCTTCGGGCTGCCCGCCCGTGCCCCCGTTGGTTGCCATACCCGCATCATCCCAGCCCCGCGGCCCCCCGATACGGGTCCTTCCGCGCCCGTGGCAAAGGTGTGACCGACCCGCCGCGCCGCCCCCGTCGCACCACCTCCACCAGGCGGCCCTCCTGCTCCACACGGCACGTGGAGCAGGAGAAGCACGCAACCCCTACAGCGCTGACCGACCTTCGGCCGTTCGCCGGGCTCGCCCCGGGACGATCACCCCGCCGCGCTTCCGGTGATCTTGAACGAGGAGATCGTGTCGTTGGCACCGAGGCCCGTCAGGTCCGCGTTGTCCGCCGTGAACGTCCACGACGCGCCCGTGAAGTCGCCGTCGGCGTAGGCCACCACCGTGAATCCGGCCGGCACCCGGATCGAGGAGATCGCGTCGTTGGTGATGCCCGCGGCCTCCATCTGGGAGATCGTGTAGCTGCCGTCGCCCAACTTCACGCCGGCTCCGCCGTAGTTGCTGTCGGGGTAGAACGTCGGCCCGGCCACGCCGCCGGCGCCGTCCAGTCCGATCTTCACCCCGCCCAGGTGCTTGGCGGTGGTCGCGGCGGTTCCGGTCACCTGGGCGTAGGGCAACGACGTGGTGAGTGCCGAAGGCTGCTCGACCAGGTAGCTCTGGCCGGCGGTGACCGGGACGCTGAGGGTGCCGGCCGTCGTGGCGGCCACCACCACGGCGCCGGTCGACCCGTTGACGACCTCGGCCGACTTCCCGGACCACGGATTGCGCACCTTCATGGTCTCGGTGGTGCCGGCGTGGATCGCGGCCGTGGCGAGCGTGCCGCCCTCCATCTGGACGTCGACCTTGCCGCCGTCCTGGATGAACACGGTGCCGGCGGCGTCCCAGCCGCTCGGCCAGGCGGGAGCGAACCGGAGCAGGCCGTCGTAGTCCTGCACCAGGGCCTCGTCGACCCCGGCCGCCACCCCGGCCGCCTGCTCGATGTACGACTCGGTGCCGACGGTGCTGCCGAGGTCGGCCATTCCGGAGATGTACACCTGGTGCGACTCGGTGATCCCGACTAGCCGGTTCTGCACCTCGCCGGCCATGCCGAGTCGGGCCGCCTGGATGGCGTCCAGGCTCCAGTCGTTCCCGCCGGTGACCGGCCGGTACGTGTACGTCCGCTTGGCCAGCGCCAGCATGCTGGAGGTGTCGCTGATCACGTTCCAGGGCCAGACCGGCTCCAGCCCGATGTTCTCCGAGTTCCTGATCGTCGCCGCCGGCTGGTACGAGTCGGCGATCACGTCCGCGCCGGCCGCGTCGTCCGCGGGGGTGAGCAGTTGGGTCCTGGTCGCCTCGTCGGTGCGGGCGTAGGGCGGCAGTTCGCCGAGGGCGGTCTGCAGTTGGGACACCAGCGAGGTGTCGGTGCCCAGCTTCTGCGCCGCGCTGATCACCGCCGGGAAGAGCGCCTGGTCCGCGACGATGTCGGTGGTCGGGTCGGTGACCGCCCACTGCGTCTCGTGCGCGTTCGCGGTGGCGTGCAGCAGACCGTCGGAGCCCTTGGTCTGGTAGCCGAGCAGGAAGATCGCCGACTGCTGCATCAGCGGGTAGTACTTGGTGAGGAACGCGGTGTCACCGGTCGCCTGGTACTGCTGCCACACGTACAGCGAGATCTCCGCCCCGCTGGTGATGTCCAGGGCGTTCCAGTTCGGGCTGCCCGGCTCGCTGCAGGCGGCGTTGGCTCCCGCGGACGGGTCCCCGCCGTTGCCGTTGAAGCGCATGACCTCCGGCACGCAGGCACCGGCGTGCCCGCTCATCTGCGCCTTCGTCCAGCTCTCGATCGCCGCGAGGTTGTTCAGGTAGAGGTCGAAGATCGGGGTGTTGAGGGCGTAGTTGCCCGACGTCATGTTGGCCGATATCTGGGTGCGCAGGTTCCACAACCAGGTCGACGACGGTGTCCAGTTCTGCTGGTCCTGGCCGAAGTTGAACATGTCCGTGACGCCGGCCTGGCTGCCCGGGTAGGTGCCCCGCATCGAGGCCGCCTCGGTGTAGAGGTAGATCGTCCGCAGCGCCTCCATGTACTGGGCTGAGCCGTCAGAGGAGTTCAGCTCGATCAGGCCGCTCCTGGCCCAGAAGCCGTTCCACCAAGTGGACTGGCTGCTCAGCAGGGTCGACTCGGCCACGGTCGCGTCGCCGCCCAGCAGATCGGCCGCCGTCGTGGCGGCGTTGCCCCCGGTCCAGCTGGGCGCGCCGACCACGATCCGGTACGACCCGTCCGCGTTGGGCTTGAAACTGACCTGCACCGTCGTGGAGTTCACCACCGAGGTGCTGACTCCCTGCCCGCCGGCGGTGATCGCGGCCAGCGAGCCGAAGGTCCGACCCGACGGCTCCTGCTCGGCGTTGTCCACCCAGGTCTCCGCCAGGGTGCCGATCGTGCCGGACGTGGCGGCGGTCGGGTTGCGGCCCGACCACAGGCGCACATTGGCGGTCTGCGTGGTGTTCGGGTTCGCGCCCGTCACGTCCACGATCAGCTCGTCCTTGCCCGAAGGCACCCACGCCTTCAGGGTCTGGCCGCCGCCGGACTCCGTGAGCACCCCGTTGTAGAGGTCCAGCCGGCCGGTGAAGTCGGACGCCGAGGTCATCGTGCTCAACCCCGGGATCTGCACCTGCCCGGGCGACTTGCGGTCCGGCATGGTGTCGGTGCGGTTCAGCTGGGCGGTGAACCCGCCCGCCGCCCAAGCGGCCACCCCCAGCGAACCGTTGCCCAGGCCGAGCGACTGCGCGGCCTGCGTGTTCGGCGTGCCGAGCACGATGTCGGAGCGGCTGACGACCCCGCCGGGGTCCAGGTTGAAGTTGCCGTTCTGCCATGCCGTCGTGGTGGTGGCCGCCGAGGCGCTCGGCGGATCGACGAGCACGGACAGGAACAGCGAGATCAGGGAGAGCACCGCGACGAGCGGCGTCCACCTCAGGATGATCGGACGTGACGACACAAGACCTCCTCGGCCGGGCCAACATGACCCTGATTTCAGGCGGTGCTGTCCTCGTTCGGCGCTCGGCGCTCGGCGTTCAGCGCGAGCGCGCCGGCGGCGCGCAGAGCCGGCCGCCGATGCGGCGCTCGGCGCGGTCGGGGAAGTGGTCGGCGAAGTCGGCGCCGATCGTGGCGACGGCGGCAACCGCCGTCGCCCCTGGGTGCCGTGAGCCTCTGGGGAACCCGTGCATCGAATGCTCCTGGGACGTGGGGGGTGTGTTCGGCGCTCCGTGTGGGGGCCGGCATGCGGGTTGACGCATACATGACGCGAGCGCGAATCGCACCGACCGTACAGAGCCGGATACCTGATCGCAAGGTTCGACTTTGCACAAGAAAAAACAAAAACACTCACCGCAAGAGAGCGTTCCCAGGTCGGCGGGCTGCGGTGATAGATCCTACGAATCTTCCCTCATTTTCCAGCCGACCAGACTCCTGCGCCACATCTGGACACGGAGACACCCGCGCGCTACAAAGACATCCGACCTATCCACCGACGCCCACATCCCCCGACGCAAGCCTTGCGGCCGGCAGGCGCCACGCCCCTTCGCGACCCCGTCTTCATGACGGTTGCAGCTGTAACGATATCTCCAACCCCAAGATAATGATATCGTTTGTAGCCAGGTCGTCACGAAGGGAGCCGCCCACATGGCCAGGACAGTCATCGACCTCGACGAGGACATGGTCACCGAAGCCATGCGCATCTTCGGCACCAAGACGAAGGCGAAGGCCGTTCGCCTCGCCATGGAGGATGCCGTGAAGCGGCACCTGCGCCAGGAGTTCTTCGACGCCATGGACGCCGGCGAGCTGGACTTCAGCGAGATCGTCGAGACCACCGGCCCGCGCAACGCCGACGGCTCCCTCAAGCGCGACAACGGTCACGACGGAGGCCGCGCCGCCTGATGCAGGACCGCTACCTGATCGACAAGTCCGCCCTGGCCCGCTGGACGAAACCGGGCGTGAAGGAAGTCCTCAGGCCGCTGCACGAGCGGTACCTGCTCGCGGTGTGCCGACCCACCGAGTACGAGATGATCCACTCGGCACGCGACAACGCCGAGGCTCTCCGCATCAGCACGTGGCTCCATGCCTTCGACTACCTGCCCACCGACGACGACGCCTTCAGCCTCGCTCTGGAGATCCAGCGCCACGCGCTCAACGCCGGCTTCCATCGGGCCCTGTCCCTCCCGGACCTGCTGATCGCCGCCACCGCCGAAGTCAACCGGCGAACCGTCCTCCATTACGACGGCGACTTCGACATGATCGCCTCGCTCACCGGCCAGCCCACCGAATGGGTCGTCCCGCCCGGCAACGCCGATCGGTGAGCATGCGGGCACGACGGCACCGGCGCCACACTGTCGTGGGGGTACGCCGAGGAGAGGGACGAGCCTGAACATGCCCACCGCACCCACGATCTTGAGCAATACCCCCGGTTCCTTCGCCTGGGGTGTCTTCCACGAGCGGCACCCGAAGCTCGTCCGGCAGGTGCTCGACGCTCTGCCGTACGGGCCGGTCGAGCGGGCGGCGGTCGAGGAACTCCTCGTCGAGAGCACCGACGGCGTGCTGGAGCCACTCGGCACGAGCGCCCACGATCAGCGGCAGTGGCGGGAGTGGGGCGAGGGCCTGTTCGGGCGGCCGTGGGACGAGGCGCCGTTCCTGTGGGCCGAGAGCTACTTCTACCGCAGGCTGCTCGAGGCCACCGGCTACTTCCGGCCCGGGACCTGGCAGGGCATCGACCCGTTCGCGCCGTTCAAGAACGCCGAACTGGCCGGCCCGGCAGTCACCGACGAGCTGGCGGCTCTCGACGATCTGCCGTCCCTGCCCGCCGAGAAGCGGGCCGAGGTACTGCTCTCGTCAGCGCTCTGGGGCAACCGGGCGGACCTCGGCTTCCAGATCACCGGCTCGGCCGGGGACGCCCGACCCGCCGCCCTGGTCGCGGACGACAGCCCGCTCCTGTGGTCGACGCTCGCCGCTTCGAGCAGCCCGAGGGTCTGCGTCCTCGCGGACAACGCCGGACGGGAACTGCTGCCCGACCTCGTCCTGATCGACCACCTGCTGACCAGCGGGTTGGCCGCCGAAGTGGTCCTGTACGCCAAGCCCGCCCCGTACTACGTCTCGGACGCGACCACCGCCGACGTCCTCGCGACGCTCGACCGCCTCCGTAACCGGGCGGGCCAGGAGGCGGAACGGATCGGCGGCCGGCTCTGGCGGGCGATGAACAGCGGCACCCTCGCGATCCGCACGCACCCGTTCCTCTGCGCGCCGCTGCCCTTCCACGACATGCCGGCCGACCTCGCGGCCGGGTTCTCCGGCGCCACGATGACGATCGTCAAGGGCGACCTCAACTACCGCCGCCTCGTGGGCGACCGGCTCTGGGCCGCCACGTCATCGTTCGCCGAGAGGGTCGGCCACTTTCCGTCCCCCGTGGCGGCCCTGCGTACGTTGAAGTCGGACGTCGTCGTCGGCCTCGACGGACCGGTGGTCGCCCAGTTGGACGCCACGGGAGAGCAATGGCGCACCAGCGGCACGTACGGCCTCATCCAGGTCCACGCCACGCGGCCGATCCGAAAGACGCCGCTCTGAAGGACAACGCCGCGGCGTCCTCGGTTCGGGCTTCGCTCGCGTCGGTGCCGTCGTCCGGCACGACCGTTCGGGCGCACGCGCGGCGGCCGGCCGGGCAGCAGGTTCACGACGCGGGTGCCGGCAGGGGGCGGTCGAGCAGGAAGGACCGCAGGAGGGCGGTGTAGAGGGCGGGTCGGCTGTGGGAGATGGCGTGGCCGGCGTCCTTGATGTGGACGATGCGGGAGTCCGGGAGGGTCTGCCGGTATTCCTGGGTCACGGCGGGCCTGATGAAGTCGCAGTCCCCTCGCATGATCAGGGAGGGGACGTGGACCGCGCGCAGCCGGGGGCGCGGGTCGGGGAGCCTCTCGAAGTCCTTGACGGTCATCTGGTTGCTGTAGAAGCCCTGGGGGTTGGCGTGCGCCTCGGTGGGCGCCGCGTCCGCGCACGAGGCGAGACCCCCGGTCGCGGCCACCGCCACAGGAGCCGCCAGACCGCGCCGCACCGCGAGATACGCGCCCGCGCTGTAGAGGAACGTCAGCTCGACCCACCAGTAGACCAGGAAGATGTCACTGACCGGCGGCCTCGTCCACCCCGCCCGGTCGCAGCCCCACCACAGCACCAGCGCCGACAGCACCGCCACCAGCCCCGCGCCGGGCGCCCGCGACCGTCACCCCAACGGCACCGCGTGCAGCCCGGACAGCACCACCACCGGCACGCTCGGCAGCACCCCGCGAAACGAGTCGGGCACGTCGTCCGACAGCAGACTCGCGCCGAGCGACAGCGCGACGGCGAGGACCACCAGCGCCCAGTCGAGCGCGGTGGGCCCCCGCCACAGCGCACGGCGACGGGGACCGGGTGTCCCGCCCGGTGTCCTGCCGGGCGGGTCCGGTGGGAAGGGGAGTTCGGCCCGGACGGTCCAGCCGGGGCCGTGCGGACCGTCGGTGCTGTCGGGGCCGTAGCTGAGGACACCCCCGGCCGCACCGAGCGGCACGGCGGTCATCGTCCCGGTCGGTACGTGTACGGGCCCGCCGCCCCACGGCGCACCTCGTCCCCGGTCCCCCCTCGCATGGCGGCAGGATAGCGAACGGGGGCAGCCGGACAGGGCCCCCCGAACCCGCCCGCACCGGCTGCCGACCGCACCGCCCCCGCGGTCTCAGCGGCGGTTGCGCTGCCGGGGAGCCCGGCGCGGCGTGCCCTCGGCGCCACCACCCCTGGCCATGGTGTACACCATGCTGGTGAGCACGCCACCGACGATGATCACGGCGATCCCGACGGTGGTGTTGATGAGGAAGCCCCCGAGGATGAGCAAGGCGTAGATCGGCGGGGTGGCGTTGCGGACGTTTCGGTTCACGGCAGGGGTCCTTCTGGGGGGTGGGCTCGGCGGGCCGAGTCGACGGGGGTGGCTAGGCAGTGTGGGGAACCGCGATCGGCTGAACGGTCTCCCGTTGCGGCAGGCGTTGAACGTCGAGGCGCATGCCGACGTCGTGGAGGGGGCGTCCGCTGCCGTGCCAGACCGAGAGCGAGTACGCGCTGAAGGGGTAGCGGGTTCTCGACTCGGGTACCTCGATCCGGCCGTGCACCAGACTCTCGCCGGAGACGGCGGCGGGGGCGCCGCCCGGCACGTCGCCGTACGACCTCAGCAGGTCGAACAGCCCTTCCGGCAGGGCGAAGTCGTGTTGCTCCGCCTTCCCGTGGATTCCCGCGCGGAACACCGCTGCCGCCGCCAGATCCAGGCCGGTGACCATGTCGAGGTCACTGCGGTCCGGCAACGGGCGCCCTTGGGAGGTGAGCTCTTCGTACAGGAAGTCCACGGCAGTTCGAGCATAGCGGGCGGCTCGGTCCGCATCGCCGACCATGCGCCGCAGAATTGCCTGGTAGTGGAGCTCCTCGTGGATCACCGGACGCCCGATGTTCCGGTACAGCAGGTCACGGTCGAAGCTCTCCGGCTCCCGCCAGACACGGTCGTAGTCGGCCATCAGGAAGGAGATCAGCGGGTCTTCCACCGCCCCCTCGCGCAGGAACGAGCCGAGCAGTTCGATCAGGTCCACCGTGCGCGCACCCGAGGTCTCGGCGAGGACGCGGATCGTCGAGCGGAGCAGGCACTTGTGGAAGAGCGTCAGCGGAATCCGGAAGGCCATCCCGCTCAGCCAGTCCTCGAACGTCACCCGGGAGTGCTCGGTGACGACGTCGGCCATCAGGTCCGTGTTGCCGGGGTCGCAGGGCAGGTGCCTGGTGCGCAGGCCGTGATCGTCCCGGAAGCGGTCATGCGTGTAGTCGGTGTTGTTGAGCAGCAGCAGCGGGTAGATGACCGGTGAGCCGCCCGAGGTGATCGCCTCCTCGATCCCGGTCATGTGGGTGGCGCGGGACTCGCCGGGCAGACCCCAGATGAGGTCGGTGTAGGTGGGGATGTTCTGCGCCCGGAACTGGGTCTGCATACGACGGTAGTTGTCGACGCGGATGTTGCGGCGGTTGGCGATCTGCAGGACATCGGGGTCGAAGGACTGTGCCGACAGGGTGATCGCCCCGGTCAGCCCGGCCCGGTACAGGATTCCCGCGATCTCCACCACCCGGCCGTTGGTGTTCTTCGCCCAGTTCGTCATCACCAGCAGACGCTTGTTGTGGCGCCGGCACAGCTCCACGATGTGGCGTGCGATGTCGACGTCGCGCGCGACGATGCCGAAGTTGGCGTCGGCGATGAACAGTTGCGTGCCGTTGGCGGCGACCCGGACGATGCGCTCCAGCTCGCTCAGGATGCGGTCCATGGGGAACTGGCGGATCTTGGAGTTGGTGGCCCCGCCCCAGTAGCAGAAGGCGCAGGAGTAGGGGCAGCCCCGGTTGGTCTCGTACACCAGCATCCGGGACTGCGCGATGTCCTCGTCGGCCCAGGTGTTCCCGAGCAGCGGCGAGGGCAGCTCGGCGAGGTCCTCGATCCGGGGGGCCGCGGCGGTGGTGACCACCTCGCCGTCGGCGGAGCGGTAGCTGATGCCGGGCAGGGCACCCAACTCGCTGTCCGCGGCGGCCGGTTCCTCGTGGCGCAGGAAGACGCGCAGCAGGTCGCGGAACCGCATCTCGCCCTCGCCGTGGACGAGGACGTCCACCCAGGGCGCCTCGTCGAACACCACCGGCTGGTGCGTCACGTCGTTGCCGCCCACCACGATGCGGCAGCGCGGCCAGCGCTCCTTGATCCGGCGGGCCAGTTCGAGCGTGCCGGGCCGGTTCCAGAAGTAGACGGTGAACGCGACCGCCAGGGGATTGTCCAGCGCGTCCAGCACCTTGGCGCAGGCGGTCTCGAAGGCGTCCCCGCCCTGCATGTACACGTGTTTGGCGAAGGAACAGGCTTCGGCGAGGTCCGGGGCCGCCTCGGCGGCGGCCTGCAGGTAGCCCAGTACGGCGCTGTAGCGGACACCGGGCATCACGGTCAGCTCGACCAGGTGCACTTGGCGCCGTGCAGCGGCGGCAGAGGGCGCGCTGGGACCGGCAGACAGGTCGGCTGACGTCATTTCTCGAACCCTTCTCGACGTTCGGTTGCGTTGTCCGGCACCGCCGGAATCAGCCGGCCGGACCGACGAGGAACTCGTCCGTCACGGCCGACTGATTCCGGCAAGCACTGTCGGATCAGGTGCAGGTGCAGCAGGGCGAGCAGCAGCAGCAGTAGCTGTCGCCGCCGGCCACGGCCTCAAGGTCGGCCTCGGACAGCTCGCGGTCCTCGATCTGGGGCGAGGTCGGCACCCGCAGCTCGTACACACCGGTCGCCTTGCCGGCGCCCCAGAGGTCCACCTGAGCCTCCAGGTCGGGGTCGCCCCCGATGTCCCGGACGATGCGCACGGTGGCGTCCGCCGGCAGCTCCAGGCCCTGCTCGGCCAGCGCCGTACGCGGGTTCGCCTCCAGCCGGTTCACGTAGTCCTCGTCCGACCATGCAACCGTCAGCACCTTGGTGTAGGCGCTGACGAACGCTGACCTCTCTCGCGGTTCCATGGATCTCCTTCTTGATCAACTACCGGGCGTCACAGTCGACGTCCGGGACATCCCTGCCGGTGAGGCCGGGACGATCCCTGCCGGGAAGGCCGGGAATTCTGGGGTGCGGGCCGCAAGGGCGGGGAACCTATCCGTCGACTGACAGCAGATAGTCGCTGAAGCCGAGGAGTTGGACCCCGGGGCCCGGTGTGGAGGCGGGCGGGATGACGCTGAGGTACACCTCGAGCCGGTCGATCACGTACTGCGAGGAGTGCGCGCCCTGGGGGCTGCCCGCCATGGCCGCCTCCGGGCTGCCGGGGTCGAGGGCGACCGTCCCGTAGCCGGAGGAGGAGGTCATGGTGTCCTGCACTTTGACCGCGCTGAACGCCAGTACCCCTCCGTCCCGGGTGCGCAGCATGTAGGACGGGTAGTCGTGCGACAGCAGGACGCGGTTCAGCACGCCGCCCCGGGACTTCAACTCCTGTGCGTTGGCGGTGAAGTTGCCGGCGAGATCGACGGTGAGCGCCTGACTCGGAGCCAGCGGCACGTCGGCGTCCTTGTGGCCCTGCGCGAAGTCGTTGTACGCCTTGGCCAGTGCGCCGGGCGGCGCCAGCAGGCCGCTGCTGCTGGTGACTTCCGGCGCGCCGTCGGCGCTGTCCTCTTCCAGCGTCGGCGGCCCGGTGGTGGTGTCGGTGGCCAAGGGGTAGTAGGCGACCTTGTACTTCGCCGACGGCTGGTCCTGGACGAACAGCGTGTACACCGGCTCCGGGGTGACCCGGTCGGACTGGAGCATCGGGGCGATCGCCAGGAAGTAGTGCGGGTAGCTGGTGACGCGCGGGAAGACGAACCTGGGCGTGACGAAGCTCCGGTCCGTCACCTGGATCTTCTGCGCCTTCGCGACCGTCAGACCGGCCTTGCTCGCCACGGAAGCCGGCGGCTCCTCGATGGCGGACAGCGTCTTGACGTTCTTCAGGGTGATCGCGTTGCTGGTCGATGAGTACTGCTCCAGCAACTTGGTCGCCAGGGGCACTCCGACCGGCGGGGGGGCCGCGGGAGAAGCGGTTGCCTTGGGCGTGGACGATCCGCTGCCGCATCCGGCGACGAGCACCGCGAGACCTGCCACGGCCGTCCACGTTCTTATCCTGCCGAGTGCGTTCACTTTCTGGCCCGCCCCCACTTGAAGGTCGCCAGGCTCAGCAGGAGCCCGGCCAGGCACCACCCGCCGAGAACCAGGGCCGTACGCCCGTGCTCCCAGCTGCCGGCCGCCTCGGATTGCTGGAAGGAGTCGGACAGGAACGCCGACCGCAGTCCCTGGGCCATCCATTTGAGCGGGAAGCATCCCGCGATCACCTGCATGAAGCCGGGGAGGGAGGTGAACACGAAGAACACGCCCGAGATGAGCTGCAGCCCGAGATAGGGCAGTTGCACCACCGGTGCCGCGGCACGCGCGTTGGGGGCCACCCGGCTGTAGGCGATGCCGAGGAAGGAGCAGGCGACGATGCCGAGGACGACCACCCACACGAAGGTGAACCAGCGTGCCCCGGTGTCCGGAAGGTGCAGGCCGAACAGGCCCACGCCGACGGCCAGCAGCACCACGGTCTCGAGCACCCCGATGACGAACGCCTGGACGACCTTGCCCAGGAAGTACGACACCGGCGACATCGGCGTCGCGGCCAGCCGGCGCAGGGTGCCGTCGTCGCGCTCGACCGCGATGGCGACGGCGAGGCTGGAGAAGGTGGTGCTCATGATGCCGGAGGCGATGATTCCGGCGATCAGCACCTGCTTCATGGGGGTGTGGGTACCGGGGGCGTTGCCGGAGTAGATGGCGCCGAAGATCAGCAGCAGCACGAGCGGCAGGGCGAAGGTGAAGACCACCGCTTGCCGGTTGCGGAAGTAGCTCCTCAGCTCGATGCCGGCGCGGGCCGCCGCCACCCTGCCGATCGAAGGCGTCCGCCGCTCGCGCTGGCGGGGCTCGGATCGGTACTCCAGGGCCGTGGTTTCCGTTCCACCGGTCATGCGACGTGCTCCAGTTCGGGTTCGGGCGCCGGGGTCGCGGTGTCGGCCGCGATCATCCGGAGATAGACGTCCTCCAGCGTGGGCCTGGTGACGGTCAGTCCCGGCAGGTCGTCGCTCCCCAGCCGGACCGCCCAGTCGAGCAGGACCCGCAAGGTGGCGGCCGGTGCGGCCGTGCCGATCCGGACCTGGCCCTCCGCCCGTCCGAGCGGTGCCGCGCCGGCCGGTGCGACGGCCGGCAGTTCGGCTCCGTGCAGGGCGCCCGCCGCGTGGAACTCGATGACGGCCTCGCCGTCGGCGCGCCCGCCGATGTCCGCAGGTGCGCCCTCTTCGGCGACCTTTCCGCGCAGCAGGATGGCGACCCGGTCGCAGAGCACCTCGACCTCGTCGAGGTAGTGGGTGGTGAGCATCAGCGTGGTGCCGTCCGCCGCCAGCGCCCGGATCAGGTCCCAGGTGACGCGCCGGGCCTGCGGGTCCAGGCCCGTGGTGGGTTCGTCGAGGAAGACCAGTTCGGGGCGTCCGACGATGCCGAGCGCGATGTCCAGGCGGCGCTGCTGGCCGCCGGAGAGCCGGCCGGTGCGTTCGTTCGCCTTCTCGCCGAGTCCCGTCCGCTCGATCACGCTGCCGACGGGCAAGGGGTCGGGGTACAGGGAGGCGAAGTGGGAGACGACCTCCTTGACGGTGAGCTGGTCGAACGAGCCCATGTCCTGGGGGACGATGCCGATCCGGGCGCGCCACTGCGCCCCCGCGCCTGCGGGGTCCTGGCCGAGGACGCTGACCGACCCCGCGCTGCGGCTGCTGAAGCCCGTGAGGATCTCCTGCGTGGTGGTCTTCCCCGCGCCGTTCGGGCCGAGCAGACCGAAGATCTCGCCGCGTCCCACGTGGAGGTCGACCCCGTGCAGCACGGGTACGGCTCCGTAGGACTTGCGTAGTCCGGACACCCCGATCACTTCCGGTCCGGGCATGGGTATCACCTCGAGGTTCCGCGGGTCTGCGCTGGCTGGTGCGGTGCGCGATCGAAGGCCGAAGGTGGAGAGCGCCGCGGCTCCACCGGTCGCCGCGACGCCCTACCGGTCAGGTGCAGGTGCAGCAGGGGCAGCAGCAGCAGCAGTAGGTGTTGTCGCCGCCGGAGACCGCTTCCAGGTCGGCCTCCGACAGTTCGCGGTCCTCGATCTGGGGCGAGGCGGGCACCCTCAGCTCGTACACACCGGTCGCCTTGCCGGCGCCCCAGAGCGAGACCTGAGCCTCCAGGTCGGGATCGCCGCCGACATCCCGGACCACGTGCACCGTGGCATTCGCGGGCAGTTCCAGACCCTGTTCGGCCAGCGCGGTACGCGGGTCCGCCTGCAGCCGCGACACGTAGTCCTCGTTCGACCAGGCAGCTGTCAGCACCTTGGTGTAGGCACTGACAAATGCCGACCTTTCCCTGGGCTCCATGAGCACCCCTTACTTGTCGATTTCGGTATCAAACCAGCTTCGGGTTGATGCAGAAATCATCCAGAGCTGACCCCCCGCAAGTCAACTGCGCTCTTCTGCATTTCGACCCGATTCTTTTTGTGGCCTTCCCCGCACCCGCAGAACCTGCCACCTCGTACGGTTGCCGCAGCTCAGAGTGGTCTGAAGTAGGGGACCCGTAGGACTAGTAGGGGACCCCCCTACAGATAAGAAGGCACCCCCGGCGGGGGGAAGTCGAGAGCACCGAAAAGATAGCCGACGGTCGTCTCGACTTCCTTGCTCTACCCATCCCGGCGGGTATTAAAGTGTTCGACCAAGTCGAATAATTTTTGGAGGTCGCGGTGGATCTGCCCCGCTTCAAGGCACACCTTGTCCCGCAGGCCGTCGGCTCGGACCGGGTCTTTCTCGTTTCGGAGGAAGGCCACTACCTGGTCCAGGGAAAGGCCGTGGCCGAGGTAGTGCCTTTCCTGGACGGAACCCACACGATCGCCGAGATAGCCCAGAAGCTCTCCGACCGATTCACGCTGGGTGAAGTCGTCTTCGCCATCAGCAAGTTCCAGCGGTTCAACCACCTCGCGGAGGGTCCGGTCGGGACCGACCGCGCCGCGGTGGCCGTCTGGGAGTCCCGGGGGGTGGACGCCGCCGAGGCCGCCCGGCGACTGGACGAGGCCCAGGTGGAGATCACCTCGGTGGGCGCGGTGGACGAGGCGGAGGTGGTGTCCGCGCTGCGGACCACCGGCATCAAGGTGCGGCCGGTCACCGCCGCCAAGGCCGGTGCCGCCGCTCCCACCATGGTCGTCGTGCTCGCCGACGACTACTGCAACCCCGAACTCGAGGCCGTGGACGCCCGACTGCGCGAAGCCGGCGTCCCCTGGCTGCTGGCCAAGCCCAACGGCGCCGATGTCTGGACCGGCCCGTACATGGTGCCGGAGGTCACCGGATGCTGGCGCTGCCTGGCCCAACGCCTCGACGGCAACCGGCAGGTGGAGGCGTACCTCAAGCGCAAGCGGGGCGACGACGCTCCGCTCCTCACCTCGCTTGCGGCCTCCCCCTGGTCGGTGGGGCTTTCCGCGCAGCTGGTCGCCAGCGCCGTGGCCAACATCATCGGGGCCGAGGCGTCCGACCACCAGGGCGTCCTGGTCTCGGTGCACGTCCCGACCATGCGCACCGAGCGCCACCAGCTGATCCGGCAGCCGCAGTGTCCCGGCTGCGGTGACCCCGCGGTCCTGCACATCGACCCCCGGATCGAACCGGTCGAGCAGACCGTGCAGTTCAGCGCGGACGGCGGGCACCGGACGATGCGCCCCGACGACACCTACAAGCGGCTGGAGAAGCACATCAGCCGGCTGACCGGCGCGGTCAGCTCGCTGCGGCTGCTCAACGACGTCGACAACGGCGTCACCTACAGCTACTCGGCCGGCCACAACTTCGCGATGCCCGGCGACAACCTGGCCATGCTGCGCCGCAACCTGCGCGGCCAGAGCGGCGGCAAGGGCCGCAGCGACATCCAGGCGCGCGTCAGCGGAGTGTGCGAGGCCATCGAGCGGTACTCGGGCGTGTGGCGCGGTGACCGCCGCACCCGCCGGGCCAGCTTCGACGCGCTCGGTCCCGACCTGGCGGTGCACGCCAACGACCTGCTGCAGTACTCCGAGGCGCAGTACGCCGGCCGGGAGGTGTGGAACCACACCGGCGCGGGCCGGCTGCACATCGTGCCGGACCCGTTCGACACCAGCCGCGAGATCGAGTGGACGTCGGCCTGGTCGCTGACGCACGACCGGGAGCGCCTGGTGCCGGCGGGATACGCCTGGTTCGGCCACCCCGACCTGGTGGACAACTTCTACTGCTTCAGCGACGGCAACGGCAACGCCGCCGGGAACACCCTGGAGGAGGCGATCCTGCAGGCGTTCTACGAGATCTCCGAGCGCGACGCGGTCGCCCTGTGGTGGTACAACCGGGTGCTGCGACCCGGCTTCGATCTCGACAGCCTGGGCGAGCCGTACATCGACACCCTGCGCGACTTCTACACCGGCATGAACCGCAGCCTCGAGGTGGTGGACATCACCACCGACCTCGGCATCCCCACCTTCGCCGCGGTCTCGCGCCGGACCGACCACCCGGTGGAGGACGTGCTCCTGGGCTTCGGGGCACACCTCGACGTGCGGATCGCCGTCCTGCGGGCCCTGACCGAGGTCAACCAGTTCCTTCCGGCGGTGATCAACCGCAACGCGGACGGTTCCACCGACTACTGGGAGGACGACCCGGACACCCTCGCGTGGCTGAAGGAGGTGACGGTCGCCCAGGACCCGTGGGTCGCTCCGGCCGCGAACCTCACCCCCACGTCGGCCAGTACCTACGCCGGCCTGTTCTCCGGCGACCTGGCCAAGGACATCCGCAACGGTGTCGAGCGGGTCGAGAAGGCCGGCCTCGAAGTGATCGTCCTCGACCAGAGCCTGCCCGACCTGGAGTTGAAGGTCGCCAAGGTCATGGTCCCGGGCATGCGCCACTTCTGGCGCCGGCTGGCTCCGGGCCGACTCTACGACGTGCCGGTGAAGCTGGGCTGGCTGTCCGAGCCGACCGCCGAGGACCAGATGAACCCGCGCAGCGTCTTCTTCTGATCGGCCGGTCCGTCGATCAGCCGGTCCGTTGATCCGTTGATCCGTCGGTCTCCCGGTCCGCCGGTCCGCCGCTCTGCCGGTCCGTTGATCCGTTGATCCGTCTCTCATGCCGTCGTCCCGAGCGGACCCCCGCCGGGGCGGCGGCCTGAACGTCATGGCCTTGCCCAGTGACAGGGCTTTCCCCACCGCAGTCTCCCTGGAGATGACATGACTGGTCCCGACGCTTCCGGCGTCATCAGCAACCACCCACCCGCACCCGGTCCGGTGCGGGTCGGTGAACTCCTGCGGCTCCACCCGGGCGCTCGGGTCGTCCCCGTCCCCAGCGGCGCGACCCAGATCTTCATCGGGCAGCGCGGCACCTCGCTGGGTGCCCTGTCACCGGGACTGGCGGCGGCCGTCGAACTGCTCGGCACCAAGCCGGTCGACAACGACGAGCTGCTGGAGGTCGTCCGGAGCCACGAGGGCGAGCTCGGCATGCTCAAGACGCCCAAGCTGCTGCAGCGGCTGCGCGCGGGCGGCTGGCTCGCGGTCACCCTGGAGGCCGCGGGGAAGCCGCTGCTGACGTTCCGGCCGCTCGGCCCTGCCGTTCCGCCCGTCCTCAAGCACGACGGTGACCCGGCCGAGCTGCGGATGTCGCGCTTCGCCGTCCTGCGCGCCGAGGGCACCGGCATGGTGCTGGAGTCGCCGCTGGCACACGTCGCCGTCGAACTGCACGATCCCGCGCTCGCCGGGCTGCTGGCCTCGCTGCCCGCGCAGCAGGCCCCGGGGCAGGCTCCCCAGGACACCGAGGGCGCGCGGACCCATCTGCCGGCCCAGCCGGAAGTGGTCTCCGCGCTGCTGAGCGCCCTGGCCCGGCACGGCTTCCTGGTGCCGCGCAGCGGCGCCGCCGAGGAGGACTTCCGCTTCGCCCAGTGGTCGCCGCACGAGCTGTGGTTCCACAGCCGTACCCGCGTCGGACGCCACGACATGCCGTACGGCGGCACGTACTGGGCCAAGGGCACCGCCGAGCCGCTGCCCGCGGTCCGGCCGTCCTTCGAGGGCGTCTCGGTGGAGCTGCCCCGGGTGGACCTGGAGGCGTTGCGCGCGAGCGACCGGACCCTCACCGAGGTACTGGAGGACCGGCACTCGCTGCGGCTGCACGACAGCTCCTCGCCGCTCACCGCCGCGCAGTTGGGCGAGTTCCTGTACCGGAGCGCACGCAACCGGGCCCAGTACGACGACGGTTCCCAGCAACTCGGCGACCGGCCCTATCCGTCCGGCGGCCGGGCGTACGAGCTGGAGATCTATCCGCTGATCGACCAGGTGGACGGTGTGGCACCGGGCCTGTACCACTACGACCCCGAGGGGCACCGGCTGGAACTCGTCGCCGAGCCCGGGCCGGCGCTGACCCGCCTCACCGAGATGTCCCGCGCGACCGCGCAGATGTCCGCCGCCCCGCAGGTGACGCTGCTGATCACGGCGCGCTTCGGGCGGGTGATGTGGAAGTACTCCACGATGGGCTACGCCCTGGTGCTCAAGCACGTGGGGGTGCTGTACCAGGTGTTGTACAGCGTCGCCACCGCGATGGGGCTCGCGGGCTGCGGGCTCGGCGGCGGCGACTCCGACGCGTTCGCCGCCGCTTCCGGGGTGGCCTGGGAGAGCGAGTCGACCGTCGGCGAGTTCCTGCTCGGCAGCCGTGGAGAGGAGGGCGGCAGTGGAGTTCCGGCGTAAGGCACTGGAGAACCTGCGCGCACCCGACGACCTGGACAGCCCCGTGCGCCTGGCCCGGCCGCGGGCCTGGGCGGTGCTGGCACTCGTGGCGGTGCTCATCGCGGGCGGCCTGGTGTGGTCCTTCAACGGCTCCCTGGCCCGCAACGTGAACATACCGGGCATCCTCACGCACCCGCTGGGGGTCTCCAAGGTCGAGAGTCCGCAGAGCGGACTGGTCTCCGACGTCTTCGCCCAGACCGGGAACCCGGTGACCAAGGGGGCTCCGGTGCTGTCGCTGGTCGACGCGCACGGTGCCACCCAGATCGTCCGGGCCCCCTTCTCCGGCCGGACGATCGCCCTGCTGGTCGACAACGGGCAGTACGTCAACGCGGGCGCGACGTTCATGACGGTGGAGCGCACCGACAGCAAGAACGACCGGCTGGTGGCCGTCCTGTTCGCCCCCGCGGACAAGGCGGGCCAGCTGCAGATCGGCGACGACGTGGACATGGACGTGTCGTCGGCTCCCGCCCAGGCGTTCGGCCTGATGCGCGGCCATGTCACCGCCGTGGACGCGTTCCCGCAGACCGAGCAGCAGGTGCTGGACTTCCTGGGCGGGAACCAGCTGCTGTCCAACCAACTCCTGAAAAAGGGCGGTCCGGTCCGCATCACCGTCGACCTGGAAACCGACTCCAAGGTCTCCAGCGGCTACCGCTGGACCTCGGCTTCGGGCCCTCCGTTCCGGATCAACTCGTGGACCCAGGTGACCGGTTACGGCCGGCTGCCCGGTGAGCGTCCCATCGATTGGCTGTTGCCGAAATGACGACTCAATCCACGCCCCCACTGCCCGCACCCGGCCGGAGGGCCGACTCGAAGGCGCCGGGCGGACCGTCCCGTGGCCGCGGACGCCGGCGCGATCGCAGCGAACGCGCCAGGAACCGGATGCGCGTCAAGACCCCCACCGTGATCCAGCTGGAGGCCGTCGAATGCGGCGCGGCCTCGCTGAGCATGGTGCTGGGCTTCTTCGGGCGCTTCGTCCAGCTGGAGGAGCTGCGGACCGCCTGCGGCGTCTCCCGTGACGGCGCCAAGGCCGTCAACCTGCTGCGAGCGGCCAGGAGTTACGGCCTGCTGGCCAGCGGCCGGCAGATGGAGGTGGAGAAGCTCAAGAAGCTGCGGCCGCCGACGATCCTGTTCTGGAACTTCAACCACTTCGTGGTCTACGAGGGCATGGGCACGCGGCTCGGGCGCCCGGTGGTCCACCTCAACGACCCGGCCTCCGGCAAGCGCACGGTCAGCATGGAGGAGTTCGACAAGAGCTTCACCGGCGTCGTCCTCACCTTCGAGCGCGGGCCCGACTTCAGGCGCGGCGGACGCCCCCCGCGCATCTCCACGGACCTGTACTCCCGCTACCGCCGCAACGGCGGGGCGCTGATGCTCGCGCTCCTGGCCAGCATCCTGCTGATCATCCCCGGCGTGGCGGTTCCCGCGTTCACCCGGGCCTTCATCGACCGGGTGCTGAGCAACGGCGACCACTCCTTCATCACCCCGCTGATCGGCGCGATGGCCGCGGCCTCGGTGCTGACAGTGGTGCTGACTTTGCTCCAACAGACGCATCTGCTGCGGGTGGAGTCGTCGACGGCGATCCGAAGTTCCGCCCGCGTCGTCCGGCACCTGCTACGACTACCCGTGGTCTTCTTCACCCAGCGCAACCCGGCGGAGATCTCCCAACGGGTCGCCTCCAACGACCGGATCGCCGAGATCCTGTCCCGGGACGTGGCGACCGCGGCGGTCAGCGCGCTTCTCGTGGTCTTCTACGCGATCCTGTTGTGGACCTACGACGTCCAACTGACCCTGATCGGCGTCGGGGTGGCCCTGCTGAACATCGTGGTGCTGCGCCTGGTGGCCAGGCTCCGCAGCGACGCGGTGTCCAAACTCCGGGCGGACCGCGCGCGGTTGACCGCGGCGTCGTTCAACGGCCTGCAACTCATCGAGACGATGAAGGCGTCGGGCTCGGAGAACGACTACTTCGGCCGCTGGGCCGGCTTCCAGGCCAAGGTGGCCTCAGGATCGCAGGTCCTGGGCACTCCCACCGCGCTGCTCGCCGTCGTACCACCGTTCCTGGCGGCGGTGGACAGCGGTTGCATCCTGTTGATCGGCGGGACCAAGGCGATCGACGGGCACATCTCCATCGGTCTGCTGGTCGCCTTCCAGACGCTGGTGACGAACTTCACCCGCCCTGTCTCCCAGTTGAGCAACCTGGGGCCGCGGGTGCAGGACGTGGCCGCCGACATCAACCGGCTCAAGGACATCGAACGGTTCCCGCTGGCCTCCGACTTCACCAACAAGGTGATCGACACCGGCTCGGCCGCCGCGCCGGCCGGCGCACCCGGCCGGCCACCGGTGCCGCAGGACCCGCACGGGCAGCCCGGCACGGGCCGGCCCGCCTCCCGGAAGTCCTCCCGTCGGCCCACCAGCGTGGCCAGCGTGAAGATGATCGATGTCACCTTCGGCTACAGCCCGTTGGGCGAACCGCTGCTGCGCGACTTCGACCTGACCGTGCTGCCCGGCCAGCGGGTGGCGCTGGTGGGCGGCTCGGGCAGCGGAAAGTCCACGGTGAGCCGGCTCATCGCCGGCCTGTACGAGCCGCGGTCCGGTCAGATCCTCTTCGACGGCCGGGAACGCCGGACCTACACCCGCGACACCCTCGGCAACTCGGTGGCCTTCGTCGACCAGGACATCTTCCTCTTCGAGGGAACCGTCCGGGAGAACGTCACCTTGTGGGACACCTCCATCCCCGACGAGAGGATCGTCGCGGCGCTGCGCGACGCGGCCGTCTACGACGTCGTGGCCTCCCGGCCGGGCACCCTCAACAGCCTTGTCTCCGAGGGCGGCACCAACTTCTCGGGCGGTCAGCGGCAACGTCTGGAGATCGCCCGCGCACTGGTGCGCGGGCCCAGCGTCATGGTGCTCGACGAGGCCACGAGCGCCCTCGACGCGGAGACCGAGAAACGCATCGACGACAACCTCCGCCGGCTCGGCTGCGCTTGCGTGATCATCGCCCACCGGCTGTCGACGATCCGGGACAGCGACGAGATCCTCGTGCTCGATCACGGCCGGGTCGTGCAGCGCGGCACGCACCACGCCCTTGCCAAGGCAGAGGGACTGTACGCCGACCTGATCCGGGAGCAGTGAAGCCGTGAGCACATCCCACTTCTCGATCAACTACGGCCCGGACGCGATGGATCTGTCCGAGCTCGCAACGGTCCTCAGCCCGCGGACCGACGGCGTCTTCGCGCTGGCCGACCCCGGGCGCATCTGGTTCGTCACCGAGGGCATGCTCGACCTCTTCGCCGCCAGCGAGGAGGAGGGCGGGCGCTGGACCTTCCTGTGCCGGGTCGGGACCGGCAGCGTGCTGTGCGGCGCCCGGCTGGACGGGCCGACCCTGGTCGGCAAACCGCTGCCCGGGGGCGCCGTGCAGTCCTGCACGCTGGGCGAGGCGCTCAACGTCGCGCTTCCGCGGGTCGGATACGGTGCCGGCGCGCCGGCGAGCGGGCTGGCGAAGCTACTGGCGGACGGACTGGACGCGGGGTTCGTGGCACTGGCCGACGCCGTGCGGACCGAACTGCCGCCGCGGGAGTTCGTCCCGCTGGAGACGGACAACGCCGACGGGTCGCGCCGCGCCCTGCTGCCGCCCGGTGCCATGGCACGCTCGGTCGACGGTGTGGTGTGGATCGAGGTGATCCGCGGTTCCGTCGCACTGGCGCTGACCGACTTCGACGAGTCCGGCGGGTCCACCCGGCCCGCCCCTGCCCCTGCGCCCGCCCCCGCCCCCGCACAGCCCCCCGCGCAGCCCGCACCGCCCGCCCATGACCCGTTCGCCACCATGGGCTGGCCCGGCCGGGGCGTCACCAAGCGGTTCCTGGTCACCGAGTCGGACTGGGTGCGCTCCGCGGACGGCGCGACGGTGGGCGTACTGCGCACCCCGGAGGTCATGGCAGACCCGGGCTTCGCCGACGAGGTGCTGTCCCAGCAGCGCCTTCTCATGCGCCGGTTGACCGACCGGATGCACAGCCGGCGGTCCACGGCCCGCCGGGAGATGAACCAGCGGCGGAGGCTGGACGCCGAGACGCTTCAGCGTTCCTCGCAGGCTCTGGCATCGGTGCTCGACCCGTTCCGCCTGTCGGGGAGCGGCGACTTCGACCCGGCCGACCAGGACGCCTATCTGGCGGTGGCCCGCGTCGTCGGGCACGCCTCGGGCGTCGAGGTCACCCGCACCTCCACGTCGGAGGCATCGGACTCCCGACTGGGCCCCGTGGAGCGGATCGCGGTGTCCTCGCGCTTCCGCACCCGCGAGGTCCGCCTGGACGGCGACTGGTGGAAGACCGACCTGGGGCCGCTCTTCGCCCACCTCGGTTCGGATGCCACCGAAGGGCCGGGTGGCCCGTCGGACATCAACGTCAGCAAGCGCACCCCGGTGGCACTGATCTGGCACCGTGGCCGGTACCAGGTCCGCGAGCCGGGCGGCAGGACCACGAGGGTCGGCCGCTCCTACGCCGCCCGGTTGGAGCCGATCGCGTGGATGTTCTACCCGCCGCTGCCGGACGAACCCCTGGATCGGAACGCGTTGATCCGTTTCGGGCTGCGTGGCAGCGCCCGGGACGGGGCGCTGATGATCGGGCTCGGGCTGGCCGCGGCACTGCTCGGCCTGCTGGTCCCGGTGCTCACCGGTAAGGTGCTCGGCGTCCTGGTGCCCCACGCGGACCGGGGGCCCCTGACGCAGGTGTGCGTGGTGCTGTTCGCCGCGGCCCTGCTCTCGGCGGTCTTGTCGGCGGTACAGAACCTGTCGCTGCTCCGGCTGGAGGGGCGCTTCGAGGCGCGGGCCCAAGCCGCGGTGTGGGACCGGCTGTTGCGGCTTCCCACCTCCTTCTTCAACAAGACCTCCACCGGCGAGTTGAGCAACTCCGCGATGGGCATCAGCACCATCCGGGACGTGCTGTCCGGCATCACCACCCAAGTGGTGCTGGGCTGCCTGATGTTCATCACCAACATGAGCCTGCTGTTCTTCTACAGCGTCCCGCTGGCCCTGATGGCGCTGGCCCTGGCACTCGGCGGCGGCCTGATCTGCCTGATCGTGGGGATCAAGCAGACCAAGTGGCAGAAGCTGCTGACCGAGCACGACCACAAGCTGGCCGGCATCCTCTTCCAGATGCTCGGCGGCCTGTCCAAGCTGCGCGTCGCCGTGGCGGAGGACCGGGCGTTCTCCCACTGGGCGCTGGGATTCGCCGGATCGAGGCGGCTGTCCTCCCGTGCCCGCCGCCTGCAGAACGTGGTCACGATCTTCAACTCCGGCTATCTGCTGGTGTGCTCGTTGCTGCTGTTCGCGCTTGTCGGCGGCCCGGCCAGCCACCAGCTGTCCACCAGCGGGTTCCTGACCTTCAACAGCGCCTACGGCATGATGCTGGCGGCCTGCATCCAGATCACCGGAAGCGTCACCATGGCATCGGCCGTGGGACCGCTCTTCGACGGCCTGCAACCGGTGATCTCCGAGGTGCCGGAGGTGTCGGCGGCGAAGGAGTCGCCCGGCGACCTCTACGGCGAGATCGAGGTCAGCAACGTCAGTTTCCGCTACCACGACGACACGCCGCCGGTGCTGCACGATGTCAGCTTCCAGGCCCGGCCCGGGGAGTTCGTCGCCATCGTCGGTCCGACGGGGTGCGGGAAGTCGACGCTGCTACGGCTGCTGATCGGTTTCGACGAGCCCACCACCGGAGCGGTCCTCTACGACGGCATGGACCTGTCCTCGCTCGACGTGACGGCCGTCCGCCGGCAGTGCGGTGTCGTGCTGCAGAACGGGCAGCTCTTCGCCGGCAGCATCCTGTCCAACATCTGCGGCATGGGCAACTACTCGCTCGACGAAGCGTGGGAGGCCGCCGAGATGGCCGGCCTCGACGAGGATCTCGGACGGATGCCGATGGGCATGCACACCGTCCTGTCCGAAGGGGCGACGACGCTGTCGGCCGGCCAGCGACAGCGACTCATGATCGCCCGTGCGCTGATCGGCCGGCCCCGCATCCTCTTCTTCGACGAGGCCACCAGCGCGCTGGACAACCGCACCCAGGAGATCGTCACCCAGAGCATGCGGCGGCTGAACGCGAGCCGCATCGTGATCGCCCACCGGCTCTCGACGGTGATGCGGGCCGACCGGGTGCTGGTCCTGGACGCCGGCCGGCTCGTGCAGTCCGGCAGCCCGGACGAACTGCTGCAGGACAAGGACGGCATGTTCTACCGCCTCGTCCAGCGACAGATGTCCTGACCCGCTGCCACCTGCGGCCTGCCCGGCCCCGCCGGCCCGGCCCGTGGCGCCGGGCGCCGGCATGCGGCCCCCGAGCCGTCATCCCGGCGCCCGGCACCGCCGGTGCCGTGGCCGGTCGTGCCGGGCGCGTGATCCCCGACCTGCCCGTTCCGAAGGAGACTTGTCATGCCCCGCCCCTCCACGTCCGGCGTCATCCCGGCAGCCGGCTCCGACGATCGTCCGCCAGGACCGGCAGAGGACCTGGAGCTGGCCGGCATCCGTGCGGACCCGCTCGCCTTCCTGCAGGACCTGGCCGGCGAATACGGCGACCTGTGCAGCCATCGCACTCGCGGCCAGAACGTGTGGTTCGCCAATTCGCCCGAACTCGTCCAGCACATTCTCAAGGACAACTACACCAACTACACCAAGGCCGGCACGCCGGACGACTTCATGCTGACCCCTCTGCTCGGCAAGGGGCTGCTCACCAGCAACGGCGCGCAGTGGGAACGCCAGCGCCGGCTGTCCGCGCCGTCCTTCCGCCGCGTGGCGGTCGAGTCGTTCGACGGCCTGATGGTCGAGGCGGCCGTCGATCTGGCCACCGCCTGGGGCGAGGCGGCCGACCGGGGCGATGCCGTTCGCGTGGACCACGACTTCACGGCACTGACGCTGCGGGTGGTCGCCTCCGCGCTGCTCGGCTCGGAACTGACCGCGGCCGGCCGCGGGTTCGGGCAGGCCGTCGACGACATCAACCGGTTCATCGGCCACTTCGACGGGACCCCGCCCCAGGACGCGGACTTCCGGGCCCGGCTCCGGGCGTACACGGGCGCGAAGGACTTCCTGGACCGGGTGGTCGGCACCATGATCGGGGCCCGGCGGCTGACCGGCCCCGACGGGCACCCCAGGGACCTGCTGGACGCGATGCTGGGCGCCCGGGACGAGCACGCCAACGCCTTCTCCGACCAGGAGCTGCACGACCAGGTCCTGACCATGGTGATGGCCGGTCACGAGACGACCGCCAAGGCCCTCAGCTGGACGCTCCACCTGCTCGACCGGCACCCCGAGCACGCGGCGCGGGTCCGGGAGGAGATCGACCGGGTGGTGGGTACGCGGCTGCCGACCGCCGCGGACCTGGCCGGACTGGTCTACACCAGGCAGTGCCTCGACGAGGCCATCCGTCTGTTCCCGCCGGTGTGGCTGATCTCCCGGCTCGCGGTGGAGGACGACATGCTCGGCGGGCTCCGTATCCCCGCCGGCACGCTGGTGTGCGTCAGCCCCTGGACGCTGCACCGGCATCCGGACCACTGGGAGGCGCCGGAGGAGTACCGGCCGGAGCGGTTCGAGCCCGAGCAGCAGCATGCCCGCGCGGGCCACGCGTACCTGCCGTTCGGCGGTGGTCCCCGGGTCTGCATCGGGCAGGCGTTCGCCACGACCGAGGCGATGCTCGTGCTGACGGTCGTCCTGCAACGGCTCCGGCTGACCCAGGCGCCCGGCACCACGGTCGTCCCCGAAGCGCTGGTGACCCTGCGGCCGCGTGACGGTCTGCTGATGCAGGTGGAGCGGCGCCATGGATGACGCGGCACAGCAGGTGGGACCGGCCGCTCGTAGCTACCGCCCCGAGGAGGAACTGGGCGGCTTCGAGCAGGAGGTCACGCGACTGGACCACCAGGCCGCGCTGACCTGGGCCCATGAGTGGCGCATCCTGCGGCCGCTGGCGCCTTCCGGCGGTGGGGCGGTGCTGGACGCGGGCTGCGGAAACGGCGCGGTGACCGCGGAGTTGAGTGCCGCGCTGCCGGGGACCCGGGTGGTCGGCCTGGACGCGCACCCCGGACTCCTGGAGCGGGCGGGTGCCCGCGGGGCGGGCGGACCGGAGCCGGAGCTGTTCCTGGGCGACGTCGGCGACACCCCGTTCGCGGACGAGACGTTCGACCTGGTGCTCTCCCGGTACGTCTTCCAGCACCTGCCGGAGCCGATCGGCGTCGCACGGGAACTGCGCCGGGTCCTGCGGCCCGGCGGGCACCTTGCCGTGATCGACGTCGATGCCGGACTGTGGGGGACGGCGGAGCCCGATCTGTCCGGCTTCTCGGAAGAGGCGTACCGCGCCCTCGGCGCGGCGCAGTCCGCGGACGGCGGGGACCGGCTGATCGCCCGGCGGCTGCCCCGCATCCTCAGGGACGCCGGATTCACGGACGTGACCGTGCAGCCGTTCGCCTACACCAGCGACGAAGTGGGGCTTGCCGCCCTGGCGCCGCAGCTTTCCCCCGAGCGGCTGCTGCCGCTGGTCGAGCGGGGCGCGCTCAGCCTGACCGCGTACCTCCGGGCGATGACCGCCTGGCAGAACTTCGTGGCGCGGGACGGCTTCGTCCTGCTGCTGGGGTTCGCCGTGGTGGGACAGCGGTAGTCCCGGGGCGGCCGCAGACCGGCGTCCATGGGGTGCGCACTCTCCCACGATCCAGGGGTCCTCGCGCCCGCCGGCTGTCGGGAAGGGCCCGGCCGGCGGCGGGCACGAGCCGGTCGGGCCCGGACCGGAAGGTGCGGCCCGGCCATGCCACGAACCGCGTTCCGTCAGGACTTGACGCGCTTGTTCCCGCTCCCGGCGCAGTTGACGCCGAGGGCGTCGGCGAGGGCGGTCCGTCCCGGTATGGACAATTTGCCGTAGACGCGGGTGAGATGGACCTCGACGGTGCGCGGGGTGATGTGCAGCAGGTCGGCGATGCTCCTGTTGGTCCGCCCCCGGGCGGCGTGCATGGCGACGCGATGCTCGGTCGGCGTGAGGGCCGGCACTCCGGACGCCGGGGTGCGCCGAAGCCGTCCCCCCGCGGCGAGCAGCGATTTGCGCGCCTCGGTGGTGAGCGAACGCGCCCCCGACTCCTCGGCGAGCAGCATCCCCCGGTGCAGTGCCCGCCTGGCCTGTGCGAGAGAGCCGTTGCGCCCGTGCGCCTGGCCGGCCGCGACAAGCGAGAGCGCCAACTGGAGCCGGGCGTCGGTCTGTTCGAGCAGGGCCACGGACTCGGCGAACGCGCGCTCCGCCGCCGCCCCCGAACTCACCTCCCCCAGCGAGCGCAACGACCGGCCCGTCACCGCGAGATCGCCCCAGCGGCGGGCCAGTTCGACCTCCGCCTCCGCGAGCTCGCGAGCCTCCTTGTCGTTGCCGAGCTGTTTCCACGCCCGCGCGGCGAGGCTGCGCCAGTCGCTCAGGGCGGGGTTGACGATCCCCAGCGCCTCCAGCCGGTGCCCGCACTCCATCAGGTCGGCGAGTGCGCCCCGCAGGTCACCCAGGTGCAGGCGGAACATCCCCCGCACGCCCAGGGTGCTCGCGGGCAGGTCGTGGAGTCCTTGCAGGAGGCCGACGGCCCCCTCGTAGTGGCCGATCGCCCCGCGCGCCCTGGCGACCTCGGTCACCGCGACCGCACGGCAGCTCTTCACCTCGTGATGTTCGGTGGTGAGCGCCAGCGCCTGCTCCGCCTCGGCGAGCGCCACCGGAAGGTCGCCCATCCGCACCGCGATCTTGGCGCGCTGGCAAAGGGCGATCACCCGCGGGAAGAGCGCGTCCGTGGCCAGCGCTCCGGTCAGCATGTGATCGGCCCAGCGCTGTGCTTCCCGCAGATGGCCTGCCCACGTCAGTATGGTGATGCATCGCAGCAGCAGCACCATCGAAGCGCTTCCGGACGGCCGCTCGCCCGCCAGCGCCCGGTGCACCAGCTCCAACGGGACATCGCAGGGTTCGGATCTGCACGCGAGATCGCCCGCGATGGAGGCGAGTAACTCCCGCTCGCCGGGGGTGACTCCGAGGTTGATGCTCAGGGTGGGACCGCCGAGCGCCTCCAGGGCCGCCGCCCTGCCCTCGGAAGGAACCGTGTGGGTCAGGGACTGCACGCTCAGACGTAGTTCGGAGTCGCCGAGCTCGGCGAACGCCTTGTGGTCGACATGGGCGAGTACGGTCCGGGACGGACGCAGAGCCGACTCGGCGCTGCCCTGCCGCAGGACTCGCGCGTGGGCACGTTCCACGATCGCCCCCGCCTGGAGCGCGGGGTCGGAGAACAGCCGGACGGCCTCGTCGAGATGGCGGTCGGCGGCCGCGGGCGCGAAGAGCGCCTCGGCGCGGCCCAGCAGCCAGAGCACCTCCGCGCGCTCCTCGTCCGGAATCCTGTCCCGGAGGACGCGCCGCGCGTACTTGGCACAGGTCTTGGGGTCGCCGGTCTTCAGGGCGTCGTCCGCGGCTTCCTTCAGGACGCTGCACGCCCACGCGTCGTCGGACATGTCGGCCTGGAGCAGGTGCTCGGCAACCTGCGCCAGCGGGGCCCCCAGATCGTTCAGCCGCCGGGCGGTCCGCATGTGCAGAGAGCGCCGCGCATCGGCGGACATGTCACGGTGGATCAGGCTCCGCAGCTCCGCACTGCTGAAGCGGTACCGGCCGGGGGCGCCCGTCTCGCGAAAGATCCCCACCGGGGTGAGCTCCGCTATGAGTCCGCTGATCGCGTCCCCGTAGAGGTTGAGCATGTCCGCGATCACCGCGCAGTCGCCTTCTTCGCCGAGCACCGTCGCGACCTCGGCGACCTCCCGGAGGTGGACGGGCTGGCGCAGCAGCCGGTCGGCGGCGGCCTCGGCCTCTATTCGTGCACCGCAGCGCCGTATCTGCTCGATCTGCGACGCCCGAGGGGGCACGAAGTCGGCGGTCAGGGACGCCAGCAGCTTGTCCAGGCGGGAGGGGCGCCCGCGGGATGTCTCGGCGCAGACCTGCACGAACTCGTCGTCGCACCCCTGCCCGGAGTAGGCGGCCTCCACCACTTCGCGCACGCTGTGCGACGAGAGCGGGCTGAGGGTGAGGGTGAAACACTGGTCCCGCTTGGATATGTCGTCGGTCAGCTTGCGGTCGACCGCGGTCTCGTCGGTCCGGTAGGCCAGGACCAGCAGGACCGGCAGATTGTTCAAGTGGCGTACCAGATAGCCGAACCAGCGCAGTGAGGTCTCGTCCATCCACTGGATGTGATCGACGACGACGACCAGGGGCTGCCGGCGTGCGCCTCGCGCGAAGACCTCCCGCAGGGCTTCGAAGAGCCGATGGTCGAACGGGCCGGCGCCTTCGAGCACGCCGTGCAGAAATTCCTCGTCCTCGGTGGCCCGGTCCCTGTTGGCGACCTCGAGTGCGGCGGCCACGAGCTGTCGGACAACCCCGAGTTGGCTCTGTGCGTCCGAAGGGGAACAGGACGTGCTCAGCACCATGCTGCCCAAGCGCCGTACCCGTTCGGCTACTTCACCGAGGAAGGTGGAACATCGCATGCCCGAGACGGACCGGACCAGAACGGTGTTGCCCTTGCCTGCCCTGGCGCTGCGCGCACGGGTCAGAAGGTCGGAGAGTTCCGACACGCGTTCAGGCTGCACGGAGCCTCCTCACCCCAACCCCTGTTGCTCCGCATGCGATGCGGGGACCGGCCGCGATGTTCTTCGCTCCGGCAGTACAGCGGGCTGCGACGGGGAACTCGCGCCATGTCGCCTTCATGCGGAGGGTGTTGCCGGTCCACAGGAGAGGGGCGTCGACAGCGAAAGCGAGGTCGCGAACATGGTGCAGGGTCTCGATCTTCCAGTGGTCACGGACGAGTTCGACGAGCTGAAGCGGGTGGCCTGCACGGCTGTCAGGCCGGTCCCTCACCATAAGTTGTCTTCGTGAACGGTCCGGCCGCCCCATCGTCATGCACTCCAGAACTTCTCAAAATCTCCTTGATTTGATCACATGATGATCGTTTCTGGCGATGGCGGCGGGGAGCGCCGGCTCTGCCCGCCGCCGGCCCAGAGGGTGGACGATCTCCGAACACGTGAAAGGCCGCCCCCGTGCAGACGGCACGGGGACGGCCTTTCACCGGGTTGGGCGGCTGGCGGCTACTGCTGAGGTGGCGGGTAGCCGTAGCCCTGTTGCGGGTTGGGGGGTGGATACTGCCCGGGTTGACCGGGTTGACCGGGTTGACCGGGCTGGCCTGGCTGCTGGCCCTGGTAGCCGGGCTGCCCCGGCATCGACGGCGCCTGTACGGGCGGTGAGTTGCTGCCGTCCTGTGTCCACAGGCCCTGTACCTGCTGTGCCCGTACGAAGTCCTCGGCGACCATCGCGGAGAGGTTGAAGTACGCCTCGCGGGTCTTGGGCCGCATCATGTCGAGGTCGACCTCGGCGCCGGCTGCCAGGTGTTCGTCGAAGGGGACGACCTGGACTCCGCGGCAGCGGGTCTGGAAGTGCGCCACGATGTCGTCGACCTTGATCATCTTGCCGGTTTCGCGGACGCCGGAGATGACGGTGATGCTGCGGGCGACGAGTTCGGCGTAGCCGTGGGCGGACAGCCAGTCGAGGGTGGTGCTGGCGCTGGAGGCGCCGTCCACGGACGGTGTCGAGACGATGATCAGCTGGTCGGCCAGGTCCAGCACCCCGCGCATGGCGCTGTAGAGCAGGCCGGTGCCGGAGTCGGTGAGGATGACCGGGTACTGGCGGCCCAGGACGTCGATGGCGCGGCGGTAGTCCTCGTCGTTGAACGCCGTGGAGACCGCCGGGTCCACGTCGTTGGCGATGATCTCCAGACCGGAGGGCGCCTGCGAGGTGAAGCGGCGGATGTCCATGTAACTGTTGATGTAGGGGATCGTCTGCACCAGGTCGCGAATGGTGGCGCCGGTCTCCCGGCGCACCCGGCGGCCCAGCGTGCCCGCGTCAGGGTTGGCGTCGATCGCCAGGATCTTGTCCTGCCGCTCACTGGCGAGGGTGGAGCCGAGCGCGGTGGTGGTCGTGGTCTTGCCGACCCCACCCTTGAGGCTGATGACCGCGATCCGATAACACGCCAGCACCGGCGTACGGATCAGCTCCAGCTTCCGCTTCCGCTCCGCCTCCTCCTTCTTGCCGCCGAGCTTGAACCGGGACGGCTGCGCGTTGGCACCGGGCTTCTTCGGCCTCGGCTGATTGCGCAGCAGCCGCTCCGAACTCAGCTCGACCGCCGCGGTGTAGCCGAGCGGCGCGCCGCCCTGCGTGGTGCGCTGGCGCTGATCGGGCGTCACGGTCGGCCAGCCACCGGCCCGCGGGTCCATGGGAGGGCCGAATCCCTGCGGCACTCCGGGCTGCTCGGTCCGTGGGTCGCCGGGCGTGGCACCCGGCTGCGGGGTGCCCGTCGGTGGTTCCGGCGGGCCGAAAGTCGCGGGTGCCGCCGGCACGGCGGGGGTCGCGGGCGTGGGCGCAGCGGGTGCCGCCGGAACAGCAGGTGCCGCCGGAACAGCGGGTATCGCGGTCACGGGCGCGGGCGCCGCGGGCTGGCCGGGCGCCGCGGGCTGGTCCGACTGCGGGAACCCGTATCCGCTCCGCGCGGGCAGCCGTTGCGGCGCTCCCGCGGTCCCGGGCTGCGGCTGCTGGTTCTGCGGTAAACCGGCACCGCCCTGGAGGAGGGGCCGGCGCAGAATCTGCGTGCGCGGCTCTTCCTCTTCCTCTTCCTCCTGCGACTGCTGCTCCTGCGGTGCGGCCGCGGGCACCGACGCCGCCGCTCCGGACGTCCCGGACGCGGCTGCCGGCCCGGGCACCGCGTCCTCGGGCTCCGCGCTGTCCGGCTCGGCGGCGTCCGGCGCGCTCACCATGTACCAGGTGGGCAGCCGCGATCTGATCGTCAACTCACTGGTGCGGTCGGACTCTGACAGGTCGTCGCCAGGACCGGCCCCGCCCGCGCGGTTGTAGTCCCGATCGCTGCTCACGCTGCCTCCTGGTCTGCTGTCCTCAACCGCTCCGCACCCTTCCAAACCGTCCGTCGCCGCCCCCTGCCCCGTTCAGGGAAAGCCTAGGCAACCGATCGTGAACCTCACAGGCCCGAGCATCGCCGTTTGTGTTATAGCGGACGATCATGTGGGAGGGAAGCGCCCTACGGCAGCTGCGAAGTCTTGATCGTTGGGGTGTCTACGCAGGTCGGGTGAGTTGCTGGGGGGGGGATCGGACGGCGACCGTGATCATGAACGTATGTGACGACGGTCAGGAACAGGGGGCCGTGCAGCCCACGATAGCCGGGTAGAGGTGGACGAGGGCCTTCGGGGCGTTGAACTCCGCGGTCTCCGGGCGCTTTCCGCGACGCGGCCCGCGCCCACGATGTACCGGTGGACCCCACTCCGTCCGCGTACCGCCGACAGCCGGCCCCGTCACCCCGGTCCCGAACCGGCACGAACCGCGCCGCACGCTCCTGTCGGCAATCACCACGGTCACCCCCGAGCGCGCCGAGCTTCCGCCGCGCTCCCCGCGCGCTCCCCTGGGCCTCTGCGAGCACCACCGGCCGGACCCGCGGACCGAGGAGGCACAAGAAAAAAGCAAAACCCCAGGTCACAAGCTATGCGACCTGGGGTTTGCGGTGGAGCCGCCTTCGGGATTCGAACCCGAGACCTACGCATTACGAAACCGTGAGCGTTCGTGCTACGTGGTGCCCGGTCGTGCTGCTGGGTGACGTTCTACCTGATCAGAGTATGGGCGGCTGGTTGGTCTGTGATCACTCATATTGCTTCGTCCAAAGGCGTCCGGCCACCGAGCGGCCAACACGCACGCCACGGCTACGGAGACTTCCAACACCGCCTACCCATCGCACCCATTGTGGCTACCACACACAGAGAACCCAGCGTCCAACGCTCCCCCTACGAGTCCGGCAGGGGGCGGCATCGACAGTGACAGCGGCAGTCGCGAGTCACTTCCTCACGGGTGTAGGGGCTCCCGTGCACCTGTGACATCGCGGCGCGGGCCCTTCTGCCGCCTCATCGAGCGCCGTACAAGGTGCTGAAGCCGGGTAACGCCTACCGGTAGTGACCGCCGACCTTCAGCGTCTGCTTTTGCGAACCCTAACTTCGGTCTAATCGCCTAGAGCTGCCCGCCGCCGGAGCGCGTCCGGGTCCGCTGGGCGCGCGAACGAGCGTGCAAGTCTATGTAACCGCCATTTTCGTCGCGCCTCCATGTTGGGTGACCCGAGGACGACACTGGATCCTCACCGCGCCACGAGTGAAAGCATCGTCCGTTGCCTTACTGGACCAGACGAATGCTTCGCCTGGCTTCAGCGCGGCCATCTTCTCCGGCGTGAGGCCGGCGAGCGCCGCATTTGCCTTCTGCAAGTGCTTCAGCCACGCCGGAGACGTGAATTTATGGAGCACCATATGGTTGGACAACTCGATCAAGGAGATAGGCACGGAGGGGGGGTCCTGGCTGGCCACCAGGATGGACATCCCCTTGTGGCGCATTTCCCGGACGCTCGCCACAAGGCCGTCAACTAGATCCGGACTGTGAATGTATTTATGGGCTTCGTCAAAGACGACCAGCTTGTTGAAGGGCTCGCCATCCTGCCTGGCGTCGGCGAAGAGCTGCATCAGGACGACGAAAAGGCCCAGTGCCTCGTCCTTGTCGATGTACTCGTCGCGCAGGTCCACAATGATCAGCCGACCTGGCCGGACCAGGTCTTTGAGACGTACATTGTCGTCGATGTAGTCGGCGGCCAGGTCCAATCGCTGGAATGCCAGATGCTTGAGCGAATCGGACAGCGAGGACTCGTCCACACCCTGGCGGATAGCCTCCAGAGTGAGGTCGTTGCGGTGAGCCTTCATGATCCGCCCGAGTTGGCGGATGTAGATGGCCTGGTTGCCGATGGCCCCCATCAGGAACCGCCAGTGCGCTGCCTGAAGCTCCGAAGACCCGAACGCGAGAGGCCGCACCTCCAGGTCCGGATACTCCGCCTTCCGTTCCTCCACTTTGTCGGCGGGGGCCAGCAGTAGGACGTCTGACAGCGCGGCAGGCTCCGCGCCGTAGCGCGCGCGGAGTGCGGCAACCTGTTCCGCCTCGCTGTTGGCCCTGGTCATGCTGGTGAACTCCGGTGCATAGTCCTGGGTGTCGCTGTAGTGGAAGACGATGCTGGCCAGCGGATGGGAGAGCTGGTTGACGCCCGGCGAGGGAAGGCTGGCCATCTCCAGGATCGAGCCGAGGGTGTAGCTCTTACCTCCTCCCTGGACACCGAACAGGCTGATGGTGTGGGTCTCATTGAGGTCCAGAGCCACCTGCCGTCCCGCGGTCATACCGAGCAGGCCGTACTGCTGCGTCTGGTGGGACGCGCCAAGGAATACATCCGCACCGAGAGAGCCGTCCCTGGTGTCCGTCGTCTGCTCAGCGGCACGCGACTCAGCCCACGCGCGGTCGTCATGCGGCAGTTGGTTCGGCGCGGACGCCGGTGGCGCGTCCGCTGCCATCTCGGGCCGGGCGGGCTCCTCCGGAGGCAGCTGGGGAAGCTCGTCAACGACTCCGGGCTGGGCGTCCGCCGGCGCCGACAACGATTGCGGCCCTGGCGTGTAGTCGACCACGGCCTGCAGCGGGGCGGGCTCGTCGGGTACCTCGCGGGCCCGTTCCTGGGGACACAGACTCCGCGTGGCTTGGCTGCGCTCGATACCGAGGTCGGCGATCGAGAGCTGCTTCGGCAAGCTGTGCACCCCGCCACCGAGGTATTCGGTCTCGATGGCCTCCAGCAGCCGCTTCACCCCATCCTTGCCGACCCGGTGGAAGGTGACACCACCGTCTGTCTCGACGTCCGTACCGGCCTGGCCCAGATCGAAGATCAGCCCTGTCCTGGCGAACTCCAGCGAGTAGCCGTGATCGAGGTGGTCCAGCAGCCAGTGCGCTTCGGTGTACCCCTTGTCATCGAAGAGTCCGTACCGATTGGCACGGGCGAGGTAGTAGCCGAGCAGGGAGCGCAGCGTGAGGTTCTGCAACGGGCGGTCGGTGCGCTCGACGGCGGGGTCGAAATGCGCGGTCAGGACCCGCTGGCTTCCTTCGACCTGCTGAGCGATCTGCTTCTTCTTCGTCTCGTAGGCCCCGAGACCACCGACCCCGGCGAAGCATTTCACTTCGACCAGCCTGCACACCACGGTCCCGCGCGCCGCGTCGAGGTCAAACAGCGCCAGGTCTGTCCGGTGCAGCCCGACCATCGCGTCACCGGAGGCGGCGCGGCGCCGGTCTTCACCGTACAGGTCGGTGTGCGCGTCGAGCGGGATCAGGATCTGATTCTCCAGAGCGCCCTGGTACCCGAGATACAACCGTGCCAGAGCTAGGCCGAGGACTTCGCTGTGGCTGCTCTCACCGAGGGCGGCGAGCTTGAAGGCAAAGCTGCCGGACAACTCCCGCAACTGGTCGAAGAAGGTCGCCACATGGCGCTCCTCGATGTCCAGATTCCGGTCCGCCAGAACAGGGCCGATCAGGGCCCGCAGCTCGTCGACCGAGCGGGAGGAGACCACGATGTGGTGTCCCATACCGGTCTGGGACGTGGCCGAGTAGTCGATGACGTATTCGGGCCGGTCGGCCCGCCCGTGGTCGAAGTACTCGACGCCGAGAGTCCGGTCCACGGTGACGACCCAGTCACTGGCGTGGTGAACGTCGTGGAGCAGTGCCCGGTCGTCGGGCGACAGCCGAAGGGTGATCTGCGGCAAGTATCCGGGGCGCGGCTCGCCGGACGTGGCGGCGACAACGGCGGCCGAGAGCGCCTGAGGAAGTGCCGCCAGCAGATCACCGGTCTCCTCGGCCCCCTCCAGCGGGTCGGTCGCGCCGTGACGCGGCTGACGGCTCCACGCCACGTACTCCTCTTCCTCGGCGTAGGCGCTGGAGAGTTCCTGCACGAGGCCATGGGCGGCGACACGGCCCGTGGTGGTGACACCCGGCGCGATGTCGTACTGCTCCCCTCCGAACGGATCGAACAGGATGCTGAGGTGAGCCGGGAACTCCCCGGCGCGCCGGCGCAGGTCGGCCGCGTGACGTACGACGACAGCGAGTTTGGGCCGGAGCGGGTCGCCCGGCGTAGCAAATGCCTCGGCGGCTACGGACCGGGGCCCTGACCCGGGCGAGAACAGGTCGGTCAGTGCTTCGCCGACCCAGGGCTCGGTCGGGCTGTCCGAGAACAGCCTGATGGTGAAACGGAGGTGGGCCAGGTGCTTGCGGCTTTGCAGTTCGGTCAGCATCGCGGCGAGCAGGTCCCCGCGGCCGGCTCCCAGAGCGTTAATGACGAGGCTGTCGACGTACGGATGGAGCCTGACATAGCGTTCGATCCGGTCCGCGAGGTCACCACCCGTCACCATGCCGGAGGCCGCCGCGTCGTCAGCGGCGCCGACCGACGCGGCGAGCAGGGACACCGTCCCGCGTGGGTCGGCGGTCTCGCTCGGCAGGCACACCTGCCAGTAGTCGGTGAGTTGCCCTCCCGCGAAGGTCAGTTCGCCGGTGGCCAGGGGAACGACCAAGGGGAAGCCCAGCGGCACCAGCGACGTACTCAGGCTGTGCAGGCGCTCCAGGACGGTGGCCCGGTCCTCATCGGCGAGCCGGTCAAGCCAGTGGTCGGCCAGGGCGGCCTGCCCGCTCCACCAGAGCATCCGCAGCGGATGGGTCGGGGCGACGAGGACGACCCGGCGCCGGCCGCCCCGTACGTCGGTCAGGTCCACCTGGAGCGTGTCGGTGCGCAGGAGCAGGGCCAGTTCGGCACGGTCTCGGTCGGCGCCACCCGAGTGCGCGTTCTCCAGGGAACGAACACACCTGTTCACTGCCCGGAGGTATGTCTCGGCGTACGCCTCGGTCTCCTTGCGCACGGTCCGCAGGTCGGTCGCCTCCACAACGAGGGGCGCCGTGTCCTCGGTGTCGTCCCGCACGGCTGCGAACAGCATCCCCCGGGCCTGGAGGTAGTGGTCGAAATCACTGTCGGGCTCTGCCGTGACGGCGGGCGTCTCGTCGTCACCCAGGAGTGCGACTCCGGTGGCGTCGACCGTGAGGCGAGGCCCTTCGAGAGCGTACGGCCTGGCCAGCATGCGCTCTTCGGCCTCGGCCAGGGGAATGAGCAGGTCGATGGTGATGGACCCGGCCGCGCCGAACGACGCTTTCAGGGGCCAGGTCTTCGCCGTCTTGGCACCCCAGCCGATGTCGCGGCAGGTGACCCGTGAGGGGTCGCGGCCCTCGGCCCGGGCCGTGAAGCGCAGCTTGTTGAGTGCCTGAGCCAGGCCGGGCGCGTGCTGGGACCGACGGACCGGAGGGTCATCGAACTCGCCCTCGGGGACGACGTAGAAGCGGTCGCTCTCGTGCGGCCGTTGCGTGCCCTCCGCACCCACGACCGGCATGGGGTCACCGTTGGTGTCCAACGGGGTGACCCTGACGAAGTGCCAGCCTTCCTCCCAGTCGGCCTTGCGCCCCTTCTTCAGTTTCACACTCGATTTGTAGAGCGTCTTGGCGGTCCTGGTCACGGACACGGTCGCGGTGAAGCCGGTGGGACTGGCGGTGGTGGTCCCGTTGTCGCCGTCGGTCTCGGACTCGGCATAGATCTGTACGGCGAATCGGTCGAGCCCGGCGATGTGACGAGCGTCCGGCTCGACGGTAAAAGCCACAGGCAGCGAGCTGAGCCCGCCGGGCAGCAGATACTGCGCCCCGAAGAGCCGTTCCAGGGCAGGGTGGTTACGCAGATCGTCCTGGTTCTGGCCAGCCTTGGGTAGCACGGAGAGGTCCTGGACCTCGATGCCCACCGTTTCGTCGCCGGGCGCGTTCTCCTGCGGCCACAGGTGGAAGGCGAGCGGCCAGTTCTCCTCATCTACGGCGATGGCCCTGCACCAGCGCGACGGCTCGTCCAGGCCCGCGTCCGCGGCGAACTCGACCAGGCGGCGCACGAACGCCTGGTGCGCCCGGGAGTTCTGGGGCAGGCCGAGAGCAAGGATCCGCTGACGGTCGGTGGCCGCAGATTCCGTGAGCCGTGCCACGCTGCGGCGGTTGCGGTCCGCCTTACGGGCGACCAGCGTCATGTCGTTGAACAGCTCGAAATCGGGGATCAGCCCGAGCAGGAAGACCGCTGCTCCCGCCGCCTGAAGGTCGAAGTCGTTCTCCCGCAGTGTCAGCAGGTAGCGGACGACCGCCTGACCGTTCGCGGCGGGCCAGTCCTCGGCACGGAGCCGCTCCAGGAGTTCGGTGACGGCCGGGCGCAACGCGTCGGGTACCTCGCGCAGGAGGGACGCCTTCAACTGCGTGTGGACGTCACTCAGGGACAGCTGCTCGAAGGTGGCGACGCCGAAGGAGTCCTCCGCGCTGGCACGCATCCCGGGCGGTACGAAGACCAGCAGCGGCGGCCGCAGTGCGCCCTCCTCGTCGGGATTGCGCAGCTCCACGAGTTTGGTGCTGGTCACCGCGATGTCCGCGGGAAGATGCGACTCCGCGTTGCCCAGCACGAACACCTGGGAGTGGGGAACGGTCGTGCGCAGCCCACGCACCAGCCGTGCGGCGAGCTCGGCGCCGAGGTCACCGAGCCGCATGCAGTGCCCGGCCTCCCGGCCCCGCAGTACGGCGGCGAGCCTCGGCAGCAGAGCGTGCTCCAGGGCGTCGCGCCACTGGGCCTCGCTGATCTCGTTCAGTCCGCGTGCCATGCCGTTACCTTCCGCCCGCCGTCACTGTGCCGTCCTTGGTGATCACGAATCTGGGCGTGATCACCTGGGTGAGGTAGGCGTCGGACAGGTCGTTGTAGAAGCCGATCTCCCGCATCCGGGTGGTGAACGCCTCGGCGTTGGACCGCAGCGCCGTCTGCTCCTCGAAGCCCGGGGACGCGAAGCCGTCGGCTCCAGGCAGTTGGTTGACGTACAAGCCGTAGCGGGTCCGCAGGATGTCCATGAACTCGTCCAGCCGGAGGGACACGGTGTGGTACATGAAACGGGACCTGGTGCCACGCGGGTTGGGCCTCAGCAGTGCGATCTGCACGAGCACTTCCAGCAGAGCGCTGTCCAGGACGAAGCGGCGGCGGCCCCGGTAGGGCTGGGCGATGACCGCACCTTGCCGGTTCTTGAGCAGCAGCGAGTCGATGGTGTCGATGATGTAGTCGTTGTGGTATTTACCCCGGTAGGCCATCAGTAGTTCGATGTACTGCTCGAAGAAGCCGAGTCCCATCGCGGCGTCGAGCAGCGGCCGTACCTCTTCGGGCTGTTCGTCGACGGGTGTCTCGTCGAGGAGAGCGTCCATCCGGGCGGCGAAGAACTGCTCACGTCGCTCCTTGTAGTCCTTGCCCCCGTACCGCAGCACCTCGGCAACCGTGAAGTAGCCTCCTGACGGCTTGGCGATCTCGCCACGACCAGCCATGTGCTCGGCGAACTCACCGAGTTTGCGCACCACGTACCCGGCGCGGACGAAGCCGGGGATGCGCCGCAGCCACACCTCCGCGCTCCGCTCGGCGAGGGCGGCGGCCGGTGAGCCGGGCACCCCGGCCGCGTCCGCGAACAGTCCGACCTGGAACGGGCAGGTTCCGAAGGAGTCATGCCCCTGGTCAGGACCGGCGGGGCAGTTCTCCGGCCCGCAGCCGGGCTCGGGGCCGGACCGCTCCACGAAGGACGGCAGCAGCTTCATCGTCTTCAGCTGCCCCAGGGCCAGGTGGAAGGCGAAGAGGATCTTCAGATACTCGACCATCACGATGCGGGGCAGCAGGTCACGGAGGGACAGCAGCCGCAGCACGTCGTCGGCGAGCAGGTCGGACTGTCCCACGCACAGCGGCGGGGCGGAGTACCAGCCCTTCACTGTCTGTGGAGTGTCCGGCTTCACCTGGCTGTTGAGGTGCAGTACGGCCTGGGTCTCGACGTCGAGGCTGCCGCCGGGCAGCGCCGTCCCGAGCGCGGGGTCCAGGCCGTTGAAGAAGAAGCCCCGGATCCCGTCCAGGGCGAGGCTGCCCCGGCCACCCCGGGCGTGCCTCAGCATCTCGTACAGCTGCGCGTCGGCCCCGTAGGCCCGGGAATGGTAGTAGTTGCGGAATTTGTACGTCAGGCCGTGCAGCGGGCGCAGTCCCGCGACCGCCTGGCTGGGTTTGCCCCGGTTGACCATGTCCAGGAGCTGTGTCTCGATCCAGCGGCGGGCCATCTCCGGGGAATCGCCGAAACCCTGGAACCGGTCGGCGTACTTCTCGTCCAGGAACTCCTGGACGAACTTGTCGCTCGTGAGGGCGAACCGCCCGGTGAGTTTGCCGGGCTGGCCGTTGTGGTTGACCCGCATCAGAAACCCGGTGAGCACCCGGTCCATCTCGACCCGCTTGAACTCCAGGTACGACACGCCCAGGTGCCGGAATTCGCTGTCCCGCTTCCGCAGTGCCATCAGTCTCTCCCCGTCCCCGTGCCGTGCCCGGACTCCACCGGCGCGAGCCGCAGCGCCCCGTCCGCCAGGCGGCTGATCCGATGCGGCACACTGCCCGGTGCGGTCAGCAGTACCTCCTGGTACGGGGTGGCCGACAGCGCGTTCTTGAACACCGTGAGCGCCAGATTCTGTCCCTGCCGGTCCTCGACGCCCGGTTGGTAGCCGGTGTGGAGCCTGATCAGCAGCTCGTACAGGTCGAGCCTGACCACGAGCTCGGCGCTGTGCCGCCGCGCCTCGTCGGGGTCCTCGTAGCGCACGATCAGCTCACGGGAGCTGGTCTCCACATACCGCGAGGCCGCCGGAACCCCGATGGCCAGCGTGAACCGGTCGGCGGGGAACAGCCGGTAGCTGCGGACGCTCCCGCCGGGGACCGCTCTGACCTGGAGCGCGAGGGCGGGCCGGCCGTCCAGGGCCGCGCCTGGCAGCCCCTCGCCCCGGTTGACGGCCTCGATGATCCGCTCCAGCTCGGCGGGGCCCGGCTCGCCGCCGGTGAGCAGGTCCAGGAACCGGCCGCCCGCGTGATAGCTGAGCATGCTCTTCCAGCGACCGTCGTCGAGGCTTTCGAAGTAGAAGCGCCGCCGGGCGGCAGCGAGGTAGGCCCGGTGCGCGGAGGCCACCCGTACGTCAGCCGACGGGGTGCGCGGCAGCGCGGCGAAGCGGTCTCTCAGCAGCTCGGCGTCGTGGTCGCCGCGCTGATCGACGGCGATCAGGCTGTGGCCGCCTTCCGGCCCCACATAGTCCAGCTTGCGGTCCAGTTGCGGGTCCGGGACCGTGGCGATGTCCAGCTCGCGCAACTGGCCGAGCAGCCGGTCCGGTTCGCCGCCGCCGTCCGTGTGCAGGCCCGCCCAGCTGGTGAAGTAGAAGCCGTCCAGGCGTTCCTGGACGCTGTCCGGCCGCTCGTAGAGCTCGTGGATCTGCGCACAGTCCCGGCCCGAGGTGAGCGTGTAGGCAAGAGCAGACCGCAGGTCGCGCAGGGTGATGTGCAGCCGCCCGCGCAGATGGGTCATGCGGTACAGCGACGCCAGTCGCTCGGTGACCTGGGGTCCGGCTGCCGGGTGGGCGAAGGTCTGCGCGTTGTGCCGGGCGTAGCAGCGGGGCGCGAGGTCGCAGGAGGAACACGCGGCCCAGTGCTTGGCATCCGTCATCACGCCGATCATGTGGTGCAGGATCGACTCTCCGGCGCCCCCGGGATCGGCGACCACGTCCCGGGCGTTGAGATTGACCACCGCGACACCGTGTGCGTCCGCTCCGGATCCCAGGCCCGCGCGGATGGTCCCGGCCAGCAGCGGGTAGGTGTCGTCGTGCTCGGTGACGAAGTCGACCAGGCGCCCTTCGTTGATGGCGATCAGGCGGGTCTCTTCATCCGGCCAGGCGTCCGGGTCCGCACCCCTGTAAGGGGCGAGGAAGGCGTCGAGCACGGCGTCGTTGTCCTGCTCGCCCTCGTCCTGGCTGCCGTCGTGGTTGGTACGGAAGGTCCGGCCCTGGAAGACGAAGTCGTCGCCGTTGACCCGTTTCTCCCCTCGTGTCGCTCCTCGCTTGACCGCCTCGACGACGAGCTGTTCGAGGAACGCCGTCTTGCCGTCCCCCGCGTTGCCGGTGATGACGACCAGCCGGTGTTCCCCGGCCAGGACGGCGGCGCGCAGCCGGGTGTCGAGGGCCGTGGCCACATAGAGCGGGAACTCCGCGGGGTCGAGCCCGCGCGTGCCCGCGTTGGTGCGGGTGCTCTGGCTGTATAGCGTCTGGAGGTGGCTGACGAAGGAGTTGGTGTTGGCGGTCTGTGGCACGTGCGACACGGCTGGCAGCCCATACGCGAGGCCACTGTGCGGGTCGACCGGTGCGATCCTCACCTCGCCCATGGCTCGTACGGCGGTCAGGAACGCCTCGGCGTCAGCGAAGCGGTCGGCCCTGCGTGGTGCGATCGACCGCAGCAGCACGTCGGCGAAGGCCTGGCTCAGATCACCGAGGCCGGCAATCTTCCGGGGGTCGAGGCCGCGCTCGTCGCGGGGCGGCTGCCGTTTGCCGGGCCAGGGGTAGTCCCCGGTCAGTGCCATGTGGGCGGAGATTCCCAGGGCGTACAGGTCGAGGTCGGCGAGTTCCGCGCGGGTGGGACGCTGCCGGTGGACGGCGTCCGGGGCGTAGTAGCGCGGTGAGCCGAGAGTGGGGGTGAGGGTGGAGTCCACCGAGACCGCGGCGTTGAAGTCCAGCAACCTGGTGCCCTCGGGCGTCCACAGCAGGTTGCTGGGCTTGATGTCGCAGTGGTAGACGCCGTGCTCGTGGAGGTGTCCGAGCCCGCTGAGGCAGTCCTCCAGCAGCCGTTTCACATCGGCGGCGCCGAGCCGGCGCTCCCGGCCGGACGCGGCCTGGAGGTCATGTCCTTCGGCGAACTCCAGGCGCAGATAGGGAAATCCGCCCTTGGGCAGCCAGTCGGCGTCGATGACCTTGACCAGGTTCGGGTGCGGTGGCAGCTGGCGCAGGATGCGGTACTCGAGTTTCAGCCGGGTCTCGACCGACTCCCGGTCCTTGGTGATGATCTTCAGGACCTCGTCGGTGTCGTCCAGGGTGTTGAACACCTGGTAGACCACACCAAAGCTGCCCCGGCCGAGCTCCTTGCGGACGTGGAACTTCTCGGTGAGCCGGAAGCCTTCCGGCAGGTTGTAGTAACTGGTCGGGCTGTTCCAGTCGAAGGGTTCGTCGGGCTCCCCGGGAGGCGCCTGACGCCCCGTCCCCCGGCCGCGTCCGGCCCCGCCTGAGCCCGCCCGCAACAACTGCTCCAGCTCGGCGACGGCCGTCCGAGCGTCCGGCCGCCGCGCCGGGTCGGCGTCGAGCAGGCGTCGGATCAGGTCCCGGATCCCGGAGTCGACCCCATCCGTTTCACCGAGACTGTCGACGAGCCGGTTTCCGCCGGTCGCCGCCGGCAGTTCACCGGTGTACAGCTCGTGGAAAAGGACTCCGGCGGCAAAGACGTCCGACGCCGTCCCGAAACCCTGCGGCCCCTGCAGGCATTCCGGCGCCAGGTAGGCGGCGTCATGGCGCGCGTACGCGTCCATCACCACCGTGCCCGCCCGGCGCTGCCCGGTGTGGGCGTAGTCGAAGCCGGTGATCATGGCGGTGCCGTTGCGATCCACCAGCACCGTGTCCGGGGTGAGATTGCGGTGCACCACCCGGTAGCTGTGCGCCGTCGCGAGCCCCGACAACACCCCGGACACCACCCGGCGCTTGGCGTCCGCGCCGAGCACGGCGCGGCCGGAGGCGGCCCCGCCCGCGCCCATCCGCACGCGCAGCGCCTCCGCGTGCACGTCCTTGAGGACGACCGCGTACCCGCTCTCGTCCTCCAGCTGGACGACGTCGACGCACGGCACGATATTGCGGCTGGGCGGCAGTTTGTTGAGCGCCTGCAGCGGATTGCCGATCTTCTCCCGCGCCCGGGTGTGCTCCTCCTCCGGCAGCAGCGGGTCCACGGTGTGCACCTGGACCAGGTACGTCCCCGTGTTCGGCTGGTCGGACCGCACGGCCCGGTACACCGACACCCGGTCCGCGTCGTCCGCCGCCTCGCCGCCCGTCTCGGCGAGTGTCTCCCTGGCCTCGTAGATCCCGAACCGCCGCGGCCCGGACGGGGGCCGGTACACCGCGCCCAGGGTCCGCGCGATGTCCTCGTGCAGAGGGGTGATGGGCAGTACAGGCCGACCGTTGGACGGCTGATGTCCCTGGAGGAAGGGCACCAGGTCCCTCAGCAGGACCGTACTCTTCTCGTCCTTGCCGTCCGCGTCGACCAACTGCGAGTCGTCGTACGGGAGGATTACCAGCTCCTCGCACCACACCGAGCCCATCTGCGACGATGCGCGCGACTGGCGGAGCAGGCTCGCCACCGTCTTGGCGTGCTCGCGCACCTTGCGCACAGGACTCGGGTACGGCTGGCGCCCCTCCGGGAACCACCGGGGCCCGTGCACCTCGATACGGCCGTGGGTGCCTTTGGTGTCAGCGATGTAGCAGGCACGGTCGGTCAGAATCGCGAGATCGATCTCGAAGGTCTGCCGATGCCGGATGATCTCGAAGTTGTGGATCACGGTCCAGTCGGCCGGAGCCTTGTCCCGCAGGTGCCGCAGCACCATGCTCTCGGCGTCGTTGACGGGCTCGCCGACCCTGATGATCCTTGCCATGAGCCGCCCCCGGCCCCCGTCCCTGCTCGTCAGGCGGGTGCGGGTGTGATGTGCACCGCACCACCATGTCCGCGAGTCACTTTAGTCCCAGGCCAAGGGCAAATTCAGGTGCTCCCACCTCGATAGGGTGATTGTCGGCCAGGCTGGCAACGGGGAGGGCACATGTCGAATCCGGTTCACGTCCGCAATCTGCGCAAGCAGCTCAACGAACGCTTCCTGCCGCTGATCAGCATGACGGACGTCTCGGAGCACGAGAAGGACAAGAAATTCCTCAGCCGGGCCGTCGCCGCGCTGGCGGTCAAGAGCGAAACGGGAGGCGGCGACCGGGATGCGGCGCTCTCGGTGATCGACGGCCGGGACGACTGGGGTATCGACGCCGTGGCCGTCGAGCAGCGCGGCAACCGCCACCATGTCACCCTGGTCCAGGCCAAGTGGAGCGACAAGGCGACAGCGGGCTTCGGGCAGAACGAGGTGGATCACCTCCTGCGGGGGCTCGACTACCTGCTCAACCTGGAATTCGGCAAGTTCAACAGACGTATCGAGCCACATACGGAAGCCCTGGAAAGGGCGTTGGAGAGCGGTTCCCCCAGAGTGACGCTCATCCTCGCCCTGGTGACGGACACCGACCTGCACCCCGACACCCGGCATCTGCTCAAGACCGAACTGGCCAAGCGCAATTGGGGCCACACCGGAGAGGAGATGGTGGACTACAAGGTCATCGACCTGCGCGGCCTGTACCGCGAGATCCTCGGTGAGCACGCCGAGCGGAAGATCACCTTGGAGGCGTGGCTCGACAGCGTCGGTATGGAAGAGGTCCCCTACCGGGCCTTCTACGGCACCATGTCCGCCGAGGACATCGCCGCCTGGTACGACGAGCACGAACGCCACCTGTTCGCCCGCAACATCCGTGACTCGCTCGACTCCAGCGATGTCAACGAGAAGATCCACAGCACGCTTCTGGAGCGACCCGAGGACTTCTGGTACTTCAGCAACGGCATCACCCTGGTCTGCGATCGCATCGTGAAGAAGGGCAGGGGTGAGGTCCGGCCCGGTGCCGGTGCCGGGTTCGTGCTGGAAGGCGCCAGCGTGGTCAACGGTGCCCAGACGGTGGGCGCGATGTCCCGCGCGATGCTGCGAAACGCCTCGTCCGCCCGCCGGGGCCGGGTGCTCGTCCGGCTCATCTCCCTCGAAGAGTGCCCGGACGGCTTCGGGGACGAGGTCACGATCAACACCAACACGCAGAACCCCATCGAGGAGCGGGACTGGAAATCCAGGGACCCGATCCAGATCGCCCTGCGGGACGACTTCGCCCTGACGCTCAGAAGTACGTACGTCGTCAAGCGCGGTGAGCCCGCGCCCGAGCCCGACAGCGGCACCACCATGACCGAGGCGGCGATCGCCCTCGCGGCAACCCACCGTGCCGCCGAGATGGCGGCGCGAGCCAAGAGGGACGTCTCGCTGCTCTGGGAGAAGGAGAACTACCGCGCGCTGTTCGGCTCGGGCGCGGGCAACTCGCTCGGCGCGCTGAGAGTATGGCGCTGCGTACAACTGCTGCGCGCGGTGCAGTCCGCGCTGTCCGTCCAGAGCGACAACCTCTTCGGCCGTGCGGCCAGCGCCGCCAGCAACGGCGATCTGTTGATCACCCACGTGATCTTCCAGGTCCTGGACACCACCGACATCGAGAAGGAAGGCGCGGACTGGGACTCCCGGCTCGCCCTGGTGCCGGACCTCGTCGAGCGGGCCCTCGGCTGGCTGGTGGCCACGGTCGACGTGGCGTACGGCCGCAACAGCCAGATGCTGACCGCGATGCGCACGTTTGAGCGGGTCCGCCTGGTCGTACGACGTGTCGTGGACGGCATGCGCTCCGGTGAACCCGCCCCCGATAATGCCGATTACCGGGTGGAGGAGCGGGTCCAGGGCAAGCGCGCCCGCTCGACCAATGCCGTGAGCCTCATCGTCAAGTCGGCTCGGATCACCGACGGCACCCCCGTGGAGTTCCGTCCCGTTACCCGGCCGGACCGGCAGGGCCTGTCCGCCTGGCTGGCGGCCGATCCGGCCCGGGGCCGGGCGGAATGGCAGAACAACACGTCCAAGCCGCTGGTCTGGGCCGGGGACGGCGAGTCGTACGCGCCCAGCACACTGGTCCGCAAGATGCGGAAGGAAGCGATGAACAACAACCAGCAGGTCCAGGGCACGCTCTACTGGCACGTGGTCGGTGAGGGTTCACTCGTGGATCTGGCGGCGGAGCTGCGAGCCGAGGACGAGTTGGACGTGGCCGACGACCAACTCATCTGATCCCCGGGCGTCTTGAGCCCATGTCCATCCTCACGGCAGCGGTACGACGTCTCCCGGGTCGGTGGTCCACTCACGGCCGCCGCCCACTGGGCGGATGAAAGCGAGCACCCGGGGCGGCCGGACGACGGGACCCGGGACCGGCCGGCTGTCCGGGGGCTGGTACGGAAGCACGTCCCGCAGGGTGCCCTGGCGACCGGTCGCCGTGTCCCGGACCAGGGTGCCTACGGGGATGCCGGGCAGTCCGGCGGCGGGGGTGTAGGCGCTCGCGTTCACTTCCTCGTTCACTTTCGGCGACGGGTCCAGTGGGTTCTGCGGGTCCGGTGGGTTCTGGCGGCTCACGAGATCTCGCCCCGGCTACGGGCATTGGCGCGGGCCAACGCCTCGCCCGCGCCAACCGGTTCGACATCCAACGGCCGCGCCGCCCACTCCAGGCCGCCGCCCTTGGGGCGGAAGTGCACCTGCCCGCCCGCACGTTCCATCACCACGCCGTAGCGATCCCTCCTGGTGTCGTACGCCAGGTCGCCGACGGCCGGTGGTGGCGGCGGTACGGCTCCGGCGGAGGGTGCGCCCGGGACGTAGGCCGGGCTGATGTCGCGAGAGCCGATCCAGAAGCCGCCGTAGTCGGGGGCGGGTTGGGCGGGGGCCCGGTCCGGACCGGGGATGGGGCTGGGGCTGGGGCTGGGGGCAAGGCCGGTGGTGGGGTAGGAGTGTCGGGCGGCTGGGCAGCGTCCATCAGGGATCTCCGAGAACGAGGGTGCATGTAAGCGGCGGGAATCACTGCTCGTCCCCCCATCGTCACCTTCCGTCACTACCCCCGACAGGGGTGATCCGTCCCCTCCGGGGACCTGGAACAGCGAGGACCACGGCACCAAGGAGGGCCGCACGGATGACGGTTGGCACACAGGGCCTCGAATTCGCGTGCTCGGCACTGGAGTTGTACGGGACTGAACTGCACCGGCACCGGCACCGGCAGCTGGCCCGGATGTCCCTGGACCGCCTGTCGGGCATCGTCAACTACAGCAAGACGCACCTGCACGGCGTGGAGACGGGAGAACGGCTGCCGCTGCCGCCGATCTCCGAGAAGCTGGACGCGGCCTTTGGAACAGGGGAGTTGTTCCAGGGGTTGTGAAGGGTCGTCAAGCGGGAGCACACGCCTCGGCGGTTCGATCACTGCCTGGAGCTGGAGGCGAAGGCTGCGCGGATTCAGGAGTTCGGGTCCAGCATCGTTCCTGGGCTGCTTCAAACGGAGGCGTATATGCGGGCGCTGTTCCGCGAGTGCAACCCTGGAGCTGGTGTAGAGGAGATCGACAGCCTCGTAGCAGCTCGCCTGAGCCGCCAGGAGGTGCTACGCGGAGACAATCCACCGGATTCCTGGTGGATCCTCAACGAGGCGGCCGTCCGGCAGGCAGTCGGCAGTCCAACTGTGATGTACGAGCAACTCGAAGCGCTCCTGCCTCTGGTGCAAACCGGGCGTACAACGATTCAGGTCGTCCCGTTCGAGGCCGGGGCATGCGCATTGATGAACGGCGCACTCATCCTGCTCACGCTCCCTGACAACTCCACAACCGTCTATCAGGAAGGCGCTGGGAGCGGAGAAGTCTTCGACGATAGGGAGACCGTCCTGCGGCAACTGCGAGACTACGATCGCATGAAATCCTGCGCCCTGCCGCCGAAAGGGTCCGCAGCGTTGATCGAAGCGGCAATGGAGAACTTCAAGCCATGCGAGCCACCCCAGACCTGAGCGCCGCCCTGTGGCGCAAGTCCAGCTATAGCGGCGGGCAACAAGGCGACGTCTGCGTCGAGGTAGCGGACGGCGTCCCGGCCCTCGTCCCCGTCCGCAACAGCAAGACACCTCTCACTCCCGTGTTGGCCTTCGCGCCGGACGTCTGGGGCGCGTTCGTCGCCGCGCTCAAGAACGGCACGACACCCGCCGCCTGACGCCTCCGGTCACGCCCCGGTCCGCAGTGGGCCGCGGCGTCGGACACATCCAAGGCCGTTCCAGGATCTCGCACGGAACGGCACCCCCGTGTCCACGTCGAGCAGACTCGAACTCACGCGGTCGCGCTGCGCTCCAATACCGCCTGTTCCAGGAGCGCCAATGCCCAGTCTTCGTAGACGTCGGCCTCGTCGCGCTTCCGGTATGCGGTACGGATCGTTTGCTCAATGCGTTCCCGGTCCATCACGGTGAGAACTGGCACCGCGATGTCGCCGCACAAGCCAGTGTGGATGTCCTGCTGCTTGCCACCTGTAGACATAGAACGCAGGAGTCTGAAAATCACTTCAGAACGGAAAAAGGCGAATAGATAGGCTCCGGAGATTTCCGAGTCTCCAGGACGGATGCGCAAGAAATGCTCCGAGAAGGCATGTCTCAGCCAGGAGCCAGTAGCGAAGACGGGGCGAGCGAAGACCTCATTTTCGCCCAACGTTCCCTGCGAAGCAACGAGAATGGTCTCGTCTTGCGCCAACACCCCAGAGGACGTCTTCGCTTTGCTGATCCAACGCCCCTCTGGGCGCATCCAGAATGCCTGTCGCTGGCCAACAAGTTGGTAGCTAAGCTGCGGATCAGGAGCACCATCCACCCGTGTAAACCGCAACCCCCGACTCAGCTGCCCTCCCGCGCAGATTTTGCGAAGAAGCACATGATCCGCATCCCGCAACTTGCGCAGGATCCGACCTGCCCTCGGCTGGTAATTGAGCGCCCTCAGAGTCGTCGACGTGATTCCCCGCTGTGCGAACCCCAGATCCCGACGCTGCTCATGCCACCGCAGGTCGAGCAACTCCTCCAGTCCCGCCGTGGTGAACAGGTCCGTGGTCGCCGTCTCCAGCCCGGCCTGGAACTCCGCCCGGAGCCTCGCCGCATCCTCCACGAGCTCGTGAATACTCTGCTCGACCTCCGGAGCGAAACGCGGCACGGGCAGACCCGCGATGTGGTGCGGCTCGATGTGCTGGATGATCGCGCCATAGGCCTGGCTTGTGATCATGGGAACGCCGAAGCGGCTGCGCAGGAACGTGTTGAGATAGCCGGGAGGAATCCTGCCCGGATCCGGTTGGACCCGCATGACATGCTCGCTGCAGGCGTAGCCATCGATGTCAGGCCGGGCATAGGCGATCCGGCCGACACTGCCGGACCGCGTGATCAGACTCCAACCCGCGTGGATTGTCAGGCGGGGATTGAGCGCGACGGACGTCTTGGAGATCAGCGGCAGATTGGAGAAGTCTGCTTCCATGATGTCGGTACTGGAGAAGAACCGAACACCGTGTTCCGGCGAGGTGACCCAGCGGCGCAACGGCCGTCCTGCATGGAAGATCCCCTCACCGTGAAAAGTGAGTGCGCGCAGCTCCACTGTGCCGGGCAGCCGCTTCAGCAACTGCCTAGCGGCGAACGCCCCCGACAGATAGGGCGCCGCGTCCAGCCTGACCCCCTGCTCCGCGAGCCAGCCGATCCGTACCGGGTTGTCGTGGGACGCGATCTTCACTGCGTGTGCTCCGTCTGTTCCGTGTTGTCCACCGCGTAAGCCGATGTGTAAGCCGTCACGGCTCGTCCGTCCGTGGCCGGGAACCACTCGGCGAGCGTGGCCATCAGCAGCCGGAACGACTCGTCCGTGCACCCCCGCACCGACGGCAGGGCCAGCGCCAGCCGCTTGAAGATGCCGTTGAGCATGTCACGGCTGTACCCGTTCTCGTACAGGTACTCCACCGCCTTCTTCGGGTCGAGCGGCTTGTCGGCTCCGGCCTGCCACAGACCCGCCTCCGCCAGCACTTCCCTGGGGGTGCGGTCGCCGCCCTTCGCCGTCCACAGCAGGACCTTCTTGACCAGGTCGGGGTAGTCCACCCAGAACCAGTTCTCCAGCTCGGGCTCGATGACGATGACCGCGAACTGCCCCCAGGTGCCGTCGAGTTGGGCGGAGATCCGCTCGCGGATCTTGTCCGGGTCGAGCGGGTTGTCGTACGCGTGGTCGACGACGACGATCGCGCGGCGGAACTCATGCCTGCGCCGGTTGAGGATAAGCCCGGCTTCCTTCTTCACCAGTCCGGGATCGTGGCCGCCGGCGCGCACGATGTCGGTCTTGGGATTGAAGTCGAAGGGGGCACAGCTCAGCTTGTGATGGAAGTCCGGTCGTCCGAAGAAGGCGCCGATCATGGCTTCCATGCCCTTGTCCGCGACCAGGAAGACCAGTTCCCGCTTGCTCTCCTCGGCCACCGAGGCGGCCTGGCGGGGCACGGCGGGCGTCGCGGGACTCCCCCGCCCGGCGGCGCGGTTCCGCTTGGCGTTGGCGCGGCTCACTCGAACACCCCCGTGGCGAAGAGGGTGCCGAGGTCGAGGTCGTCGAGGCCGGCCCGCCAGTCGGCCATCCGGGGGTGCTGGTCGCCGCGTACGACGGTGACCGCGCCGGTGGCCGGATCCATGCGGGTGGCGAGTACGTCCGCGAGGCCGACGTTGGCCAGCACCAGCGGCGACTGGGTGGCCACGAGTACCTGGCTGCCGCGTACGTTCCGCAGGGCCTGCATGACGATCTCGATGGCCTGCGGATAGATGCCGTTCTCCGGCTCTTCGGTCAGCAGCAGGGCGGGAGTGCGGGGCAGGTACGGGAGCAGGGTGAGTGCCAGTACGCGCAGGGTGCCGTCGGACAGCCCGGAGGAGGTGACCTGGTAGCCGCCGGAGTAGGTCACGCGGAAGTAGGCGTGGCGGTCCTCCTCCCGCTCGACGACCTCCACCTGTTCCACCTGGGGCAGGGCGAGCTGGACGAGATCGACCCAGGCGCCGTACAACTCCGGGTCCTCACGGCTGAGCTGAAGCGCGAGCCAGGGGGTGTTGCGGCCCTGGGTGTCGAGTGCCGGTCCGCGGCCGGCGGGCGGGGCGGCCTGACGGAGCGCGGACCACTCGGGGTCGTAGAGGACGGCGCCGTCTCGGAGAAGGTTCTGGAACCACAGCGCGGCCGGGAACTGGGTGTCGTCGAAGGGAACGTTGGCCAGGGCCAGACTGCTGTGCTGGCTCTGGAGGGAGAGCTGGGGCGCGCGGCCGGTCTCGTCGGTGAAGCGGACCACCGTGCCGCCGGTGCGGGCGAACACCGGACGCCAGGACTCCTGCCAGGGGTATTCGACCCGGCGCGGGCGACGGCCGCTGCCCGGGATGACCACGGTTTCGTCGGGGTCGTCGAACATTTTCTGACGCGGGACGGGGCGTACGGGGTTCTCCTCGTGGAAGAGCACCAGGTATTCACCCGCGATCTCCATACCCAGACCGCTGTCGACAGGCGCGAGATGGAGTTCGTACCGCAAGTGCGTGGGAACCGGGAACCGCGGGTCGCGTGAGGATTCGGCGATCGCGTCGGCGATCTCCCCCGGGAGGACGGCCTCGACGGCGAAGCCGAAGCCACCCCCCTGGCCCCGGTGCGCCGACTCGGCGAGGGACAGCGCACGCGGCGGCCGGCCGGTGGACGGGGAGGGAGCCAGGAAGGCGTCCGCGATCTGTCGGACGGTGAGGAGGTCACGGAGCAGGACGGGGATGTCCAGCAGTGTGCTTTTGCCCGAGCCGTTGGCCCCGGCGAGGACATGGAAGCGGGACAGATCGATTGCGAGGTTCTCGAAGCAGCGGTAGTTGTAGGCCTCGATGCGAGTGATCACGTACGGGCCTTCCAGGGGAACTCGTGCGCGTGCCGCTTCACGAACTCGTGGTACTCCTCCGCGATCTTGGGAAGGTCGTTGTCGACGATGGGGCGCTGGCGCTTGAAGGTACGCAACACCTCGCGCTGCCCGATGCGGAGGACCTCCGTCTCCTCGTACTCCTCGGTGATCACGTCCCCTTCGGGAGAGCGGACCAGGACCGGGTTCCCCCGGCGGTCGACTCCCACCTTCTCGGCGACGGCCATGAACACCGGGTAGTCCGCGGCCCCGTACATGCCCTCTTCCTGCTTCTCCTGCTCGGTCTTGCGGCGCAGGAAGAGCAGGGTGGTGAGGATGTTGACGTTGGCCTCGACGATGAAGGTCTCCACCGGCAGTTCGATGCTGCCCATGACCCAGCACTCCTGAAGGATCAGCCTGCGTGCCGCCTCGTCCGACGGGCCCGGGTTGGACAGGATGCCGTTGGGCAGGACGATGCCGATACGTCCGCCGGGCTTCACCCACTCGATGGCGCGCTGGACGAAGAGCTGCTCCGGGGCGACGGCCGAGGCGGGAACGGTCGACGGCTTCAGCGTGCCGTCCTTCTCCCGGGAATAGGACCAGGCGACGCCCCACTTGCGGGCACGCGCGCGGTACTTGCCCAGGACGGCGGCTTCGGAGAAGGGGATGTCAGCGCCGAACGGCGGATTCGTCATCAGGACGTCCACATTGCCCAGCTGGATCTCCGCGACCTTCCGCGCTTCCTCGTTGCCCGGCAGATGGCCGTCGGGGAAAGCGATCGAGTCCATCTGGAAGGCGTTGCCGGCGACATCGGTGAGCATCATGACGCTCATCGCGGTGGCCCGGCGCAGGAACGGGTCGAAGTCGGCGCCGAAGATGTGCCCGCGCGCGTAGTCCGCCAGCTTCCTGCGCAGCGGGGGCAGGATCTGTGCGTACTGCTGGCTGGTGAAGGTGCCGTTCTTGGGCTTCCACTGGTCCAGCAGGTGGTTCAGGGTCTCGCGGAGGAAACCGCCCGTGCCGCAGCAGGGGTCGAAGACGGTCTCGTGCTCCTTGGGGTCGAGGATGTCCACCATCAGTCGCACGGCGCCGGTGGGGGTGAAGTACTGGCCGCGGTCACCACGCAGGTTGTCACCCACGAGTTCCTGGTACGCCACGCCCTTCGCGTCGATCGGCGTGGCATACAGGTTGAACGGAGCCAGCTCGCCGGTGATGAAGGTGAGGGCCGCGGGCGACAGGGTCAGCTCGTCGCGGTGATCGAACAGGAGCTGGTCCGCGTAGAACTTCCTGACCTCTTCGAACAGTTCCTTTATGCGTGCGGCGACCGCGGGGCTGCCCGTGTGGCCCTCGGGATCCAGGTCTTCGATACCCACCCGGAAGCGCGGCGTCCGGCCGTTCTCCCGGACCAGCCGCTCGTCATGGATCTTGGCGAACAGCACATACAGGAACTGCCAGAAGGCGGCGTCCTTGGGCAGGCCCTCATTGCCGTGGATGAAGTTGTGACAGCGCCGGAAGGCGAAGCGGAGCATGTACTCGTCGGCATGGCGCATCTCCGCCAGCGAGGAGGCGTCCCGCGTGGCGTCGAACTCCTCGGCGTCGCCGCTCGGCCAGTTCGGCAGCGGGTGGAACTCCGGCTCGAAGCGGGTGTCCTGGCGCTCGACGAAGTACAGGTCCTTGTCATCGGTCCACATGCCCAGCGTGCACGACGGCCCGGCGGCGAGCATCAGCTCGCGAAGCTCCGCCAGCTGAGCGTCCGCCTGGGCGTAGGTGCGGATCTTGGTGACGGTACGGCTGCCCTTGGGGCGGGCCTTGGTCACAACGATGCGCTTCAGGGTTTCCAGGCTCTTCGGCTTGCCGTGCTCGAAAATCGCGATACTGCCGCGCCTGCGGCTCGTCCGCCCCGTCTCGACGTTGGCGACCTGTAGCACATAGTCACGGACCATGTCGTCGGGGTTGATGCCGTACTGGTGGACGAGCACCTTGGCGATGCGCTGACGGACGACTTCGGCCTCAGTCAGTTTGACGACATCCTTGTTGCTGATGTAGTCGATCGTCTCGTCGTCGCCGAGCCTGCGTGGGGGGCCGGCCTGGTCGGAACCTTCTTTGGACCCGCCCTTGCCCCCCGACCCTTCCGGCATCGGAATTCCGAGGTCCAACTGCTCGTCCGCCATATGTACCGTCTGCTCCGTCCCGACTTTCGCCGACCGTGCCGCCAAAGAGGCCCTCGTGCGCTGCGAGCCCCACCCTAGTAGTAGCTTCTCCCCCACTCTTCGCTGCTGCCGACAGCTGCAGGACAGGACGACTGGGCAGCGGCTTTCGCAAGGGACCCACCCGGCCCGGTTCAGCGGCAGATGCCCGCAAGCGCACTGTCGCCAGCCGGTCGCAGCCCGTGTGAAAAGACGGCCGTGCCGCAGCTGCAGGCCGGGTTGTCGAGCAGCAGGAGCAGGGTGCTGGTCTCCTCGCCGATAGGGAAGGTGATCGCACAGCCCACAGCCGGATCACCGAGCCGGAGGCCGCCACCCTGCCCCCGCTCTCCCCTCCCCGGAAGTCCAGGCGGACGCCGGTGACACGCGCTGCGAGCCGCCGACCTCGGCTCGTCGTCCTCGGGGCCTCGACCCGCAGCTGAATATGTGCACACCGGTTCCGTACCTGCACCCTGCTCGGAGCGCCGCCGCAGGCCTCGCTCTTGTCAGAAAGGCATAAGACGAACCTCGATTAATCCCGGCCCCGCCAAGCAGTTCTGACAAGCATCACGCATCGTTGCCCAACGAGGCCTCGCCTACCTGATCGCCCCAGCATCTGGGGCACGAAAACAGCAGGTCAACGCCTTGGACGAGCACCGCTGTCCGTAGGGGGCGAACCCACGACCTACGCAATACGATGCACAGACCGCAGATGCCGGTTGACCCCGATCTCCAGGTCGAGATGAAAAAAACCCAGGTCACGGGCTGTGCGACCTGGAGTTTCGGTGGAGCCGCCTTCGGGATTCGAACCCGAGACCTACGCATTACGAGTGCGTTGCTCTGGCCAACTGAGCTAAGGCGGCTTGGTGCGGGGTGTGCTGCTGGGCACAAGGGTGTCAGCAGCAGCGGGGGAAAGTCTACAGGGTTGAGGAGGGTGCTCGGGACCGTGGGGGGATCATGGGGAGGGGCTGGTCAGGAGCACTTCTTGTGGGCGGGGGGGACGGTGCCCGCCAGCAGGTAGGCGTTGACGGCGGAGTCGATACAGGAGGACCCGCGGGCGTAGGCGGTGTGGCCGTCGCCGTTGTAGGTGAGGAGATGGCCGGAGCTGAGCTGGGCGGCCAGCGACTGGGCCCAGGCGTAGGGAGTGGCGGGGTCGCGGGTGGTGCCGACGACGAGGATCGGGCCGGCCCCGTCCGCGGTGATCTTCGCGGCGTGCCCGGTCGCGGGGACCGGCCAGTAGGCGCAGCCGAGGGAGGACCAGGCGAGGGTGGTGCCGAAGAGGGGCGACGCCTTGCGGAAGGAGGGCAGGGCCTTCTCGACGTCGGCGGGGGACTTGAACGCCGGGGGCAGGTCGAGGCAGTTGACCGCGGCGTTGGCGTACATGAGGTTGCTGTACTTGCCGGAGTCGTCGCGCTCGTAGTAGCTGTCGGAGAGCTGGAGGAGGGCCTCGCCCTGGCCCTTGGTCGCGTCGGCGAGGGCGCTGCGCAGGCTCGGCCAGGCGGACTGGTCGTACATCGCGGAGATCACACCGGTGGTGCCCAGGGCCTCGGTGAGCGGGCGGGCCGCGTCGCTGGTCTTCAACGGGTGGGCGTCGAGGGACTTGAAGAGGGCGGTGAGGCGCTTGCCGGCGTCGGCGACGGAGGTGGTACCGAGCGCGCAGCCGGCGCGGGCGACGCAGTCCTTGGCGAAGGCGTCGAAGGCGACCTCGAAGCCGCCGGCCTGGGTACGGCTGCTGTCCAGCGCGCTGATGGAGGGGTCCATCGCGCCGTCGAGCACGACGTGGCCCACGTTCTTGGGGAACAGCCCGGCGTAGGTGGCGCCGAGGAAGGTGCCGTACGACTTGCCGACGTAGTTGAGCTTCGGGTCGCCGAGGACGGCGCGCAGGACGTCCATGTCGCGGGCGGAGTCGACGGTGGAGACGTGGCCGAGCAGCTTGCCGGAGCGGCGGTTGCAGGCGGAGTCGAAGCCGCGGTCGGCGGTGGTGAGGGCGTTGATCTCGGCGCGGTCGTCGGGGGTGGTGTCGACGGCGGTGAAGGCGTCCATCTGCTTGTCGCTCAGGCACTCCACGGGCTCGCTGCGGGCGACGCCGCGCGGGTCGACGCCGACCATGTCGTACCGCGAGGTGACGGCGGAGGGGTAGCCGAGGGCCGCGTACTGGAGGTAGTCGATCGCGGAGCCGCCGGGGCCGCCGGGGTTGACCAGGAGGGAGCCGAGCTTCTTGCCCTTGCCGGTGGCCTTCTTCCGGGCGACGGCGAGCTTGAGGTCGTCGGCCGCCACGGGGTGGGCGTAGTCCAGCGGGACCTTCAGGGTGCCGCAGTCGAACCCGGGCACGCCGCAACTGTGCCAGCTGATCTTCTGCTTGTAGTACGACGACAGGTCCGCGGAGGAGGTGCTCGACGCGGAGGGCGCGGACGAGCCGGCCACCGACGACGACGCGGAGGGCGCCGGCGAGGAGGCCGCGGCGGCCTTGTGGCCGCTCCCTCCCGAGCATGCGGTCAGCAGCAGTCCGGTCACCGCGATCACGGTGGCGGGGATGCGGAGCAGGCGCGTGGGGTGCGTGGCGGCGGGCATCAGCGGCTCAGGTCCTCCCGTTGGGTGAGGCGAGCGTATCCGGCGGAAGCCGTCGAGGTTCGCCAACCCTGTCGCCTTTTGAGTGATTCCGGGTTTTACGGGCGGTTTCAGGGTGTGACGTGGGGGTGGCTGGGCATCGTGGAGGTGTGGGCGCGGGGTGAGGGGGTTCGCGGTGGTGTCGGCGGGGTTCGCCGGGCCGCGGAGGTGGGTGCGGGCGCGGGTCTGGGTGCGGTGACCGGCGCGGATGTGGATACGGGTGCGGTGGTGGCGGTGGTGGGTTTGCGCGCGGGTGCCGGTGTGTGGGCTGCGGGTGCCCTGGAGGTCGGTGCGGACGCGGAGTGGGGTGCGCCCGGGTGCGCGGTGCCGGTCGGCGTGGCGGTTGACGTACCGGTCGGCGTGGCGGTGACGGTCGGTGCGAACGGCGACCCGGGCGTCGGGGTGAGGCTCGCCGTCGGGGTGCGGGCCGGGCCGTCCAGCTTCTCGGTGAGATACGCGGCGACCTGGGCCGGCAGGTCCTTCGCACGGGGCACCCCGTCGAGCAGCCTGACCTGGTCGCCGGTCGGCCGGAGCGAGGTCCGCAGCCGTACCGCGGAGGCCCGTTGGCCGGCCTGCGCGGTGGTGGAGGCGAGCAGGAGGGAGGGATAGCGGCCTGCCGGGCGGGTCATGGCCGGGTAGTCGCCGGAGATGCCGACGGCAGCCGCGTAGCGGTCCGGGTGGGACAGCGCCTCGCGGACGGCGCAGGGTGCCTGCGAGCCGATCCCGATCACACCGTGCGCGGTGCGGGCGGTCAGGGTCCGGTAGCGGGCGGCCACCTCGGTGAGCACGGCAGCGGAGTCGGCGGCGCACCGGGGAGGAGCGACGAGCAGGAAGGAGTTGGCGCGGCCGCGGTTCGCCTGTCCGGCGAACGCGGAATACAGGCCAGAAGCGGCGGAGGAGCCGGCGGAGGAGGTGTGGACGATGACGACGGGATAGGCGACGCCGGACGCGGACGGGGTCGTGTAGTGGCGCGGCAGCCATACGCGGGTGCCGTCGCGCAGTTCCTGCAGGGTGCCGCCCGCGGGGTGGCCGAGGACGCGCAGTTCCGGCGGCGGCGGAGCGGGCTCGGGAGTGCGGGCGGGCGGCGACGGCATGACGTCGGGCTCGCGCGCGGCCACGGCGCGGGTACGGACCGGGCCGGCCGCGGCATCGTGCACGAGCGGCACGGCGACGGTCACGGCGAACAGCGCGGCCACGCCCGAGGCGCCCGCGCGCAGCAGGGTGCCGCGATGGTCGACGGGCAGTTCGTACACCCGCCCGGCGCGCTCGCCGTACCAGTGCCGCAGGGCCCGTACCGCCAGCAGTGCGGTCGCGCCGAGGGCCGGCAGCAGGAGGAGGACGAGTACGGCGTCGGCCACGGCGGAGCCCCTTCGGGACGGCTGCGGCCCCGCGGGGACACGGCGAGCGGCGGGGACGCTGCCTGCACCTTGCATCCGCGGGCGCCCGGCGGGCGGGACCCGGCTGCGCCCGGGCCTCGTGATCACCCGAAGGCAGCACAGGGGTGGGGTGCGACGGGTGGGGTCCGGGCTCGTACGGGGGCGGGAGCGGGACCTGGACTGATGGCGCCCGGGTGCCCCAGGCGCCGGCTCGGGCTCATGGCTCGGGGTTCGGGGCCCGGGTTCGCCGTACGGGCAGGGGCGTGGAAGGCGGGACCCCGTGACGTCCGGGCACCGCTGGACCGCGCCGCCCCGTGGGACCCGGGCATGCGTGGCGGCGGCGCCCGGGCGACTTCCACGGTGCGCACGGCACGCACGGCGCCCACCGCCGACGCCATACCCGCGCCCGACTCCGCACCCGCACCCGACGCCGTACCCGGGCGCGAACGGGTGCGCGGGTCAGCCGGCGCGGAGAGCCAGGGTCATGGCCTCGACGGCAAGCAACGGCGCCACGTTGCGGTCGAGGGCCTCGCGGCAGGCGAGCACCGCGTCGATGCGGCGCAGGCTGTGCTCGGGCCGGGAGGAGGCGGCGATCTGCTCGATGCCGTCGAGGAGATCGATGTTGGCGACGCGGTCGGGGGAGCCGCCGAGTTGGAGGTTGAGGACGTCGCGGTAGAAGCCGGCGAGGTCGGTCAGCGCGAGGTCGAGGGTGTCGCGCTGGGTGCGGGTGGCACGGCGCTTCTGGCGGTCGGCGAGGTCCTTCATCACTCCGGCGGTGCCGCGCGGCATCCGCCCACCGGTGCCGGACGCGGCGCCCAGGGCGGCGCGCAGTTCCTCGGTCTCCTTGGCGTCGACCTCTTCCGCGACGGCCTTGGCGTCCTCGCCGGCGGCGTCCACGAGTTCCTGGGCGGCGCGCAGGCAGCCGCCGATGTCGGCGACGCGCAGCGGCAGGCGCAGGACGTTCGCGCGGCGGGCGCGGGCGGACTCGTCGGTGGCCAGCCGGCGGGCCCGGTCGATGTGGCCCTGGGTGGAGCGGGCGACGCGGGCGGCCAGGTCGGGGTCGATGCCGTCCCTGCGGGTGAGGACGTCGGCGACCGCCTCCGGGGAGGGGGTGCGCAGCGTCAGCAGCCGGCAGCGGGAGCGGATCGTGGGCAGCGCGTCCTCCACGGACGGCGCGCACAGCAGCCACACCGTACGGGGGGCGGGCTCCTCGATCGCCTTGAGCAGCACGTTGGCCGCGCCCTCGGTGAGCCGGTCGGCGTCCTCCAGGACGATCACCTGCCAGCGGCCGCCGGCCGGGGAGAGCGAGGCGCGGCGGACCAGGTCGCGGGTGTCCTTGACGCCGATGCTGAGCAGGTCGGTGCGGACGGTCTCCACGTCGGCGTGGGTGCCGATCAAGGCGGTGTGGCAGCCGTCGCAGAAGCCGCAGCCGGGGGGCGCCCCCAGTTTCCGGTCCGGGCTGACGCACTGGAGCGCCGCCGCGAACGCCTTCGCCGCGGTGGCGCGGCCCGACCCGGGCGGGCCGGTGAAGAGCCAGGCGTGCGTCATCCGGGAGGCGTTGGCCGCGGGGGCGCCGGGAGGCTGTTCGGCGCCGTGGTCAGGCGTCACGAGCGCGTCCGCGGCCTGGGCGGCCGAGGCCAGTTCGGCCACCACGGCCGGCTGCCCCACCACGTCGTCCCACACGGCCATCGCGCCCGCACCTCGCCTCACGTCCGGCATCCGCCCGGCCGGCGTCTGCTCGTGTCCTGGTCTTCCGGGTACCTCCGCGGTACCTCTGCCGCGAGCCGCTGCCGTACCCGGCGCACCCGCTCCCCCATTCTGCGGGACACCCAGGACAGTCGGGCCACCTCGCCGGGCTTCCGCCGGGCCCTCGCCGGGCTTCCGCCAGGGCTACGTCCCGGTCACCCCGTCCGTCCCCCGGCCGTCCCGTCCCCGGCACCGGTCGTCCCGTTAGCGCCCGCCCGGGCACCCCGCTCGCCCCCGCGCCCCAGGCGACCGCCCACCGCGACGCACCGCCCCCGGCGCCCTCCTCACAGGGTGAGCCGCTGCACTCCCCCGGCCAGCGCGCGCTGTTCTGGCGCGTCCGTCCCCGTCCAGCACGAGCCGCGGCGCCCGAGCAGCCGGCGCAGCCACAGCTCGGTGGCCACGATCTCGCCGAGCCCTTCCAGCGCGAGCACCTCACCGCTGCCCGCGGCGCCGCCGGAAGCCCCGCCGGAGCCCGCTGCCGCCGAGGCCGCCGCGCGGAACGCCCCGCGCAGCACCCGCGCGTCGACCAGCCCCGCGTCCGCGAGCAGCGGCGCCTCGAAGAGGTCCAGCAGCGGGTCGAGCGCGCTGCGCAGCCCGATCCGGGCGGCGGACGACCCCGCGGCCGCCGGTGACCCGCTGCCCCAGCCCGGCGGCAGCCCGTGCACGCCGGCGCCGGACAGCGCCACCCGCAGCACCTCCGCGCGCGCCCCCGGCCGGACCCGCAACGCGCTCGGCAGGGCCTGGCAGGCGCGCACCACCTGGTTGTCGAGGAACGGCGCGTGCAGCCGCTGGCTCGGTACGGCCGCGGCCTGCTCCAACACCCGGTAGTCCGCGGCGTGCCGGGCCAGGGCGGCGCGGGCACGCCGTTCGCCGGGCCTTTCCAGCGGCCAGGGCCGGTGTGCCGCGTCCTGCAGGCGAACCGATACTTCGGCCAGTGCTTCCCCGGTCAGCCAGCGCGCCGCCGGGCCGGAGCGCACCCACACCATCGCGGCCAGCGACGCGGTGAGCGCGCCGCCGCCCGGGCCGTCCGGTCCGCCGAGCCCGAAGTCCCGCCGCAGCAGCGCGGACGCGACGTCCTCGACGCCCTGCCGGTACGGCGTGCGGGCCAGCCGGCGCGCGGCGCGGTAGACGGTGAGCGGCACGGTCACGGAGGTGAGCGACCCGGTGAGGGTGCCGCCGCCGTCCGCCCGGGTGAGCGCGGCCACCGGGCGCAGCAGGTGGCGGCGCCGCCGGTCCATCAACAGGTCGGCCAGCCGCGCCGGATGGGCGTCGAGCACCTGCCGGGCGCCGTAGCCGATCAGGTGGTCGGCGCCGCCCGCCGCCAGCCGTCGCCGGTGGCGTTCGGCGCTGACCAGCGCGGGCCCGGGCTCGTCGGTGAGCGCGCCGAGCCCGCCGGAGCCCTCGGACCAGCCGGAGACGAGGTCGGCGTAGGGCAGCGCCTCGGGGCCGCCGGGCACCACGATGTGCCGCAGCCGGGGGTCGGCGGCCATCTCCCGGGCCCGTTCGAGTTCGGAGAGTTCGGCCGCCGAGCCGTGCGCGCCGTCCGCACCGCCGAGCCCGCCGAGCCCGCCGACGAGGTCGTTGAAGGTGACCGCGAGCAGCCGCTCCCCGGCGAGCGACCCGGGCGCGCCGGGCAGCGTGCCGGGCATGCCGGGCAGCCCGGCCGCGAGCAGCGCCAGCGTGGAGGAGGCGATGCCACCGGAAAGGTCCGCGCCGATCCCGGGCGCCGGCCCGGCCCCGTCCAACGCACCGTCGGGCACGAAGCGCGGCTGCGCCAGCCGGACCCGTACCGCGTCGAGCAGCGCGTCGCGTACGCCCTCCACGGCGGCCAACCCGTCTGCTGTGCTGGCCGGTTGGTGGCCGACGGCCAGCGACGCGGTGGGCTCGTAACCGGTGATCTCGGGTGCGCCGTCGCGAAGGATCAGCGCGTGGCCCGGGGGCACCCGGCGCACCCCCAGGTACGGCGTGCCGTCGAGCAGGGCCTCGGGCGCGTCCGGGCAGGCGAGGGTGGCCGCGAGGTGGGTGACGTCGAGCCCCGCCTCGATCAGGTCGGCGAGCGGGAGTGCCGCGGTGGCGTACGCGGTGCCGTGCCGCCAGCGGGTGTGGAAGACCGGCAGCGCGCCGGCCAGATCGCCCAGCACCGTGATCCGGCGGCCGAGTTGGAGCACCGCGGTGTAGCTGCCGGGCCACGCGGTGACATGCCGCAGCGCGCCGCCGCGGGCCGCGACCAGGCCGAGCCGCAGCTGCGCGTCGGTGGCCCCGCACCGCCCGAGCACGGCCAGCCGGGCCACGCCCTGCGAACTCCCGTACGAGGCCGCGCCGTACGCGCCCGCGCCGCCGTAGGTGTCGGCGCCGCCGTGGCCGTTCGCGTCCCCGTAGCCGCCGTACGCGGCGGCGCCGGCGCCGTATCCCGCCGAACCGTTCGACCTGGCACGGGCGTTGGCGTCGGCGTGCACCACCCGCACCTCGTCGGGGCGCCAATCCCCCACCGCCCACAGCGGATCGGGGTCACCCCACAGGAGTTGCGCGCCGACGGGCTGGAGTGCGCGGGACCGCGCGCCGGGCAACGGACCCGCAGTGGCACTGCTCCACCCCACCAACCACCGCATCGCCGCCTCCACAGGCTGTGGACAGCCGGCACGGCTCGGCTCCGCTGCTCCCGCTGCTCGCCCCGCCGGGCCGCCACGTCTGACGTCCGAAAGACCATGCTGCCACGTGGAGACGCGCAAGGAGGCGCATGGGTGCACCAAGGCAGGCCGGGTCGCGCGCTCGGCCGGAGGGCGAAACCCGCCCGAACCGACTCGCGCGTCAACCGGCGGCGGGCCGGCGGCGAAACGTCTGGTTCGCGCCAAAGTCCGCGGCACATGCCGCAGTTGATATGCCTCGACAGCGCCGGGCAGGCCGCCTGCGGTGATCGGCGACGGTCACGGAACGTGTCCCGGAGCGGCCACGCGCCCGGGAATCACCTTTACAGAATCGGCCACGGGGTCAACGGCCCGGGAGGCGTTCGGACGCCGCCCGGGCCGGTCCGCCACCCGCGGGGATTGTGGCAGCGGAACCCCGTGGCCCGCTCCACCCCGGCATAGCCGCCTGCCGGGGTCCACGGGCCGACCCATGGCACCATGCAAGCCCAACGGCACAGCACGGCACAGAGCGCACGGCCGGGCGCACGGCCACATATACCGGGAGCACACGCCGGATCGTGCGCGCATCGCACGCCGGGCGCCCGAGGGCACCCGTCCGTTTCCGGCCATACGGCACGAGCCTCTTAACGGTCGGGATGCGGCGAACTACGCTGGGTGTACCCGGTTCGCACACGTACGCGCGGCTCGGGTGCCCGGCACACGCACCGTACCGGCCGCACCGCGGCTTCCGCGGTGGCCGAATCGGGCTCCAGGGGAGGGTGAACCCCGTACCCCATGACATCACCAGGCCGGGCCGGCCTGCCCCCAGCGGCATCACGAGGTGAACCGCAGTGAACAGAGAACACCGCGGGCCGAACGAGAAGCTCGGCACCCTTCTCGCCATGGCGGGCATCAGCAACGCCGGACTCGCCCGCCGGGTCAACGACCTCGGCGCGCAACGCGGTCTGACGCTGCGTTATGACAAGACATCGGTGGCCCGCTGGGTCACCAAGGGCATGGTGCCGCAGGGCGCGGCGCCGCATCTGATAGCCGCCGCCATCGGCAGCAAACTCGGCCGGCCCGTGCCGTTGCACGAGATAGGTCTGGCCGACGCCGACCCCGCGCCCGAAGTCGGCCTCGCCTTCCCGCGCGACGTCGGGGAGGCGGTGAAATCGGCCACCGATCTGTGGCGACTGGATCTCGCCGGGCGCCGCGGCCCCGGCGGCAGCGGCATCTGGCAGAGCTTGGCCGGTTCTTTCGCAGTGAGCGCTTACGTCACTCCCGCCTCCCGCTGGCTGATCACCCCGGCCGACGCCACCGTGGCCCGCGACGCCCCCGCCCCGGGCATGGCCCACGTCGGCCACACCGACGTCACCAAACTCCGCGAGGCCGCCGACGACGCGCGCCGCTGGGACTCCAAGTACGGCGGGGGCGATTGGCGTTCGGGCATGGTGCCGGAGTGCCTGCGGGTCGAGGCCGCGCCCCTGCTGCTCGGCTCCTACAGCGACGACGTCGGCCGCGCGCTGTTCGGCGCCACCGCCGAACTCACCCGGCTGGCGGGCTGGATGGCCTTCGACACCGGCCAACAGGAGGCCGCGCAGCGCTACTACATCCAGGCGTTGCGGCTGGCCCGCGCCGCCGCCGACGTCCCGCTCGGCGGCTACGTCCTGGCGTCGATGTCCCTCCAGGCCACCTACCGCAACTTCTCCGACGAGGGCGTCGACCTCGCCCAGGCCGCCCTGGAGCGCAACCGCGGCCTGGCCACCGCCCGCACCATGAGCTTCTTCCACCTCGTCGAGGCCCGCGCGCACGCCAAGGCCGGCGAGGCAGCCGCGTGCGGCGCCGCCCTGTCCGCGGCCGAGGCGCTGCTGGAGCGCGCCCGCGCCGGCGACGCCGACCCGAGCTGGCTCGGCTTCTACTCCTACGACCGGCTCGCCGCCGACGCCGCCGAGTGCTACCGCGACCTGCGCCTGCCGCGCCAGGTCCAGCGGTTCACCGAGCAGGCCCTGGCCCAGCCCACCGAGGAGTTCGTCCGCTCGCACGGCCTGCGGCTGGTGGTCTCCGCGGTCGCCGAGCTGGAGTCGGGCAACCTCGACGCGTGCTGCGCCGCCGGCGTCAAGGCGGTCGAGGTGGCGGGCCGGATCTCCTCCGCCCGCACCACGGAGTACGTCCGCGACCTCCTGCACCGCTTGGAGCCGTACAACGACGACCCCCAGGTGCTCGATCTGCGCGAGCGGGCCCGCCCCCTGCTGGCGGCCCCGGCGTAGGAGGTCAGGGCGGCGCGCAGCGGCGGGAGCGGCGGCGATGCCGGCACGGGTACGGGTGCCGGTACGAGCGCCGGGTACGGGTACGGGCGCCGGTGCCGGCGGTACGGGTACCGGTGGCGGCTCGGTGACCCGCGTCACCCGCTCCACCCGCGTGACCTGCGTTACTCCCGCGTCCCGCCCGCCCCGCGTCGCCCCGCCGCCCCGCGCCGCCCCCGTAGAATCGAGGGCATTGTGTCGACGCCGTCCTCCACCCCCGCACCCGCCCCCGCCGCGATGTTCCCGTCCGGGCCCGCGCCCGATCCGGCCGGGTCGCGCGGCGAGCACCGCATCCGCAGCTTCCACGCGCGGCGCGGTCGGCTCACCAAGGCGCAGGCGGCGGCGATCGACCGGCACTGGGCGCGCTGGGGCGTGGAACTGGACGGCTCCCCGCTGGACCCGGCCGGGCTGTTCCCCGCCGTCGGCGGCGCCCGCCTCCCGGTCGTCGTCGAGATCGGCTTCGGCATGGGCGACGCGACCGCCGCGATGGCCGCCACCGATCCCGCGACCGGCATCCTCGCCGTCGACGTGCACACCCCCGGCCAGGGCAACCTCCTCGCCCTCGCCGACCGCGGCGGGCTGACGAACATACGGGTGGCCAACGGCGACGCGATCGTGCTGCTGCGCGACATGCTGCCGCCCGCCTCGCTGGACGGGCTGCGGGTCTACTTCCCCGACCCGTGGCCGAAGGCCAAGCACCACAAACGGCGGCTGATCCAGCCGGAGTTCCTGGCCCTGGTCACCCCGCTGCTGCGGCCCGGCGCGGTGGTGCACTGCGCCACCGACTGGGAGCCGTACGCCGACCAGATGCTGGACGTGCTGACCGCCGCACCAGGTCTGGCGAACCTGCACGGCGACGGGTTCGCGCCGCGCCCGGAGTTCCGGCCGATGACGAAGTTCGAACGGACCGGGCTGGCGAAGGGCCACGTGGTGCGCGACCTGCTGTTCGTCCGTACCTGAGCGCGTGCGGGGGCCGGGTTGTCCCGTACTCTCGCGCGGCGCCGTCCCGCCCCCGTACTGTCGTCATGGTGACGACGTTTTCGTACCCTTCCGCGCCTGACTCCCCCACCGGGGACGACCCGGCACGGGAGCCCACCACGGTGCACTACGGGCCGCGGCGCGCCTTCTGGGAGAGCCGGGCGGTGCGGACGGGTGCGCTGTTCACCGCGCTCGCGGTGTGCGGAGTGGTCATCCTGGCGGTGGTGCGGCACCACATCGGCACCGAACCGTTCCTGGTGGGCATGGCCCTGGCGCTGCTGCCGGTGCCGCTGATCGTCTGGGCGTACCTGTGGTTCGACCACGTGGCGCCCAGCCCCTGGCAGAACATCGTCTTCGCCTTCTCCTGGGGCGCGTGCGCGGCCACGCTGGTGGCGATCTTCGCCAACGAGTACGGCGCGAAGCTGCTCGCCACGGCGTTCTCCGCGACCCAGACGCAGTCCGACCAGTGGGGGGCCACGTTCGTCGCGCCGCTGGTCGAGGAGACCGCCAAGGGCAGCGCGCTGCTGCTGCTCTTCCTCTTCCGGCGCCGCCACATCGAGTCGCTGCTCGACGGGATCGTACTCGCCGGACTGACCGCGACCGGCTTCGCCTTCACCGAGAACATCCTCTACCTCGGCACCGCCTTCGACCAGGACAAGGCGCTGGGCGGCGACGGGATCGGCACCACCGTGGCCACGTTCATCGTCCGGGTGCTGATGACGCCGTTCGCGCACCCGCTGTTCACGTCGATGACCGGGATCGGCTTCGCGCTGGCGGCCACGATGCGGCCGGGGATGCGCTGGCGGTGGCGGTGGGTGCCGCCGGTCTGCGGCTGGCTGATGGCGATGGTGCTGCACGGCTCGTGGAACGGCAGTTCCGAGCTGTCCCCGATCGGCTTCCTGACGACGTACGTGTCGGTGATGGTGCCGGTGTTCGGGCTGGTGCTGTGGCTGGCGTTCTGGTCGCGGTCCAACGAGTTGCGGACGATCCGCCGGCACCTGCCGCCGTACGCCGCCGCGGGCTGGCTGGCGGTGGGCGAGCCGAACGCGCTGGGCACCATGCGGATACGCGCGGAGGCCAAGCGCGAGGCGAAGCGGCTGGTGGGCGAGCAGGCCGCCCGGGCGGTCCGCGACTACATCGCGTTCGCCACCCACCTCGCGTTCCTGCGCGCGGCCGCCGAACGCGGCGCCCCCGAGCCCGACTTCGCCGCACGCGAGGCCGAACTCCTCTCCCACCTGTGGCACCGCCGGGCGCTGGCACAGCCGGCCCTGGCCCACGCGGTGGCACTGGACCAGCCGGTGACCCCGCAGTGGCCGCCGCGGATTCCGCCGCCCCGCGCGGGGCAGTGGGGCCCGCCCGCGCAGTTCCCGACGTGGCCGCCGCAGCCTCCGCAACCGTACGGTTCGGCGCCGCAGTACGGTTCGGCGCCGCCGTACGACTCACCGCCGCCATACGACTCACCGCCGCCGTACGGCCCTCCGCAGGCGTACGACCCGACGCAGCCGGCGCGGCACGTACCGAAGCATCTCTAGGCCCTCCGGCCGTACTTGAGGGGCGCTGCGGGCGCCCAGGGGACCGGTCGGTGCGCCGGTCGCATGACGTTGCGCACCGTACCTCCCACCTCACCCCTGATGCACCCTTTCGGGTGATTGATTTCCTGGACGGATTCGGCCTGGAAATCCAGTGATGCTGCTGTAACACTCTGTGCCGGATGGGTCGTTTCTCGGCCCAGGGGGGCTCCTACGCGTCGGGGGACGCCGATCGCGGCGCGCGGCGAGCCAGGGAGGTCGGTCTGGCGATGAAGTCCGAACAACCGGCGGGCGTGGCGACGCAAGAGCCGCACGCGCCCCCGTATGTCGGCTACACGGCGGGGGGCGCAGGGATGGGCATGGGAACGGGAACCGGAGCAGGTACGGGCACGGGCACAGGTACGGGTGCGGGCACAGGTACGGATCAGGGGGCCGGTGGGCTGCCGGAGCGGGTGCAGGTCACGGTGGACCAGTTCAGCGGGCCGCACGCCGGGGAGTTGGTGCTGCGCGAACTGGCGGCCGCGGTGCGGCGATCCGCGGACACGCTCCACCAGGACCTGCCGCCGCTGGACCGGGCCGAGCTGGAATGGCGGTTGGAGGCCGACGCGGCGCTCGCCCGGCGCGGTGTCCGGGTCCGGGCGGTGTACTCGCGCGCGGTGCTCGGCGAGCCCGTACGCGCCCGTTTCCTGCAGGAGTTGTCCGACGCGGGCGTCATCGTCCGGGTGATCGACCATGTCGCGCACGACATGCTGATCTTCGACCGGCACACCGTCTGCCTGCCGGCGAGCGACCGGCCCGCGCCGCGTGCCGGGTACGGCCCGGCGGGGCCGGACGCCCTGGACGGCGCGCCCGGCGCTTCCCGCTCCCCCGACGCGCCCGACACTCCCGACGGGCCCAACGGGTCCGAACCGCCCGGCCCTTCGCTGCTCCGCGTCCGCGGCTCGGCCCTGGTCCGCTCCTTCACCGCGATCCACGAGTCGTACTGGCAGCGCGCCACTCCGCTGCCGCTCGCCGGCGCCGGGTTGCGGCATGCCGCGCTCGGCGAGTTGGAGCGGGCGGTGATCCGGCTGATGACGAGCGGCTACGGCGACGACCGGATCGCCCGCAAACTCCGCATCGAGCGGCAGGCGGTGGAGGATGTGATGGCCGCGCTGATGGAACGCCTGGGCGCCGGCAGCCGTTTCGAGGTCGGGTACAAGCTGGCCCGCGCGCTCGATCCGTCCGAGCTGTCGCCCGGACACGGATGACGGCCGCCTGCCGCCCGGCCGGAGCGCGGGCCGACCGGGACGGCCCGAGCGCCGCAGCGGGCGGGCCGAACTCTGCAAGGGAGAAGTGTCGTTGAACGACCGTCAGGCCATGCGGAACCTGCTCGCCCGAGCCCGCGCCCGACAGGACCCGGCCGCGCTCGGGCTGGCGCCACGCGCCGAACCGCGCGGCCGCAAGGTCGAGGGCCTGACCCACGAGCACATGACGCGGCTGCTCGGCTGGCCCGAGCACAAGTACGGCTATGTCGAGCGCGGCCGGCTCGCGGTCATCGACACCGAGATCCTCGAACCGATCGCCCGGATACTGTGCCTGACCGAACAGGAGTGGGAGTCGCTGGTGTTGTACGCCACCGGCACCCCGCCCGCCTTCCCGCTCGATCCGCAGGTCGGCCGTTCCGTCCCCCGGCCGTGGCGGCGGGTGCTGGCCGGCAGCCGGGACATCGCGTACGTCAGCGACGCGGCATGGGACCTGGTCGCGTACAACTCCGCGTTCGCCCGGCTGTTCACGCCGCACGGCGTGCCGGGCAACGTGATGCGGTGGATGCTGCTCGCCCCGGCGGCCCGGGTCACCCTCGCCGACTGGGCGAACAGCTGGCTGCCGCTGCTCGTACCGCAGTTACGAGCGGCGGCCACCGCCCGCCCGAACGACACGACGCTCCAACGGCTGATCGCCGACATCCGGCGCGACCCGGTGGTGGGACCGTGCTACGACGCCCCGACCACGGAGTACCTCCAGCCGCGTGCGGAGGGGGCGCGGCCGCTGCTGCACCCCGAACTCGGCCCGGGCTGGGCGACGATGTGCGCGGCCGGGCCGTTCGGAGTGCCGGGCGGACGGCTGATGTTCGTACTCTTCGACCCGGGCGAGCGGCCGCGGCCGCAGGAGCCGATGCACGCTCCCGCGACGACGGGTCCGGTGGACCTCGACACAGGTCCTGACTCCGGTCCTGGCCCCTACGCAGGTCCTGGTTCCGATCCTGGTCCCGGTTCCGTAGGTTGAGCCCGGTTCCGTAGGTTGAGCCCGCGCCCGCGCGCGGCTCCGTACCCGGCGACGACCATCCCCGCGATTGCCTTCCGCCACGACATCAGCAGACTGGGACGACATGAGCATCGAACCACCGCGCAGCCTGAGGGCGTTGACGCCCGCGGTCCACGCATGGCTGCCCGACGGCCACGACACCTGGGGCCTGGCCAACTGCATCCTGATCACCGACCAGGACAGCGCGCTCCTGGTCGACACCCCCTACACCACGGACCTGACGCGACACCTCCTGAACCTCACCGCCGAGGTACTCCCGCCGGGCGTCGCCATCACCACGGTCGTCAACACCCATGGCAACGGCGACCATTCGTACGGCAACGGGGTGTTCACGGCGGCCGGGGCGGAGGTGGTCAGCACCGACGCCAACAGCGAGCACCTGTGCAAGGAGCCGAGCCCGGCCCAACTCGCCCGCCTGGTGGCGGAGAGCGACCCGGACACGCCGCTCGGCGCGTACCTCCACCGGCACTTCAGCCGCTACGGCGACTTCGGGGTGAGCGAGGCCGTGCCGCCGACCCGCACCTTCAACGGTCGACTCGACCTCGCAGTCGGCGGTGTGGCGGTCGAGTTGATCGAGGTCGGTCCCGCGCACACGGCCGGCGACCTGATCGTCAACCTGCCCGGCGAGGGCGTGGTCTGCTCCGGCGACGTCATCTTCTGCGAGGACCACCCGGTGCACTGGGCCGGGCCGCTCGACGAGATCCACCGGGCGGTCCAGCGGGTGCTGGCGTGCGAACCGCGCATCATCGTGCCCGGGCACGGTCCCGTCATGACGCCCGCGGACGTGGCCGCCAACGCGGAGTACCTGCTCCGGATCCGCGACCGTATCCACGCCTCCCACGCGGCCGGCCATCCGCTCGCCCAGGCCGCGGCCGAGCTGATCGCCGCCGAGACCAACCCCCGCTGGGGGCTCACCGAGCGGCTCGCCATCCTCACCGCGCTCGAGTACCGCGTCCTGGACGCCGACACGTCCCCGGTCGACATGATCTCCCTGGTCGACCTCGCCGCCCGCCACGCGGCACCGGCCCCGCAGACCGCCAAGTCGCCTGCGCTGTGACGGACTCCCCCGCGTCCCCGGTCAGGGGCGCGGGGAACGGTCCGAGCACGGCGCGCCGCCAAAGCCGACGGCCCCGGCGCCGGGGGGGTGGTCGCCAGGGCCGCCGGGGCGGTGGGGCCGGTCATACGGAAGGAACGCGGGGTCGCCGGGCTCCGCTCGTCCGCTCGACGCGGGCAGCCTCGCTAGACGGTGACGTCGTGCGCGCGCAGCCAGGGCAGCGGGTCCACGGGGGCGCCGCCGTCGGGGCGGACCTCCAAGTGGAGGTGCGGCGCGGGCACGTTGCCGGTCGCGCCGACCCGGCCGATCGTGTCGCCGGTGGTGACCCGGCCGTCGGTGACGACCATGGTCGACAGGTGGCAGTACCTCAACTCGGTGCCGTCGTCGAGGGTGAGGACGACCCGGTAGCCGTCGCTGCCGGCCCAGCCCGCGGAGGTGACGGTGCCGCCGTGCACGGCGTGCACGGGGGTGCCGGTCGGCGCGGTGAAGTCCTGCCCGTTGTGCAGGTTGGCCCAGGGGTCGGTCTCGCCGAAACCCGCGCCGAGCGCGGCGCAGGCGACCGGCTTGATGTAGGAGGCGGCCAGCCGGGCGAGGCGCTCGGCCTCGGCGCGGGCCGCCGCGGCGGCTTCCTCGCGGGCCTTCTCCTCGGCCGCGGCCTTCGCCGCGGCGACCTGCTCGCGCACCTTGCGCTCGGCGGCCTCGCGGGCGGCCTGCTCGGCCGCCACCTTCTCGACCGCTTCGCGCTCGGCGCGGGCCGTGGCCTCGCGCTGGGCGGCGACCTGGCCGAGGATGCGGGCACACAGCGCCTCGCCGGGATCGGCGGGGGCGGTCCCGGCGTCGCCGGTCCGGCCGGTCGCGGTGGTGTCGGCGATCTCGGGTTCGGCAACGGGCCGCGGCAGCAGCGTCGTTGCCTCGGCCTGCGCGGGAGCGGGGGCGATCGGCTCGGCCGGAGCGGGGGCCGGTGCGGGTGCCGGGGCCGGCGCCGCGGGCACGGTCAGCGCCGTCGGGTCGTACGTCGGCAGGCCGGCGAGCGCGGCGCCACCCGGTCCGGCGTCCGGCAGCGGGTACGGCGCGGGGCGCCCGGCGGGCTCGACGGCCGGCGCGGGGGCCAGGCCCGCCGCTCCGGCACCGGCGAACGCGGCGAACGCGGGAGCCGGGACGCTGGAAGTGCCGCTGGCAGCAAGGGCGTTGGCCCGCTGACGCGGAAGTCGGAAATCTTCCCGCTCCTGGCCGGCGATGTCGCCGTCAGGCCGGGCGGGGGCGTAGGCAAGCTGGTCGGACGCCACGACGGGCGCTCTCCTTTCCTTCCCTCTCGCCTACCGGGTTAGCTGACGGGTTCGGAGGAAGAAGGTCTCCTACGGGCCTGACTACTGCCCGATTCACCCCATTTTCACGGGTCCCCGGTTCCCGCGGACGGGATTCGGCAAGCGCGCGGTCCGCCGTCCTGGCGGCGGCGGTGACGACCGCGCTGCGTTATCGAACGTTAATAGAGCCGGAGGCGTTTTCCAAGCCGAATCGGAGAGTTGGGCATGGGAACAAAACGCGCAGGGTATAGGGAGAGTAGGCAAATCGGTCAGGCGATGTGGCCGGGCGGTGATGTGAGCGTGCATCAGTCGTTATCCGAACGGGGGCCAGTGTGATTACTTTGCGTGAGTGGGCGAACTCGGCGCGCAGGCGGCTGCGCGGGGCCGTGCGGCAGGTCCGCCAATGGCGTGGACCTCTGCCATTGCGCGAACCGCTTGGCAGGCCAAGGACCCGGGCCCCACGATGGGCGAGCCCGATGTTCTTGTCATGGACTCGACCACCTCGCGACCTCTCAGGGAGCCCGCCATGGAACGCCCCAGCAGCCCCCGACTCCCCCACACCCGAAGGTCCTTGCTGCGCGGCGGCCTCGCGCTGGGTGCCGCCGCGGGCGCCGCGTTCGCCGGCGAGCTGTGGACCGGCAGCGGCCGTGCCGCGGCGGCGGCCACCGTCGACTACCCCGGCGCCACCTGGGCTCCGGCCAGCACCGCCAACTACACGGCGTCCAACCGCCCTTCCACCTACGCGATCGACATGGTCGTCATCCACGTCACCCAGGAGACCTTCGCCGACACCATCACCCTCTTCCAGGACCCCGCCCACGCCGCCACGGCGCACTACGTGGTGCGCTCGGCCGACGGCGCCATCGACCAGTGCGTCCGCGAGCATGACGTGGCCTGGCACGCCGGCAACTGGGACTACAACACCCGCAGCATCGGCATCGAGCACGAAGGCTGGGTCGACGACGCGTCCTGGTTCACCGACGCGATGTACCACTCCTCCGCCGCCCTCACCGCCGAGATCTGCGACAAGTACGGCATCCCGAAGGACCGTCAGCACATCATCGGCCATGTCGAGGTGCCGGGCACCGACCACACCGACCCGGGCCCGAACTGGGACTGGGTGCGCTACATCCGCCTGGTCAACGGCGGCTGACCGCCACTCAGCTCTCTGCTTCGGCCTCTGCCTCGGCCCTCGGCCGGGGCCGGCGCGGCACGGGCAGGGGGGTGCCGGGGCCGTCCAGGGCGTCGGCGAGGAGGCGTTCGGCGGGGATGCCGCGGATCGCCGCGTCCAGCACCTGCACGGTGTGGGCGACCGGCATCCGCTCGCCCATCCCGGCGAGGGTGCCGGCCACCTGCATCCAGCAGCCCGGGTTGGCGGTGACCATCAGCCGGGCGCCGGTGGACAGCACCGCGCGTGCCTTGCGCTCGCCCAGCTCCCGGGCCGGTTCGGGGTGCAGCAGGTTGTATGTCCCCGCGCTGCCGCAGCAGATCTCCGGCTCCGGCAGCTCGCGCAGCTGCACGCCGGGAACCCCGCGCAGCAGCCGGCGCGGCTGGTCGCGGACGGACTGGGCGTGCGCGAGGTGGCAGGCGTCCTGGTAGGCGACGGTGAGCGGCAGCGGGTGGCGCGGGGCGAGCGGGCCGATCTCGTCGAGGAGTTCGGTGATGTCGCGGACCCTGGCCGCCAGCGCCTCGGCCCGTGCCGGCCAGTCGCCGCCCTCGTCGCGCAGCAGGTGGCCGTACTCCTTGAGCTGGGAGCCGCAGCCGGCCGCGTTGACCACCACGGCGTCCACGTCCGCTGCCTCGAAGGTCTCGATGACGTGCCGGGCGAACCGCACCGCCTCCGGGAGCCGCCCGGCGTGCGCGGACAGCGCCCCGCAGCAGCCCTGCCGGCGCGGCGCCACCACATCGCAGCCCTCGGCGGACAGCACCCTCACGGTGGCGGCGTTCACGTCGGGGAAGAAGGTGCCCTGGACGCAGCCGGTGAGCAGGCCGACCGTACGACGGCGGGTGCCGGTCGCCGGCGACCGCTCGGGCAGCGCGGGCGACGGTCCCAGTTTCGGTGCCAGCGCCTCCATCGCCCGCAGCACCGCGGGGAGTCGGCGCAGCAGCCCGACCCGGGCGAGCAGGCCGCGCAGACCCGAGGACTGGTAGGCGCGCAGGGGGCCGCGCAGGGCGCGCAGCCGGCGGGGGTAGGGGAAGAGGCCGTAGACCAGCGCGCGGATCAGCCGCTCCCGGCGCGGGCGGGTCGTACGGCGCTCCAGCTGCCCCCGGGTGGCCTCGATCAGCTTGTCGTACTGCACCCCCGACGGGCACGCGGTCATGCACGCCATGCAGCCCAGGCACTGGTCGAGGTGGCGCACGGCGGTCGCGTCGAGCAGGTCGCCCTCCAGGCCGCCCTTGATGAGGTCGATCCGGCCGCGCGGGCTGTCCATCTCCTCGCCCCACAGGACGTAGGTGGGGCAGGTCGGCAGGCAGAAGCCGCAGTGCACGCAGTCGCCGGCGAGTGCGGCGTCCGGCGGGTTGCACCCGTCGAACGCGCCCCCGGGCAGCCCGAACCCGGGCATGCCGAGGCCGACCGTCGCCGCGTCAGCGCTGGCCGCGACGGTGGCTCCGAGCGGTGCCGGAGGGACGGGTGGCGGGGAGGCGGGCCGCGGCGCTTCAGGTTGGGGCGCGTCCGGCTGCGGCGGACCGGGCTGCGCGGGGTCCGGGTTCCCGGGCGGCGAGGCGGCGGTCATCGCGGTCCTCCCGGCAACGGCCCCGCCGCGTTCCACGGCGAGTTCACGGGCGCTGCTGACGCCGGCTCTGCTGCGGCGGGCCCCGTCGTCACCCGGTCCGTGACATCTCGTGCGCCGGGTGGTGGGCACGGAGAAGTCGGCGGCATCGCTGGCCGGTGGGGGTGATTCGGGAGGGTGGAGCGCGAGGCGGGGGTCATCAGAGTCCTCCCAGAAGGCGCCCCGGGGACAGGCGCCGGGCGGGGTCGAAGCGGTCCTTGACGCGGGTCATCAGGGTGAAGGCGTCGCCGGGCGGCCCCCAGTGGTCGAGCGCCGGGCGGAGGGCGGGGTCGGCGGCGAGCACCACGGCCGAGCCGTCGTAGGGGGCGACGGCGGCGCGCAAGGCGGCGAGGTCGGTTGCGGCGGGCACAGCCGCGTACGCCACGCCCACCGCGGCCGAAGCCGTGCCGGACGCGCCCGGTGGCAGCGCGTCGAGCACGTGCGGGAGGGCGGCGGGCGCGAACGCCAGCCGCAGCACCAGCGGTCCGGTCGGCCGTGCGCCGAACCACGCGGGCGGGGCGTCGCCGACCTCCACGGCCAGGCCGCCGGCTTCGCCGGCCAGCAGTTCCGCGCAGCGGGTCGCCTGGTCGTGGACCGAGGCCGGGATGCTCTCGAAGAGGGCCACGAGTTCGCCGGTGGTGGCCGACGCGCCGCGCCGCCAGCACAGTTCGAGGGCGGTCGGGGTGAGGGTGGAGCGGGCCACGAGGGCGGCGAGCCGGCCGGCCCGCGCGCTGCCGTCCAGCCGGGCGGTGACCGTCGCGGCGGCCGGCGGCAGCGGGTGCAGCCGCCAGGTGGTGGAGGCGATGACGCCGAGGCCGCCGTGGGCACCGGTGTGGAGCTTGCCGAGGTCGTAGCCGGCGACGTTCTTGACCACTTTTCCGCCGGAGCGGGCGACGGTTCCGTCGGCGAGCACCACGGTGACGCCGATCAGCAGGTCGCGCACGGTGCCGTAGCGCAGCCGGCGCGGCCCGGAGGCGTTGGCGGCCACGACGCCGCCCAGCGTGGCGCCCTCCTCAGGCGGGTCGAGGGCCAGCATCTGCCCGTGCGCGGCGAGTTGGCGTTGCAAGGCGGCCAGCGGCACGCCCGCCTCCGCGAC